>JAAYZK010000077.1 GCA_012514895.1 Planctomycetota bacterium | reverse complement strand
GACCTGGATGAAGAAGGCGTCCTGGCGACCGTGCGCTCCGCCTTGAGCGCCGGGGCCGATCCCGCCGCCATCATCGCTGCTTGCGAAGCGGGCATGCGCCTGGTCGGCGAGCAATACGAGCAGGGTGAATACTACCTCTCGGGCCTGATCATGGCCGGCGAGATCTTTCGGGAGGTCCTCGAGCTAACGCGTCCGGCGCTGCAGGCCAGGCTGGCGGGGAACGCCAGCGGCCGGGTGCTGCTGGGCACCGTCAAGGGCGACATCCACGACATCGGCAAGGCCATCGTGCAGCTCGCGCTGCGGGCCCACGGCTTTGAAGTACGGGACCTGGGCGTCGACGTGCCGCCCCAGGTCTTTGTCGAGGAGGCCGTGGCCTGGCGGCCGGACATCGTCGGGCTGTCGGGCTTGCTGACGACGGTTTACGAGCCGATGCGCGAGACCGTCCGCCTGCTCAAGTCGCGGCCGGAGTTTGCCTCGTCGCCCGTCCCTGTCATCATCGGGGGCGGCACCCTGAACGAGCAGGTTCGGGCCTACGTGGGGGCCGACTACTGGTGCAATGACGCGCTGGCGGGCGTGCGGCTGTGCCAGCAGATCATCACCAGGGGTAATACAACGGAAGGAACAGGCTAAACCGGACTGCGGTCAAGCTGTAGACGACGAGGTTATCGATTAGCTTATGAGCAAAAGTCCTGCCGCCATGCTCGGCGGCGTCGAGCACGGCGTCGCCATCCGTCCGCTCACCGCCGCCAACCAGGCCGACCTCAACCGCTGCGACAACACGTTCACGGTGGAGGCCGAGCTGGCCGTGTTCGCCGACGATGGCCGGCCGGCGTACACCGTGCGTCCCGTGGCGCCCTACGTCAAGCGCTATGGCCCGGAGGTCTACGATGCCGGGCCCTACATCGAGCGCGAGGATCACGCCGCCTGGCTGGCGTACGTCGACGGCAAGGTCGCCGGGCAGATCCTGGTCCGGGAGCACTGGAACCGGTTCGCCATCGTCTGGGACATTGCGGTAGACCCACCCTTCCGCCGCCAGGGCGTGGGCCGGCGGCTGATGGAGCAGGCGATCCGGTGGGCGCGGGAGCGCGGCCTGCCCGGCGTGATGCTGGAAACGCAGAGCATCAACGCCGGGGCGTGCCGGCTGTACGAGGCCTGCGGCTTTCGCCTGGGCGGCTTTGACCGCCACCTGTACCGTGGCTTTGACCGGGACACCCGCGAGATCGCGCTGTTCTGGTACCTGCTGTTCTGAAGGAGGCAGAGAGTTGACGCAATCCGGGCAACACTACCCCGAGCCGACCGTCGGCGCGCTGATCTTTGACCCCGCCGGCCGGCTTTTCCTGATGCGATCCCACAAGTGGGCCGGCAAGTACGTGGTGCCCGGCGGCCACGTGGAGCTGGGGGAGAGCCTGGAGGACGCCCTTCTCCGGGAAGTGGAGGAAGAGACGGGCCTTGTCATCTCGGACATCACCTTCCTCGGCGTGCAAGAGTTTGTCTACGATCCGGCGTTCTGGAAGTCCCGGCATTTTCTCTTTTTCGACTTTGCCTGCCGCACGGAGGGGACCGAGGTCCGCCTGAACGACGAGGCGGAGGAATACGCCTGGGTGAGCGTGGAAGAGGCGCTGCGCATGCCGGTCGAGCCCTACACGATCAAGGCCATACACGCCTACCTGGCGCAAGAGGCCGGCGGGCAGCTCGACCGGTCGTTGATGCCGGGCGCGG
>JAAYZK010000076.1 GCA_012514895.1 Planctomycetota bacterium | reverse complement strand
CGCGAACCTCAACAACGCCCTGCTGCTGGCGACGAGCAACCGCTCGGAGGCCGCCGTCGGCTATGCCACGATGGACGGCGACACCGCCGGCGGAGTGAGCCCCATCGCGGGCATCGATAAGGCCTTTTTGAGACAGTGGCTTACGTGGCTGGAGGCCGAAGGCCCGGCCGGGATCGGGCCCATCCCCGCCCTCGCGGCCGTCAACGCCCTGACCCCGACGGCCGAGCTGCGGCCGCCGGCGATGGGGCAGACCGACGAGGCGGATCTCATGCCGTACCCGTTACTGGACGCCATCGAAGCCGCGGCCATCCGCGACAAGAACACCCCCGCCGACGTCTACGCCCTCATGGCCCCCCGCTTCCCCCAGTACGCCGGCGTGCAACTGGCCGCGTGGGTGGATCGCTTCTTCCGTCTGTGGTGCATGAACCAATGGAAGCGGGAACGTTATGCGCCCTCCTTCCACGTCGACGACAAGAACCTCGACCCCAAGACCTCCTGCCGCTTCCCCATCCTGTCCGGCAACTACCGGCGCGAGCGCGATCGCCTCCGACGGGATGTCGAGGAAGGCGCCTGACGGGGCGCCCGGATGTACCACGGGCGGACTGGACGGCATGGCCGCTATGCACGGCATGGACGGGAGGGGCTGCCTCCGTCCATTGCGCCCACCCTGTCCATGTCATCCATCTCGTCCCCGTGCTTTCACACGCCGATGCGCCGGTGGTAGCACCACCACTCGACCGTCAGCACCGCCAGGGCCACCGCGGCCAGCAGCGGCCACAGCGGGCGGTTGACGCGGGCGACGGAGGTCTCGCCCTCGATCCCGCCGCCTGACCCGACGGCCAGCGGGCGGGGGGCGATGTCGGATTCGACGGCCGACAGGAGGTTGGCGGCGACGTCGCGGCGGACGCCGTCCCGCTCGGCGGCGTAGAAACCCGCGTGGTAGGTGGCGGCGAAGTGGTCCACGCCCGCCGGAACGCGGTGCGCCCGGCCCTGCGGGTCCGTGACCGTCGCGCCGGAGGCGCCGTCCGGCAGCAGGGCGGCATGGCCGGTGGCGATCATCTGCGAACGGCCGGCGTAGTGGGCGGCGCGGGCGCGGTCGAGGATGTTCTGCAGGAAGATCACCAGCCCCACATCCGTCGCCCAGGTCGACTGGGCCAGGTGGAACGCCACGAGGTACCGCCGCGCCGCCCCTTCGGTGGTGTAGGCCACCAGGGGCCCGCCGTCGGCGGCGATGAGCTCGACGGCGCTGCCGTCGTGGGCGTAGGCTGAGGCGCGGCCGACCTTGAGGTCGGCGGTGTTGACGAAGCGCATGACGTCGGCGTCGCCCTGGGTGTTGATGATCTGCGGCGCGGGCAGGTCGCCGGTCCGCGAGAAACCGCCGGCGGCGCCGGGCAGGTCGATCATCAGCACGTCGCCGGCCGGCAGCGGCTCGGGCGGCGCGACGGCGTCGAAGATCGTCACGTCCGCCCCCGTCGCCGGCACCGGCTGGTCGGGGGCGATCTGCTCGGCCGTCACCTCCGCGCGGTCCTGGACCGCCAGGAACTGCTTCAGCACGGGGTTGCCCGCCGACACCAGGCGCACCGTCAGCGGGCGGGGCTGGGGCACGACCACGTAGCCCTGGCTGTCGAGGGCCAGCAGGTCAGCGTCGCAGTCCAGGCGCACCAGCAGGCGTCCGGGCGGCCAGAGCCCTTCCAGTTGCAGGCCGCCGCGACCGGCGTCGTCCAGGTCGATGGGGCGGGCGTCGATCCAGTTGGAGGCGTTGTCGTAATAGAGGTTCACCATCACCTCCCCGCTGCCGCCCGTCCGCTGCACGCCGACCAGCAGGCGGGTGCGCCCCTCGCCGACGGACTCGACGCTCAGCGACGTGATGGCCGCGTTGGCGTCGCGGCTGCCGACGCGGACGTAGGTCAGCGCGTCGGCCAGCCCCCGCGCATCCGGCAGCGCCACGCCCACCCCGTCGCTCAGCAGGTAGACCTTCCCGCGAAGCTGCGGCGCATCCTCCGCGGCCAGACCCGCGGCGGCCAGGCGCAGGGCGTCGTCGACGGCGGCGGGGGCGTCGTAGGGGCGGGCGCGCCCCAGCACCCGCCGCAGTTCGGTCCTGCTGTCGGTCATGGGCGTCCGCTCGCCCACGCCGGGCGGACCGGCGACGATGAGCATCATGCGGTCGCCGCGCCCCATGTTGCCGATCAACTCCCCGGCCAGACGCCGGGCGTGCTCGAAGCGGCTGATGCCCTCCGGCCCGTCGGCCGTCTGCATCGACGCCGAGGCGTCCAGCACGATCACCGCCTGGTCGCCCGCCACGCCCGCCGCACGCAGGATCGGGCGGCACAACGCCGCCACCAGCAGGGCCAGCGCCAGCAACTGCAGGATCAGCAGCAGGCTGTTCCTCAGCCGCTGGAAGGGCGTGTTGGCGCGCAGGTCCGCCAACGCCTGCTGCCACAGCAGCGTCGACGACACCACCGACGGCTCCCGCCGCATCTTCAACAGATACAGCAGCACGATCGGAACCGCCAGCAGCCCGGCCAGTGCCCACCACCCGGCAAGAAACGCCATGACGCCTCCCGGAGTAAAGCCCCATCATATCGCGACAGTGCGGCGGACGGAATGGATGAGATGGACATCGAGGTCTTGGCGGCGCCGCCTGCCCCTGCGGCCCATTCACTGGGCATCGCGGGTCCGTTCGGTCTGTAGCGTCTGCATCGTCTTCGCCTTCCTGCTTTTTGCGGGAATAGGCGCAGGCAGGGCGCGTAAGGGGATGGTATGATAGGGTATTCGATATCCCCTGACGGCGGGAACGTCTGCTGTCGAAGTGCCTTTCGTTGAGACCATCTATGAGCGAGTATTACATTGGCGTGGACTTGGGCGGTACGTACACCAAGGCGGGGATTCTCCGCGTCGAGAACAGCTCGATGGACGTCTACGGATTCAGCGAGGCGCCGACGCCGACCGACAGTCGCGACATGCTGATCGACTCGATCGTCGAGGCCGTCCGAAAGATGCTGGAGGAGAACGACCTGCCGGCCTCGGCCTGCCGGGGTCTGGGCATCGGGGCGCCGGGGCCGCTCAATCGGGCTCGCGGCATGATCCTTCATCTGCCCAACATCCCGGGCATGTCGAACCTGCCCCTCCGGGACCGGATCGGCGACGCATTGGGGATTCCGGCCGTGCTCGAGAACGATGCCAACGCCGCGGCGATGGGCGAGTACCTGTTTGGAGCCGGGCGGGACGTGCAGTCGATGATCATGCTCACACTGGGCACCGGCGTCGGTGGGGGGATCATCGTCGACGGGCAGATCCTCCACGGCGCCCACGACATCGCCGGCGAGGTCGGGCACATCATCGTCCAGCCCGGCGGACGCCTGTGCAACTGCGGCCAGCACGGCTGCCTGGAGCAGTACGCCTCGGCGACCTTCCTGGCCAAGCACGCCGCCGATGAGGTGAGAGCGGGTCGTAAGAGCATTCTGGCAAAAACGTTGAAGAAGAAGGGCTCGATCGATGCCGCAGACGTCAACGAGGCTCGCAAGGCCGGCGACGCCCTGGCCGCCGAGGCATGGGACACGGCCGTCCATCACTTGGCGATCGGGTGTGTGACCTTGGAGCGGATGCTCGACTGCGAGTTGATCGTCCTGGCCGGTGGGCTGGTCAACGCGGGGGCGGACCTGCTGGACCCGTTGCAGGCCTACTACCGCGAACTGGACTGGAAGCTCTCCGAGCAGATGTCGCCCCTCGCCATCGCCACGCTCGGCTCCCGCGCCGGCGTCCACGGCGCCGCCGGCGTCGCCTGGCAAGCCTTCGGTTCGTAAGCCTTTCTATTCGAGCGACTTGTCGTTCAATCGTCCGTCGCCGCCCCTCTGACCGTCTTTTTTACATCGCGGCCTTGACATGTGCCGCAAGGGCCCTTACAGTTAGATGCTTAACGCCTGGACAATCGACTTCAGAAACACTGCGGGGTAGAGCAGCCTGGTAGCTCGTCGGGCTCATAACCCGGAGGTCGCAGGTTCGAATCCTGCCCCCGCTAGTTGTAAGGTTGGCTGACGACGCGAGTTGCGTCGACCGTCGGAAACGACGGAGCGGCCGTAACCCGAAGGAAGCGAGTAGATACTCGCCGAAACGGAGTACGGTCATGAGCAACTCACAAGCGTCGACGGCAACCACCCGAAGAAGGCACGCGATGGATTCCGCCCGGAAACCTCGCGTGCCTTCTTTGCGTTT
>JAAYZK010000075.1 GCA_012514895.1 Planctomycetota bacterium | reverse complement strand
GAAGGCCTACCCCGGCTGCAACTTCGGCGAGGACAACCAGACGATGTACGGGGACTGCTGGACCGGCGCGAAGGTCGTCTTCGCCGGCCACAGCGGCATGCACAACGACGGGAGCATCCCGCGGCCGCAGTGGGGCCCCTACGAGCACCTGCACCCCTCCCAGTGGCAGGGGGGCAACCAGACCAGCGAAGCCTACCGTCGCGCCAACAGCAGCAGTTCCTGGGTCGGCCAGGCGCTGATCCTGCGGCTGCTGGGGGCCGAGAAGCAGTGGGGCCACGACGCGTTCTTCGACTACATGGATCGGTGGATGTACGAAGACGACGCCGCCTCCCGCCGCGTGCTCCACGAACACCGCCCCTCTCTGGGCGGCGCCCTCATCTCCGACGAAGGCTCCTGGTTCCACCAGGGCCAGGCGTGGGAGCCGTTCGTGACGGAAATGTGGGCGATGTACCGCACGGCGCCGGGCATGCCGCCCATCGATGGGTGGAAGACGGCCAGGCAGTAGGATCCGCCACCTGGAACCTGGGATCTGACGGCCCCGCGGGGGCGGGTGTCGCCGTCAGATCCCAGGTCTCTTTCTCACCGCCACGGCACGAAATCCGGGTTGGGCTGGGGGAGGAGCGCCTTGACGCTCCTGTGCCAGACCACGAGTCGTTCCTGCAGGGCGCCGGCGCTGTCGGATCGGTCCGACGCGTCGGAAGTGGGTTGCCCCGGGGGAGTCCTGCTGCTCTAATGGCGGACCACGCCGAAAGGAGCAATGACTCGTGCGCGTTCTGATCCTGGACCTGGACACGTTGCGGCCGGACCACCTGGGCTGTTACGGCTACCGCCGCAACACCTCGCCGACGATCGACGCCATCGCCGCCGAGGGCGTGCGGTTCACGAACTACTACTGCCCCGACGCCCCCTGCCTGCCCTCGCGGGCGGCCCTGATGAGCGGGCGGTTCGGCATCCACACCGGCGTGGTCAACCACGGCGGCCTGGCCGCCGACATGCGCCTGGAGGGGACCGATCGCAGCTTCCGCGGGCGGATGGCCCTGGAGTCCCTGCCGGCGATGTTCAAGCAGCGCGGCTGGCACACGGCGCTGATCAGCCCCTTCGCCGAACGGCACGGGGCGTGGTGGTTCTACGCCGGCTTCAAGGAGATGCACAACACCGGCCAGATGGGCAACGAGTCGGCCGAGCACATCACCCCGACCGTCCTGGACTGGATCGACCGCCGCGGCGGCCAGGACAACTGGCTGCTCCATGTGAACTACTGGGACCCCCACACCGTCTACCGCGCCCCCGAGGACTTCGGCAACCCCTTCCAGGACGACCCCATCGACGACTGGCTCACCGCCGACGTGCTCGAAGAGCACCGCGGGCGGGTCGGCCCCCACGGGGCCCGCGAGGTCAGCATGTACGACAACCGCGCGTACAAGGACCGGCCGCGCCAGCTCGGCGAGATCAAGGACATGGCCGATCTCAAGCACCACATGGACGGCTATGACTGCGGCATCCGCTACATGGACGGCCACATCGCCCGGATCGTCGAGGCCCTCAAGGCCAAGGGCGTCTGGGAGGACACCGCCGTCATCATCACCAGCGACCACGGCGAGAACCAGGGCGAACTGGGCATCTACGCCGAGCACGGGACCGCCGACGCCATCACCTGCCGCATCCCCATGATCGTCCGCTGGCCCGGCGGCCGAGCCGGCCACGTCGACGACGGCCTGCACTACAACCTCGACCTGGCCCCCACGCTGGCCGAGCTGCTCGGCGCCGATCCCAAGCCGAGCTGGGACGGGCGGAGCTACGCCGCGACCCTCACCGACGGCGCCGAGACCGGCCGCGACTACCTCGTCGTCTCGCAGTGCTGCCACGTCTGCCAGCGGGGCGTGCGGGTCGGGCCGTGGATGTACATCCGCACCTGGCACGACGGGTTCCACCTGTTCCCCGCCGAGATGCTCTTCAACATCGAGGAGGATCCCCACGAACAGAACGACCTGGCCGACCAGCGGCCCGACGTCGTCCGCCAGTGCGCCTCCCTGCTGGGGCAGTGGCATGACGAAATGATGGCCACCCAACTGGACGGCTACACCGTCGACCCCCTGCAGACGGTCCTCGCCGAGGGCGGCCCCTATCACGCCCGGGGCCACCTGAAGAGCTACTGCGACTACCTGGAGAAGACCGGACGCGCCTGGGCCGTCGAGGAACTGCGCAAGCGCCATCCGCGCGAATTCGAATGACACACACAGCGCCTGCGCCATGAGGACGTGGGCCGTTCAAAGGAGTACCCCATGGTGACCATGGCGTTCTGTACCATCGGTTTTCGCGACGAACCCCTGCGCGAGGTTCTCTGGCGTCTGAACCCGATGGGCTACGACGCGACGGAGATCTTCTGGCGCCACCTCGAGGGGCTCGGCGACGACGATCTTCGCCGCCTGCGCGACATGACCGACGAGCTGGGTCTGCCGACGCTGGCGATCTCGCCGTACCTGTGCTTCACCCGCGGGCGCGACGAGTGGGACGCCTCGGTCGAGCGGGCCGCGGCCGTCGTCAACGCCGCCCGGATCCTCGGGGCGACCAAGATCCGCACCTTTACCGACGTCGGCCCGACGGGTGTCGGCTCGGACGTCGCGGGCCCCGACGAGTGGGACGCCTGCATCAGGGGCCTCAAGACGATCATGGCCCCCGCGCCGGAACTGACCTTCCTCCTGGAGACCCACGAGAACACGCTGGCCGACACCCCCGACAGCGTCCGCCGCCTCCTGGCCGCCGTCGACGCGCCCAACCTCAAGCTGCTGGTCCACCCCGAGGGCGGCCCATTCGGCGGCATCGAGGGCTACCGCGCCTTCGCCGACGTCATCGACCACATGCACCTCAAGAACAAGACGCCCGACGGCGCACCCACCTGGATCGACCAGGGCGTCTTCGACCACGAGGCCTTCTTCAAGGACGTCCTGGCCGAAGGCTACAGCGGCTCGGTCAGCGTGGAGTACTGCTTCCTGGGGGCGACGTGGGACCTGGCGCAGAGCGCCGCCGAGTACCTGCGCGAGGCGCTGGGGAAAGAGTAGAGACGGCATCTGGAATCCGGCATCCGGAACCTGACGGCAACCGCCACCCGCGCGGGGCCGTCAGAGGCCGGATGCCGGAGTCCAGTTTCCGGAGGGTCAGGTCGCCTTCAGCTTGTCGACGAACGGGTGTTGCGGCTTCCATCCCAGGCGTTCGTAGATCGGCGCCATCTCGGCGCGTTCCTTGGCCATGGGCGTGCCCAGCGTGTAGAAGATCTCGTAGCCCAGGTCGGGCAGTTCGAGGGCCAGGCGGGCCGCCAGGCCGATGTCGCGGCGGTCGATGAACTGCCAGTTGCACTCGTGGGCTTCCTTGCCGTACTTGTCCTTGCACGAGTCGGCGTCGGTGATGTACGCCGGCCGCAGGACCGCCACGGCGACGCCGTGATTGTCGTGGTACTCCCGGGCGATCACCTCCTGGCAGATCTTCGTCAGGCTGTACTGGTCGCCGCCGCTGCGCGGGGGCAGGTCGATGGTCAGGAAGGTGCCCTTCCTCTGGTGGTAGCCCACGGCGCCGATCGAGCTGATCAGCACGACCTTGCGGATGCCGGCCTCGACGGCGGCGAAGAACAGGTTCGCGGTGCCCTTGACGTTCACGTCGAACGGGGCGACCGGCGTGTCGTAGGAGCCGGCCTGGCGGCTGGCCATGTGCGCGATGACCATCGCGTCGCAGCCGGCGACGGCCTTGCGGCAGGTTTCGAGATCCGCCACGGAACCGACAAGCACCTCGTGGGGGCTCTCGAACGGCACGACGTCCATCAGCCGCAGGTCGTGCCTGCCCTCGAAGGGCACGATCAGCCCCCGCCCCAGATATCCCCCCGCTCCGGTCACCAGCGTCTTCATCGCGTCAGTCCTCTGGTTGGATGAAATCAAGCCGTGCGCGACGACGCACGACGACGGCAGCATAGCCCCCCGGCGGGGCGCGCGTCAATGCTCACTCCGCAAAGGGGCGGATGGCCTGCGGGCATCGCCCCACGCCCGGGCCGCCGTCGCGGCGCGCCGCATCAACGTATACCGCCACCTTCACCCCCGCCGCCACCGGCCCGTCGCTCGTCCAGACCGGCCAGGCCGACCAGCCGCCGAAGAGATGCGCGTGCCGGAAGCCCTTTCGCTGCCGCAGGCGCTCGACGGCGATCGAGCCGTCCGGCGAGCCGGCCAGGGGTTGGAGGATCGACTCCATCTCGGCGCTGCGGACGATGCACGCCCCGTCGAGCGTCGCCTCCTGCGGTCCGTCCTCCCCGTGGCCCAGGCGGATCGCCCAGCCGCCCACGCGGAGCCAGCGGGGCTGCGGGTCGGTGTGCCAGAAGACGTGGACCTCCCCGCGGTCGAGGATCCGCGTCTCGGTGACGATCGTGCCGGTCAGACCCTCCAGGCTCGTCCAGGCGTCCCACTCGTCGCGGAGGCCCCGCTCGTCCATCGCGACCACCCGGGGCCAGGTGCGGCAGGCCCATCGCGACCCATCCGCCGACAGTCCCGTCCGCCCGGCCGCCAGCTCCGGACCCAGGTCGCCGGCCAGGGCGCAGCCCAGCGACGAGCTGAACGCGTGGCGGAAGTACTTCGAGCCGGCCTGCCAGATCGACCGGTGCAGGAACGGCTCGCCGCCGACGATCGCGCGGGCCTCGCCGCGGTCGCCGTCGACCTTCAGCACCATCTGCGCCCCGCGCACCGCGCAGCGCTTCACCCCCGGCGTGTCGGCGGGGATGGGCTGTTCCGGCGCGGTCCAGAACGGGTGGTCGGCCGGCAGCAGCAGGGCCGTCAGGCCCGTCGCGGCCCAGTAGGGGGCGCCCGTGTCGGTGTAGTCCTCGCCGACCGCCGCGTTCGAGCCGTGATAGCCGATCGACAGCAACCCGTTCTCGTTCTGGCAGCCGTGCTCCCAGAAGTACTTCAGGCACCCCGACGAGATGCGGCGCGCCTGGCCCGGCGCCATGCCGTTCAGCCCCGACCGCTGGGCCATCGCCAGCCCCGACAGCGTCGCGAAGCGGTAGTTCAGCGACCGGCCCTTGGCGATCGGCCCGCCGTCCCGGCCGTACCAGAAGGGGACCGTGGCCTCGTGGGCGGCGGTGATCTCCCGGATGCGGCCGGCGTAGCGGTTCCGCCAGCGCTCGTCGTAGACCATCAGGGCGTGGAGGTAGAACTGGAACCCCCAGTAGTTGTAGTGGTCGAACTGGCGGTTCCACCCGTCGATGAACCACCCGTCCCCGCGGTACATGCTGAGGATGCGGTCGAAGTACCCGTCGAGGCGCTCCCGGTTGTACGCCACACCGAGCCGGTCCAGCAGCGGTGCGGGCATCATGCTGAACAGCAGCAGGTTGCTCTCGTTGCAGCCGCGATCGACGAACCGGGCGAGTTCCTCGTTCACGCCCCGCTTCGTCTGGTCGTCCAGGGGCTCGTAGAGGCGCTCGCCGGCGATGAGCATGGAGATCGTCCCGCCGGTGCCGATGAAGCGGCGGCGGCGTTCGGTGGTCCGGCGGGCGTGGTCGAGGTTGGTGGCGATCCCGCGGCGGTACAGCTCGGCGATGTCCCCGTCGAAGCCCTCGACGGTGGTGCGGCCGGTGACGTGCATGTACAGCGCCATGATCATCATCGTCCGCTCCAGCGCCTCGGCCGGCCCGCCGGGGTTGACCAGTTGCGCCGCCAGGGCCGTCTCCGCCGGATCGCCCGGCAGGGCCGGGATGCCCGTCTGGCGATCGACGTGCGGCAGGATGCCGGCGGCCAGGCGGGTGAGGATCTCGATCCAGTGCTCACGGGTATAGCCGGTGTAAGGGGCGGCGGTGCGGTCGAGCGGGCGGGAGAGAGGGGCGGTACTCATGGGTTCCTTCCGGGGGTCGTCAGATGCCAGATTCCAGCTTCCAGATGGTCAGGGGCAGCATAGCCCGGTCGCCCCGGCCCCGTCAATGCCTGTCCCCGCCCGCCCTGTCGCCAGGCGATTGACGACGCGGGCGGCAACGTGTACGGTGGAGCCGTGCCGGGAGGTGCAGAAGCATGACAACGTACAGACACCTGTTTTCCCCCCTGCGTCTGCGGACGGTGGAACTGCCCAACCGGGTGGTGGTCCCGCCGATGGTGCAGTGCAGGCCGATCCTGTCGGCCGAGGGGCTGGCGTGGTACCGGCGGCTGGCGCGGGGCGGGGCGGGAATGATCATCGTCGAGGCGACGGGCGTGCCGTTGTTCGGGAAGGAACTGACCCCCCGGACGCTCAAGCCGCTCGTCGATATCCTGCATTCGCACGGCGGGGCGGCGGCGATCCAGCTTTTTCCGATCCCGTTCGGCCAGACGGCCGACCTGAACGCCCTGGGCACCGCCGACGTCCAGGTGATGGTCGAGCGGTTCGGCCTGGCGGCACGGATCTGCCTGGAGGCGGGGTTCGACGCCGTCGAGCCGCACGGGGCCCACGGGTACCTGCTCAACCAGTTCTTCATGCCCGACAAGAACCGCCGGACCGACCGGTACGGCTCTTCGGCCGAGGGGCGACAACAGTTCGCCCTGGAGATCGTCCGGCGGATCCGCGAGGCGGCCGAAGATCGCCTGCTGGTCCTCTACCGCCACACGCCGGTCGGCGAAGCCTACGGGATCGACGACAGCCTGCCCTTCGCCGAGCGGCTCGTCGAGGCGGGGGTGGACGTGCTGGACATCTCGCCGGCGCGGCACCTGGTCCCCGCCGACCGGGCCGAGCCCTTCGCCCGGGCCCTGACGGTGCCCGTGATCGCGGTGGGGGGCATGGATGACCCGGTCGCCGCCGAGGAAGCTTTGGCGGCCGGCAGGTGCGCCCTGGTGGCCGTCGGACGGCAGATGATCGCCGACGCCCAATGGCCCGCGAAGGTCCGCGACGGGCGCGAAGGCGAGATCCGCCGCTGCGTCAAGTGCAACGCCAAGTGCTACGGGCACATCCGCGAACGTAAGCCCGTCTCCTGTGCCGTCTGGAAAACCGACGAGGTCCTCGCGGCGGTCGAGGACGGGCGGCCGTGAGCACCCTGAATTACCGCCAGCCGTTCGCCCTGGAACCCAACCGCGTCTGGCGGTCATGGAAGGGCGGGGCGGTCCTGGACCGCCTGGCGGGGGCGGCCGAGCCCCAGGATGGGTATTTCCCCGAGGACTGGGTCGGCTCGATGACCCGGGCGATCAACGCCGGGCGGGAGGGGATCGTCGAGGGGATCGGCACGGCACGCACGGGCGACGGCCAGATCGTCTCGATGGAGCGGGTGTTCACCGAAGACCCCGTCGCGGCGATGGGCGCCGCCCACGTGGCGGCCTACGGGCCCCAGCCCCAACTGCTGGTGAAACTGCTGGACTCCTCGATGCGCCTGCAGATCCAGGCCCACCCCTCGGCGGCGTGGGCGCAGAAGCACCTCAACAGCCCCAACGGCAAGACCGAGGCGTGGTGGATCCTGGCGACCCGCCAGGCGAAGGCGTGGGTGTATTTCGGCTTCCAGCGCCCGCCGGTGCCGGCGGCGTGGAAGCGGATCGTCCGCGAGCAGGACGCCGGCGCGATGCTGGCGTGTTTCGACCGCGTGCCGGTGAAGCCCGGGGACGTCCTGCTGGTCGCCGGCGGCGTGCCGCACGCGATCGGGCCGGGGCTGCTGATGGTCGAGGTGCAGGAGCCGACCGACTGGGTCGTCCGCTGCGAGTTCGCCCACGGGGGGCTGACCAGCGACGAGCGGGCCCAGACGATGGGCCTGGGCCTCGACGCGGTGGGGGACCTGTTCGACTACACGCCCTGTGCGGCCGCCGACGTCCACCGCCGCTTCGGCCCGCGCCCCCGCCGCCTGGGCGGGGCGCCCGGGGGGACCGAGACGGTCCTGCTCGGCGCCGACCAGACCGACCGGCTGGAGCTGCGGCGGATCGAGACGACGGGCAAAGGGCCTTTCCCGATCGCCCTGGACGGCCGGTTCTCCGTCCTCATCGTCCTGGACGGCACAGGGGGCCTGGCCGCCGCCGGCGGCACGCTGGATCTGAAGCCCTTTTCCCGGGTCTTCTTGCCCGCGGCGGTCGGATCGGCTACGCTTCAAGGGCAAATGACCATCGCCCGGTGCATGCCTCCGAAGGCCTGATGGACCTGGAAAACAAACAGTACGTCGTCATCGTTCAGTGCCACCTGTCGGTGCAGCGCTGCAGCGGGTACTTCTGCGAGAAGGCGTTCTGCGAACGCAGCAGCGCCTTCGAAGCCTACCCCAAGGACCGGCCGCTCCGCGTGCTGATGATGTCCTGCGGCGGCTGCAGCGGACGAGCGGTCCAACGGAAGGTGGCGCACCTGCTGGGGCGCCTCAGGAAGCACGAAGGTATCGAGGCGGATCAGGTGGTGGTGCACCTGTCCTCGTGCATGGCGCTGGACAATCACCACAGCCCGCCTTGCCCGCACCTGGCCGACATCCGTACGATGCTGGACCGCGTCGGCGTCGATGTCCGCGAAGGCACACGCTTCAGCCCGACCGCCGAGCGCCGGCGGGCGGAAGGAACGTATAGACCGAGAAGAGATTGATCTGAGTTGCGGGGTTTGGGGTTCGCGATTCGACGCCAACCGACACGGCAAGATCCGCCCTGGCGGGGCCGTCAGGTCCCGAATCCACTATCCCGGATGCCAAGTGAACAGAGAAAGGCCTCCATGTCGTCCACGAACCTGACCCTCGGCCTGATCCCCTACGGCACCGTCTATCTCATTGACCCGGAGCTGTCGTCGGCCCAGCGGCGGGCGGACCTGGAGACGATCAGCCGTCTGCACTTCAACACCGTGGTCCTCTGGCCGCCCGTGAGCCGCTGGGACGCCGCCGAGCCGGGCGGGCTGGCGTTCGACTCGGTGGACGAGGTGATGGATGCCTGCGCCGACCTGGGGCTCAAGGCGATCCTCGAACTGCAGGGCCAGAACACGAGCTGGCAGGAGTCGCCCGAGGCGGCCGGCCTGCCGCTGGAGGCCGACGGGGATAACCCGCGCGACATCCGAATCAACCACCCGGCGTACCTCCAGGCCACGCTGGACTACCTCCGGGCCGTCGCGGAGCATTTCCGCGGCCACCCGGCGCTGCTGGCGTACGACATTTTCAACGAGATCGGCAACCTCTCGTTCGACGAGGCGACGATCGACGCGTTCATCCGCTTCCTCCGCCGGCAGTATCACGACGACATCCGCGCGCTGAACGCCGCGTGGGCGAGCTTCTTCGCCGATTTCGACGGCCTCAAGGCGATCAAGCCCCGCTGGAGCCGCTGGCGGTGGTCATCGCTGGTGGCCAGCCGCGACTGGCACCGCTTCCGCGGGCGGAACTTCACCGACCGCATGGACGACTGGACCGCCGCGATCCGCCAGGAGGACCCCGACGTGATCCTCCTGGCCGACATCCTCGGCTGCGACCCCATGCACAACCGCGCGAGCGGCTACTTCGGCGTCCACGACCGCCAGGTCGCCGAGCACGTCCAGGTGCTGGGGCTGTCGTGCTACGGCAACATGATCGGCCAGAAATGGTGGGAGGTGGACGCTCACCGCTGGGCCCAGTGGTGGCGGGCGGCCCAGTCGGCGGCACTGAGCGGCCAGCAGGTGATGATCTCCGAGATGATGACCCAGAACCGCACCATGTTCCCCTGGGAGGCGTCCTCGATGACCGACCAGGTCGAACTGTGGAGCTACCAGGCGATCTTCCACGGGATCAAGGGGCTGATCTACTGGAAGTTCCGCCCGTTCCGCCGCGGCCTGCAGGTCGGCGGGCGCGGGCTGACCGACTTTGCGGGCGAGCCCAACCGCTTCGGCGAGCAGGCCGCCCGGGTCGCGGCGTTCGTCGAGAAGCACGCCGACCGGCTGGCGGGCCTGCACCCCGACACGGCCGGGACGGCGATCCTCTACGATGTGAACGTCGAGCAGCTCTACGAGGCGGTCCAGAACCGCTGGCCGGATTTCTACACCGACGCGCACGGGGGGATCTTCCGGGGCTTCTGGTCGTTCGGCGTCAGCCCCACGTACCTCCGCCCGTCCGACCTGGCCGGCGGGGTGCCCGACGGCGTGAAGGTCCTGGCGGTCCCGTGCAACGTGTCGATCTCGCAGGCGACCGCCGACGCCCTGCTGGCGTTCGTGAAGCGCGGCGGCCACCTGTTCACCGAGAGCCGCTTCGGCCTGCTGGACGAGGACGGGCGGCTCTGGCCCCACGTGCCCGGCGGCGGGCTGGCCGAGGCCTTCGGCGTCGAGGAGGCCAACTTCACCGCCCGCTTCAACGACACGCTGCCGGCCGGCTCGAACGCCATCACGTTCGCCAACGCCTTCTACCAGCAGCTCGCCCTTGCCGACGACGTCAAGGTCGTGCTGGAGACGATCGGCGGCGAGCCCGCCCTGGTCGCCCGGCGGGTGGGCAAGGGGCTGTACGTTCACGCACCGTTCGGCCTGGGCGCCCTGCTGCACCATCAGGGCGACGACGCCCTGGAGGTGTTCCAGGCCGTCTTCTCGCTGCTGGGCAAGGCGGCCTGCCCGGCGCTGGAGGTCGTCAGCGCCGGCGACGCCATGGATGTCTCGGTGCTGCTGGATGCCCGCGACCGGCCCGCGCTGGTCGGGATCGTCAACTATGCCGACCGCACCGGCACCGCCGTCCTGGCCTGGCCCTCGGCTCCCCTGGGCCTGGAAGGCGCCGACGCCGCCCGCGCCGACGTCGTCGACGGACGGCTCGAGGTGACGGTGCCGCCGCGGAAGGCCGTGGCGGTGTTCCTGTAGCCCAGCGAGTTCACGCATGGCGGGCGGTCTGTATCATTAACCAGGTGTCCAGCAGGATAAAATTTTAAAATATTTAACCTGAAGAATACCACTCAACTCGCTGCTGAAAAAGAAGTTACAGTTTTCACCGTCCCGAGCCCCTGTTTTCCTGCACTAGCCGTGGCTAATAATGGCATGGAAAGGGGATCCTTTCCGGGCCGGTCTCCGGATGGATGGCCGGCGTGGTGCGGAGGTCAGGGCTGCGGGTTCGGCAGCGCGAAGCGGTCGTCGGTGTCGGCGATCCAGGCAGCCAGGCGGTCGTGGAGGCGACGGCGCCGGGCTCTGCACGTGCTGAGGATGTTCGGGCGGCGCGGGGTCTCGGCCATGGCGGCCATGATACACCCGAGGGCCGGGCGCGTAAGCCTTTTTGCGCGAAAGGCCCTTGCCGAATCGGCGATCCGTGGTAAGATGGCGGCCTGGGAGTTCCACGGGGTTCCGCGTCTGTCCCCGTGCGAGGCATTTTCCAGCGGCGCCTGTGCTGGAGAGGGAGCAACACATGATGCGTCTATCTGCACTTGTCCTGGTCGCAATCGTCGCGGCGGGCCTCACGGCCGACGGGGCCATCATCGATGTGACCGGCGATACGGCCGACACGACGATCGGTCTGAACGCCGAGGGCATTCCCGGCGTGCACTGGAACGCGGCGACCACGATGATCATCGGCGACGACAACGCCGCGTACGGCAAGGACGACGTCGCGGCCGTGCTGGTCTTCCAACTGCCCGACCTCGGCGGAGAGGACATCGCCGCCGCCAACCTCGGTTGTCGCATGTCCTGGGGCCAGCACGCCATCAGTGGCGGCGTCGACGTCTACGCCCTGCGATACGACGCCGGCAAGTCGGTCCTGGCCGCCGATTACGGTTGGGGCCAGCCGCTGACGACCGGCGGGGGCACGCTGATCCAGGACGATTTCGTCCTCCACGGCGGCACCAGCCAGCCCCTGGCGACGTTCGAGACCGATGACGCCGCCGATGCCGCCCTGGCCGCCTGGCTGGCGGACATCTACGACGCCGGCGCCGTCGCCGGCGACTACGTGTTCCTCCGCTTCAACGGCGACCGCCAGAGCGCCAACAGCTTCAGCCTCATCTCGGCCAACCACGCCACGGAGATGAAGCCGACGCTGACGATCACGACCGTCCCCGAGCCGGCCACGCTGGGCGTCCTGGCCCTCGGCGCCCTGGCCGTGATCCGCCGCAGGCGGTAGGAACGACGGCTCCTGCCCGGGCGCTTCGACGATTCGCAGGCCGTTCTCCCTGGAGCAGCAATGCGCATCGTCTCGCCACGTCGTTTGCACGGTTGGGGATCTCGGATACGGCCGGGAAATCCGAAACAGAGTCAAAACGGCAACAAAGCCGGCAGACGTCTGGACGGCCGAGCCCCAGGGTTGCGGTAACCTCCGGCGGGGATCATGGCAGGAGGAACAGACGGCCGCCGCGTTCACGCGTAGCCCAACTGCCTGAGCGCCTTGCCGGCGATGAGGATGAGTTGGCGGCGGTCTTCGGCGTTGAGGGCCTGGCGCCAGCGCTGGTCGCAGTGGATGGCGGAGGTGGCGTCGAGGCGCATGCCGTTGCCGATGATGTGGTGGGCGGCGCGCCGGAAGTCCGGTTCGTAGGTGTTGGGGGCGACGCCGATGAAGTGGAACAGCCCCTCGAGGGTCGCGGCGGGGTCGTCGCAGAGCTGTTCGTAGCGGATCTGGCGCCACTGGTCGGGCGCCAGGCGTTGCAGGAGGTGCTCTTCGCTGCGGATGTAGCGCATCCACTCGGCGGCCGCCTGCTGGGCCGTCAGGACCGTTCGCGTGGCCGGCGCGTCGGGTCCCAGCCCGCCGCGTCGGCGGCGGGGGTCGGCGGCGTCGGCGAAGGCGTCCTGGTCCATGTAGGTCAGGGCGACGGCGCGGCCGTCGCGGACGATGCGGATGACCTTGACGTCCGCGTCGGGCAGGTCCAGCAGGAACTTGAGGCGGTGGGCCCTCTTGGACGAATCGACGAAGACCCGGGCGCCGGTGATTTCCAGGACCGTCTCGGCCAGGTCGCGGCAGGTGCGGAGGATGTCGGGCTTCGACCGCCGCCAGCCGGGCGAAAGGGACAGCATCGCGTCGCGCACCGCCTCGGCGGCCGAGCCGCGATGTTCCAGGCGCAGCATGCGGTTGGCCAGCGGCGCCCGCCGGCAGCGCAGGGAGGTGCCGAAGTGGTCGAGGCTGAAGCGGCTGTGGCGGGCGCGCATCCGCTGGGCGACCTCCTGCCAGAACGGGCAGGCTTTGAGCACCTCGCCGCACGAGCAGCGGTACCCCTGGGCGTCGATCCGCCCGTCGGGGTCGGTCTCGCCGACGGTGGCGATGTCGGGGTGGCCGTTCAGCAGCAGCGCCAGCAGGGTCGAGCCGGAGTGGCTTGCCCCCAGGATGTACACGTAGGTCCGCTTGTTCATGTCGTCCCTGTCAGCGTATGTATTCGATGACCGCCTTGCCGCAGACCCGTCCCAACTTCGGCGCCGCCGCCAGCAGGGCGCGGTCGATCCGCATGAGCGTCCAGAGGAACCGGCGGCTCATGGCGTTGAGGCTGCCGTTCTCGATCAGGTGCCTGCTCCAGAAGTTCTTCACCTGCCCCAGCAGGTTGAAGGGATAGACCCGCATCTCCGTGAACGGACGGCCGAACGCCTCGATCTGCCGGCGGCTGAGGGGGTGGCCGCCGCAGGCGGCGTTGCGGCGGCGCCGCAGCCGGCGGATCGGTTCGAGCAGCGGGTTGCCGTCGAGGGCCTCCTCGCAGAAGACGATGTTGCCGCCGGGCTTGAGCACGCGGGCCGCCTCGCCGGAGCACTCGCGGTAGTCGGCGACGATGTGCAGCGCCGACTGGCAGAACGCCGCGTCGAACATCGCATCATCGAAGGGCAGGTCGCGGGCGTCGGCGACGTGGAAGTCGATCAGGTGGTCCACGCCGGTCAGCTTGGCGCTGGCCGAGGCGATCTCGATGGCGACGGGGCTGGCGTCGAAGGCATGGACCTTCGCGCCCAGCAGGGTCAGGTAGATCGAGGCCACCCCCGTGCCGCAGCAGTAGTCCAGGATGGTTTTGCCGCGGACGTGGGGCGCGCCGATCCGCCGCAGGGCCATCATGATCTCGTTGCCGTTGATGTGGCGGCCCGTCGGCGACTCGATGGCGCACGACAGTTCGTCGCGGGCGTCCTGAAGCGTCCACGGCCGCGCCCGCCAGCCGGCCGTGCGGTAGTGGTCATCATACGCCCGGGCCCGCGCTTCGCAGACGTCGTGCGACTCGCCGCCGCCGGATGATGATGAGGCTGAGGCGGACTGGCGCATGGATCGTCCCCTTTCATCCCTGCAATGCCACGGCGCCCCCCGGTGCCGAGCCGCCGCGCAAGGCGCCGCATGGGAACCCGTCGGGCCCCGTCACCTCCCGGCACCGGTGGCGCGTCTATGAATTCTACGGGCCCGTCCGGCGAGGGGGCCAACCGGTCGGCGGGGGCGGGGATGGACAGCGGTCGGCGGCGCCGTAGAATGAGCCGGTTGTGGCGACCGTAGCGGATAGGAGGCCGTGCGATGGTCAAATTCGGATGTAAGACGCGGCGGCAGATGATGCGGTCGAGCGCAGGCGTTCTGCGAAGATAGTCCTTGGCGTCCATCCCCCTGGAGAATGCGTGGCAACACCGAAGAAACTCGACAAGGCAACCATCGACGGGCAGGTCCGCCGCTGGGCGCGCTTCCGCGCCCGCACCAGGAAGCCCCTGCCCCTGGCCGGCGCCGCCCTGGCGGCCCACAACCGCCGGATGGACTGGTGGCGGCAGGCGCGGTTCGGGATGGTCATCCATTACGGCCTGTACTCGGTGGCGGGGCGCCACGAGTGGGTGATGAACCTCGAACGCTGGCCCCTCGCCGACTACGAGAAACTCGCCGACGGCTTCCAGCCGGCGCCCGGCGCCCCGCGGGCGTGGGCCCGCCTGGCCCGCGAAGCGGGCATGAAGTACGTCGTACTGACCGCCAAGCACCACGAGGGCTTCTGCCTGTGGGACACCGCCCAGACCGACTACAACGCCGTCCGGCTGGGCCCGAAGCGCGATATCCTCGCCGAGTACGTCCAGGCCTGCCGCGATGAGGGGCTGGCGGTGGGGTTCTACTATTCGCTGATGGACTGGCACCATCCCGACGGGGCCCGCTGCGCCTACGACGAGGCCGCCCGCCGCCGCTTCGTCGACTTCACGGGCGGCTGCGTTCGGGAGCTGATGAGCAATTACGGGCCCATCGACGTCCTCTGGTACGACGTCCCCTGGCCGCTCAGCGGCGCCAGGGCCTGGAACGCCGGCGCGATCAACCGCATGGCCCGCCGCCTGCAGCCGGGGTTGATCATCAACGACCGCGCGTGGCTGTGCGAGGACTACACCACCCCCGAGGAGCAGATCACCCCGCCGGCGGCCGGCCGCGACTGGGAAGCCTGCATGACGATGAACGGCTCGTGGGGCTGGATGCCCTCGGCGATGGCCGACCACTGCGACGCCCGCGAGGTGATCGGTCGCCTGCACAAGGTCACCGCCGGCGCGGGCAACCTGCTGCTGAACATCGGCCCGGCGCCGGACGGCTCGGTCCCCGCCGCCAGCCGTCGCGTCCTGCGGACCGTCGGCCGGTGGCTCGCCGACAACGGCCAGGCCGTGTACGGCCCCGTCGACCGCGTGGCGAACATGGAGTGGCAGGCCACCGGCGGCTGGACCGCCAAGGGCCCCCGCACCCGCTATTACTGGTGCAACCGCTGGGCCGGCGACACCCTGATCTTCGGCGGCATCAAGACGAAGATCCGCCGGATCACGATGCTCCCCGACGGCCGTGCGGTGAAGTTCACCCAGGACCCTCGGCGCGTGATCCTCACCGGCCTGCCCGACGCCTGCCCCGACCCGCACGCCGGGTGGGTCGTCTTCAACGTCGAGTTCGCCGGCCCGCCGCGCCAGGTGAGAGGGGCGGGGTGCGTCGAGATCACGCCGTGAGTGCATCAACGAACGACACAGGCTTCCGGCCCGTCGTCACGGCGGCCCCCTGAGCGGCCGATGAGGGTTCGAGGAACGACCGATGGCCGATGACAGAACACATTCAGGGAACCTGCGGGACGGCTGGGCCCGTCTGAAGGCGTGGCTGGACCGCCACAGTTGGTGGCCGGCGATCGCCCTGGTGGTCCTGCTGGGGGCGCTGTGGGTGTTCCTCGAGACCGCCGACGAGGTGTTCGAGGGCGAGCTGGAGGCGGCCGAGCGGAAGATCATGCTGGCGTTCCGCGCCCCCGGCGACGTGAAGGACCCGGTCGGCCCGCCGTGGTTCGAGGAGATGATGCGGGACTTCACCGCCCTGGGCTCGGCCGGCGTGCTGACGCTGGTGAGCCTGGCGGTGCTGGGCTACCTGCTGCTGATCCGGCGCGGCGCGATGGCGGCCCTGCTGGTGGTGGCCGTCGGCGGGGCCATGGCGTTGAGCCTGCTGTTGAAGGCGGGGTTCGGGCGCCCGCGGCCGGACGTGGTGGCCTACGAGATGGACGTCTACACCCTCAGTTTCCCTAGCGGCCACGCCATGATGGCCACGGCGGTCTACCTGACGCTGGCGGTTCTGCTGGCCCGCGTGCAGACCGGCCACCTGGTCCGCGTGTATCTGCTGGCGGTGGCGGCCGTGTTCGTCTTCGTCGTCGGCGCCAGCCGCGTCTACCTCGGCGTCCACTGGCCCACCGACGTCCTGGCCGGCTGGACGGCCGGCACCGTCTGGGCCCTGCTGTGCTGGCTCGCGGCCGAGGCCGTCGCCCACCGCCGCCGCGCACGCAGGCGGGCCGGGGATAGCGCACGGCGTTGACCGCGGCGGCGCCGGTGGGGTACGCTGACGGGGTTCGCCCGGGCCCCGGCGGCGGCCCTGAACCGGAACCGCACGATGACAGCAGAGGAAGGACGCCAGCATGAACGTCGTCGCCCACGGCATCGATCTGGTCGAAACGGCCCGCGTCGCTGAGGTCCACCAGCGGCACGGCCGGCGGTTCCTCGACCGCGTCTTCACGCCCGGCGAGCAGGCGTACTGCCTCGACCGCAAGCGGATGTATGAACACCTGGCCGCCCGGTTCGCCGCCAAGGAGGCGGTGCTCAAGGCGCTGGGGACCGGCTGGCGGGACGGGATCGCCTGGACGGACGTCGAGGTCGTCAATTCGCCCGCCGGCGCCCCGTCGGTCCGCCTGGCGGGGCAGTGCGCGCGGCTTGCCGCCGAGCGCGGCCTGTCGGAGATCCTCATCTCGATCACCCACACCGAGGCCCACGCGATGGCGTCGGCGATCGCCCTGGGCGGGCAGACGAAGGGGTAGGTCATGAGCATCGAAGTCCAGCGTGTCCGGATGGTTCCGTCGCTGCCGCCCCGCGAGCGGGCGGCCCACAAGGGGACGTTCGGCACGGTCCTGGTCGTCGGCGGGGCGCCGGGGATGATCGGCGCGCCGGCCCTGACGGCCCTGTCGGCCCTGCGGGGCGGGGCGGGGCTGGTCATGATGGCCCTGCCCGCGTCGATCCAGCCCTTCGCGGCGGTGCTGTGCCCGTGCGCCACGTCGATCCGGCTGCCGGTGGACGACCGGGGCGAGCTGTCGCCCGAGGCCCCCGAGGCCCTGGCCGACGCGTGCGCCCGCGCCGACGTCCTGGCCGTCGGGCCGGGCATGGGCCGCAGCGAAGTGGGCGAGGCAATGGTCCGGAGGGCACTTGCGATGGAGCAGCCCATCGTTCTGGACGCGGACGGCCTGAACAACCTGGCGGCCCTGGCCGACTGGCCCGCCCTGGTGAACGGCCCGCTGGTGCTGACGCCGCACCCGGGGGAGATGTCGCGCCTGACGGGGGCGTCGACCGGCGGGATCCAGTCCGACCGCCCGCGCGCGGCTGTCGAGGCTGTCCGCCGCTGGAGCGAGGGCCGGGCGACGGAAGCGCCGCTGGTGTGCGTGCTGAAGGGCGCCGGGACCGTCGTCACGGACGGGCGGCGGCTGTACGTCAACACCACCGGCAACCCCGGCATGGCCACCGGCGGGGCCGGCGACGTCCTGACCGGCCTGATCGCCGCCCTGATCGGCCAGGGCCTCGATCCCTTCGACGCCGCGGTCCTGGGCGTCTACCTGCACGGCGACGCCGGCGACGCCTTCGCAAGCCGCGCCTGCGACGTCGCCCTCATCGCCACCGACCTGATCGACGAACTGCCCGCGGCCTTCCGGCGACGGAGGGAGGCTTGAGGGCCGAGGCGCCAGGTGCGGCGCCGACGTCCCGCGGAGGGCCGTCAGAGGACCAGCACGAGCAGCGCCGCCCCGAACGCCGCGCCGGCCAGGACCGCCGTCAGCACGGCCCACCGGCGCAGCCGATCGAGGCTGCCGTGCACGCGGGTCTGAATGTCGGCCAGCGCCTCGGCGTGGGCACGCATCTGGCGGGCGAGGGTCGCGTGGAGATCGTCCAGGGCGGCCTGCAGCGACGCCAGCGCCTCGGTCCGGGCGGCCGACTGGTCGGCCAGGCGCCTCACGGCGGCGCCCAGTTCCGCCACGGCGTCGCCGGCGGTCTGCTGGCGCTTGGCCTGGGCCTCGAGCATCCGCCCGGCCCGCTCGGCCACGGCGACGACGTCGGCCAACGCCTTGGCGAGGTCCTCGTCCCCGGCCTGCGGCCGGGCCATCGAGGGCATCATCGTGCCGATCCGCTGGGGCTCGGCGCCGCCCTCGTCGCCCGAGCCTTCGGCCGGCGCGTCGCCGGCCCCCTGGTCGGCGGGCGCCTGACCCAGGGCCGCGGCCAGCCGGTTCAGCAGGTTCTGCTTGTCCATGGTCTTGTGCCCCCGACCGCCGTGAGTTGACAGGAACGTCCAGGCCCTCTACGCTACCACTGCATTGTTCGCTCCGTCAACGACGAAAGGACTTCCCTCGTGCGGCTGCGCTGGATCATGCTGGGCGTCGCTCTGGCGGCGGCGGTCGGGTGCCGAAGGCCCGAGCCGACGCCGGCGCCCCCGCCGCGCCTGGTGACGGCGGCCCCGCACATCACTGAGATCGCCTTCGATATGGGCCTGGGAGACCACGTCGTCGGCGTCAGCCGTTACTGCATCCTGCCTCCGGGCGAGCGTCGGACGATCATCGGCGACGCCCTGCGGATCAACAGCGAGGCGATCCTCGTCGAGAAACCCGACGCGGTGTTCTTCAACACCCGCCGGTCGGACTTCGCCCTCCTGGAGCGCCTCAAGCCGGACGTGAAGTTCGTGCGGATGGAGAACCGCACGCTGGAGGAGCTTCGCAGAGGCATCGCCGCCATGGGCCGGGCCGTGGGGCGGGAGGACCTGTCCGACGCGATGCTCGCGCGCATGGACGCCCGCCTCGCCACCGTCGCCGCGGCCGTCGCCGATCGACCGCGGCGGCGGGTGCTGCTGCTGCAGGGGTACGTGCGGCCGTCCACGATCGGGTCGGGGTGGCTGACCGACGAACTGATCACTGTCGCCGGCGGCGCCAACGCGGCCGCCGAGGCGGGATTGCGCTCGTGGGCGGTGATCAACCTCGAGACGATCCGCTCGTTGCAGCCGGAGGTGATCATCTGCCTGGTCGCCCCGGGCGAAGAGAGCCTGGCGCGGGCGCGTGCGTTCTGGGACAGGCGCCGGGAACTGGAGGCGGTGCGGGCCGGCCGCGTCTTTGTCACCGACGACAGGCGGCTGACCATCCCCGGCAGCCAGGTGGCGCGGACCGCCGAGATGCTGGCCCGGATGATCCATCCCGAGGCGTACGAGACGGCCGGGGAGCCCGCCGATGAGTAGACTTGCGGCCAAGGAACCGACCCTGCGCGGACTGATCCTCACGGCCCTCGTCCCGGCGGCCGTGCTGGCGGCGGTGGTGGCGGCGTGCAGCCTGGTGGGGCAGATGGGCGCGGCGATGCCGTGGGACGATCCGGACCTGTGGAGGCTCCGCCTGCTGCGGGTGGTCACCGCCGCCGTCGTGGGGGCGGGCCTGGCGGTGGCGGGGGCGGCCCTGCAGAGCCTGCTGCGCAACGGCCTGGCCGACCCGTACGTGCTGGGCATCTCCAGCGGCGCCGGCGTCGGCGTGCTGGCGGCCATGGCGCTGACGGCGTCCGGGACGGCGGCGTGGCTGGGCCTGCCGGCGATGGCCGCGGCCGGGGCGATCGTGACGGTGGGGGCCGTGTACCTCATCGCCCAGCGGCGCGGACGGCTCGACCCGTTCTCGCTGCTGCTGACCGGCGTGATCGTCAATGCGTTCAACGGCGCGGTGATGCTGCTGATCTACCTGCGCAACCCCTACGTGATCGCCGACTACATCTCCTGGGCCATGGGCGCCATCCCCGAGACGCACCCGGCCGGCCTTCTGGCGGCCGTGACGGTCCTGACGGCGGGCGGGTGGGTGCTGCTGACGGTGTACGGGCAGGCGTTCAACGTGCTGAGCCTCGGCGACGACGTCGCCGCCAGCTCGGGCGTGAATGTCCACCGCCTGCGCCGCGTGACGTTCGGCGTGACCGCGGCGCTGACGGCCGCGTCCGTGGCCGTGGCGGGCCCGATCGGATTCCTCGGGCTGATCGTCCCGCACGTCTGCCGTGCGCTGGTCGGGGCCGATCATCGCCGCCTGCTGATCCTGTCGGGCTTCGCCGGGGCCATCCTCCTGGCGGGCGCCGACACCTTCTGCCGCTGCACGGTGCTGTGGTTCGGGCAGGAGCTGCCCGTCGGCGTCATCACGGCCTGCTGCGGGGGGCCGTTCTTCCTGGTGCTGCTGCGGAGGCGTTTCCGGGAGCGGGTGCAATGAGCGGGTGCGCCCCCATCCTGCAGGCCGCGAGCCTCCGCTTCCGCTACCCGGCGGGCCGCCAGGCGCTGGCCGGCGTCGATCTCGATGCCCGCCGGGGCGAACTGGTGTGCATCCTGGGCCCCAACGGATCGGGCAAGACCACGCTGCTGCGGTGCCTGCTGGGGCTGCTGCGCCCCTCGGCCGGGACGATCACGCTGGACGGGCAGGATCTTCGCCGCTACACCGCCGCCGCCCTGGCGCGGGTGGCAGGGTACGTTCCGCAGAGCGTTCAGCCGGCGGCGAGCTTCACGGTCCGCGAGATCCTCATGACGGGCCGCTCGCCCCACATGGGGTACCTGGGCCTGCCGGGCGACCTGGACCGGCGGGTCGTGGACGCCGCGATGGCCATGACGGGCGTGGAGGCCTTCGCCGACCGCGACTTCGACGCCCTCAGCGGCGGGGAGCGCCAGACCGTCATGGTCACCCGCGCGCTGGCCCAGCAGCCCCGGGTGATGCTGCTGGACGAGCCGACCAGCTCGCTGGACGTCAAGCACCAGTTGGACATCTACCGGCTGATGGCCAAGCTCGCCCACGACTGGGAGATGGCGGTCGTCTGCGTCAGCCACGACGTCAACCTCGCCGCCCGCTTCGCCGACCGTCTCGTCCTTCTCAAGGACGGCCTCGTCGCCGCCGCCGGCGCGCCCGGCGACGTCGTCGCCGGAGCGATCCTCCAGGACGTCTACGGCGTGACCATCCGCCTGGTCGACGTCGGCCTGAACGTCCCGATGGTCATCGCCGACGTGCCCTGCTAGGCGAGGCCCTCGATCGCCTGCAGCACCGCGTCGTAGTCCGGCTCGTTGGTGATCTCGTTGACGAGTTGGCCGTAGCGCAGCCTGCCCTGGCGGTCGACGATGAAGATCGATCTCGCCAGGAGGCGGAGTTCCTTGATGAGCACGCCGTACGCCTGCCCGAAGGCCGCGCTGCGGTGGTCCGACAGCGTCTGGACGCGATCGGCGCCGGCGGCGCCGCACCAGCGGGCCTGGGCGAAGGGCAGGTCCATGCTGATCACCTGGATGATCACGTCGTCGCTGAGGGCGGCGGCTTCTTCATTGAAGCGCCGCGCCTCGGTGTCGCAGACCGACGTGTCCAGGCTCGGCACCGCCACCAGGACGCGGATCGCCCCGGCGGTGTCGGCAAGGCTCACCTCCGACAGGTCGGTCGCCACCGCGGTGAACGGCGCGGCGATCGTGCCGATCTCCGGCAGATCGCCCACGAGGGTCAGCGGCTCGCCCTGGAACGTCACGCGGCCGGCGTGTTCGGCTACCATTCTGTTCATTCGTGTGTGCTCCGTCTTCTCATGCAGGCGTCCTGATCCGCCGTTCGGTGCGGCCCCGATAGTCCATCCTACGGGTGGACACGCAGGGCCGCCAAGGCCGGAGAAAACCGGCGGTTAACGGAATGCTATTCCCCTGGACGAAGAATCCGCGCTTTCCACGGTTGCGGCCGCCGCTATCGCTGGGCCTGCCGGGGATCCATGGCCGCGGGGGTGTGCCAGCGGGCGCCGCCGGCGGCGATGAGATCGTCGGCCTCCCTGGGGCCCCACGAAAGCGGCGCGTAGCGGGGCAGGGCACGGCCGCGAACCCTGTCGCAGCCGGCGAGGATGGGCATGACGAACGACCAGGCCGCCTCGATCTCGTCGCTGCGGATGAACAGGGTCGGATCGCCCGTGGCGGCGTCGAGGATGAGCCGTTCGTACGCCTCGGGGACCTTGCGGCCGAACGTTCCGGCGTACCCGAAGTGCATGGGGACGCCCTCGATCTTCAGCGGCGAGCCGGGCTGCTTGACCTGGAAGCGCATCGAGATGCCTTCGTCGGGCTGGACCCGCACGACCAGTTGGTTCGGCTGCATCGGGCCGGTCGGAGGGCGGTTGAACAGCACCGGCGGGACGGGTTTGAACTGGATGACGATCTCCGTCACCCGCTGGGCCAGCGCCTTGCCGGTCCGCACGAAGAAGGGCACCTCCGCCCACCGCCAGTTGTCGATGTTGAGCTTCAGCGCGATGAACGTCTCGGTGCTCGACCCGGCGGCGACGCCCGGCTCGCCGGTGTAGTCCCTGAAGGTCCTGCCGTCCGCCTCCCCGGGGCCGTACTGGGCCCGGATCACGCCGAAGGCCGCGCAGTCCGGCGGGATCGGCCGCAGCGATCGCAGGACCTTGACCTTCTCGTCGCGGACCGCGTCGGCCTCCAGCGAGGCCGGCGCCTCCATGGCGACCAGGCACAGCAGGTTCATCATGTGGTTCTGGAGCATGTCCCGCAGCGCGCCGGCGCTGTCGTAGTAGGAGCCCCGCCCGCCGACGCCGGAGGTCTCGGCGGCGGTGATCTGCACGTGGTCGATGTACTTCTGGTTCCAGATCGGCTCGAAGACGCTGTTGGCGAAGCGCATCACCAGCAGGTTCTGCACCGTCTCCTTGCCCAGGTAGTGGTCGATCCGGTACACCTGCGCCTCGTCGAACACCTCGGCCAGCAGCCCGTTGAGACGGCGGGCGCTGTCCAGATCGCGGCCGAAGGGCTTCTCGATGACCACGCGGGACCACGGCTCGTCGCCGGCGGCGCCCTTGCGGGCCAGGCCCGAGGCGCCCAGGTGCGCGATGACGTCTTCGAACTGCCCCGGCGGGGTGGACAGGTAGAACAGGTAGTTGGGCGGCAGGTCCGCCTCGGCCGTCAGCGATTCGAGCCGCGCACGCAGCCTCTCGAAATCCTCGCGGCTGCCGTATTCGCCGCGATGGTAGTGGATGCGCCCGGCCAGGTCCCGCCAGACACCTTCGTCGAAGGCGGATCGGGCGTGCTCCCTGACGGCCTGGCGCAGCCCGTCACGGAAGCCGCCGGTGTCCAGCTCGGCCCGGCCGTACCCGACGACCAGGGTCTTGGCGGGCCACGCCTTGCCGCAGCATAGCTCGTAGACGGCCGGCATGATCTTGCGGTGCGCCAGATCGCCCGAGGCGCCGAAGATCACCATGACGAACGGCCGCGCCCGCCCCTGGGGGAAACGGGCCGAGACTGTGATGTCGGATGTGTCCATGTTCTGAACCGCCGGCTCGGGGCACGCGTTTATCCTGGGGACGCCTCTGCAGGAATCATAGGCGCTGCGCGCCTCCCCCGCAACGCCCGAGGGGCTTTGCCCGGCCCGCCTTGCGCCGGCGAGGGGGTCGGACGGGCGGGATTCTTGCCGGTGTCGGTCCGACGGCCGGCGACAGACGTACAATAGCTTGGAGGCCTGAAGAACAGGCGAATCTTCGACGTTCCGACTTCGACGTGGTGGGCGGCTCGGCATGGCGCCACGGTGTGTCCCCCCCAGCACACCACATGCTGACCGCCCGCCGCCTTATCTACGCTCTGCTGAATCGCCTTGCAACCCGGCCGACGGCGTGGCAGACTGAGGGGGTCATGTCTCTGACATTATCGCAACTGGAGTTCTGCCGCTCTCTGTCCGGCGAAGCGCTGGCGGCGGCCCCGCTGCCGGCCGACCGGTTGGCGGCCCTCGAATCGCTGCGCCGCGCGTGCGAACCGGCTCAGGCCGCCGCCGTGATGACGATCCGGGACCTGCGCCGGCGGGCGCGGCAGGACGGCAAGTTCCCCGAAGCGTGGGCCGAGCGACTGCTGGCGACCGAGCCGCTGCTGCAGCAGGCTTCCTCCATCCGCCTGGCGGTCTACGTCGGCCGGCGGCTCGCGCGGGTGGCCGGGGCGTCGCCCGTCTGGGACCTGTGCTGCGGGCTCGGCGCCGACGCGCTGGGCATCGCGGCGGCGGGCGGCCGTGTGCGGGCCTTCGACCGATCGCCCGAGGCCGTCTGCTGTGCCAGGCACAATGCCGCGGCCGCCGGCCTGGCCGAACGATGCACCTTCGACGTGGCCGACGTGACGGCGCTGGACCTGCCGGCCGGCGCGGTCGTCCACATCGACCCCGACCGCCGCGCCGCCGGCCGGCGCGTCGCCGGACTGGCCAACTGCCAGCCCGGCGAGAGCTTCCTGCGGGCCCTGCCGCTGCGCACGGCGGCCGGTGCGATGAAGCTGTCGCCGTCGCTGGCGGTCGGCGAGGTGGCCGGGTGGGAAGGCGTGGCCGTCGAGCACGTCAGCGAGGACGGGGTGTGCAAGCAACTGCTGGTCTGGTGGGGCGCGGCGGCCGGGGCGGCCCGCCAGGCGACGGTTGTCGCCGGCGACGGGCTGGACCCGCGTGCGACGTCGCTTCAGGCCGGTCAGGCGCCGCCGGCGTCGGTGGGTGACGTCGGCCGTGTCATCATCGAGCCCGATGCGGCGGTGATCGCCGCCGGCGCAACAGACGACCTGGCCGCTCGCCTGGCCGCCGGCGGCACGCCCGCCTGGCGGCTGGCGCCGGGGCTGGACTGGCTGACGGCCGATGCGCCGGCCGATACACCGCTGGCGCGCTGCTTCGGCGTGCTGGCGACGGCCGCGGGACGCGAGGCCGACGTGGCTGCGGCGGTCCGCGGCCTGGACGGCGGCCTTGTCGAGGTCAAGCCGCGCGGGCTCAGGCTCGACACCGACGCCCTGCAGGTCCGCCTCCGCGGGCCCGGCACCCGCCCGCTGGTCGTCCTGTGGGGCGCCTTGGGCGCCAGGCAGCGCGCCTTCATCGCCGAGCGGATCGGTTGAGGCGGACGACGCCGAGGGCGGCTACTCCTTCTGGCCGCAGCACTTCTTGTATTTCTTGCCGCTGCCGCACGGGCACGGGTCGTTGCGCCCGCACTTGGCGTCGGCGGCCAGAGGCTGAACCTTCTCGGTGTTGGCGAGCAACTGCTCTTCGCTCTCCAAGTCTTCCTTGGACCGGGCCTTTCGCGCCAGGTTGTCCAGGTGGCGCTTCTCGCGGCGGTGTTCGAAACGGTCGCCGAGGGGATCTCGTCCCATGCAAACATCTCCTCATCTAAAGCACAGGCGGCGCCGAAGCGCCCGATGAAGTGTACGTCGCGGCAGGACCGTCTGCAACGATCGCAGGGCGCCTCGCCGGCCGCCCGAGGGGAAATGCCGGGCCGGAGGGGCCAACAGAAGTGCGCTTTCGTTCTTGCCGATGGGTCGTCAGGCCATCCCTTCTGGGGGGATTCCGGTCAAAACGACATCGGCGGCGAGCCCTGCGCGTCTGGTGGTGCCGCCGCGGCGTGACAAGGGGGGGACGACGTGACTTCCAAGAATCCGCACGAGGACCTGGAGGAGACCGGGGATCAGACCATCACCAATGTCTCGGCGACGCCGGCGGTCAGGGAGGGCATGTTCGGCGATCTGGCCCCCACGGTCGGCGGGGCCGGCGGGCCCCTGATCGCCGCTCGCCCGTCGATCTGGGTGGCGCTGATGAGGCACAAGTGGGTGATGACGGTCACGTTCGTCCTGGTATCAGGGGCCCTGACGGCGGCGGCGTGGCTGCTGCTGGCGCCGCAGTACCGCGCGGGGGCCGAGATACGCGTGCGGCCGATCATCCCGCGCCTGGTCTACCGGACCGACGACAACGGGCAGATCCCGCTGTACGAGTCCTTCGTCAACACCCAGGCCGCCGTCGTCATCAGCCCGACGGTCCTGCAGCGGGTGCTCGAACAGCCGGAGGTCCAGGCGACCCAGTGGTACCTGGGCAAAGGGGTCAGCCCGCTGACGAGTGTCCTGGCCGCGAACCGCTCGGCGATGGAACGGCTCCGCACGGCGCTGAAGGTCCGCCCGCGGGGGCGCACGGAGATCATCGACGTGTTCCTGCTCGCCGACCGGCCGCACGACGCGCAGGTGATCGTCAACGCCGTGATCGACCAGTACATCGGCTACCTGCAGGAGTCGTCGGACCGGACCAGCGACGTGCTGTACCGCCAGTTGCTCAGCCAGTACCGCACGCTGCGCGACGACATCGAGGCCCGCGAGAAGGTCATCGCCCGCCTCAAGAAGCAGTTCGGCGCCGACGTTCCGGCCGAGCTGGTCTCGCGCAAGCGCCTGCGGATGGAGGCGCTCGACGGGGAGCTGGCCGAGGTGCGCGAGGCGCTGGCGTTGCGGTTGTGGCAGGTGTCCCAGTGGGAGGCGATGCTCGAGCGGCAGAAGGCTGAGCCGCCGGAGGATACGGGGGCGTCGGCCCTCCCGCAGTTCGCCGCCGATCCCCAGTGGATGGACATGTACATCGCCTGGCGGAACGCCGAACACACCCTCCGCACCGAGGCGGTCCACCTCGGCGATGAACACCCGCGGATGGTGGAACTCCGCGAGCGGATCCGATTTACGCAGGACATGCTCAAGGCCCGCGAGCAGCAGTTGACCGGCCATCTGCAGGTCGGCCCCGACCAGCCCCTTCTGACCGCCGGGCAGGCCCAGACGGGGCAGACTCTGGACATGCTCCACCAGCACGTCGCGCAGTTGCGCTTCCGCAAGCAGCTTCTGGCCGAGGAGCTGCGCGAGCAGCAGGAGGACTGGGCCCGCACGCTTGATGACGCCGAGGCGCTGGCGCGGGAGCAGCAGACGGTCCAGCGCAAGGCGGAGCTGTTCGCCGACGTCCGCCAGCGGAAGGAGGAGTGGGAGATGGAGCGCAACGTGCCGGGGTCCATCGAGGTGCTCACCCGGGCGTTCGCGCCGTCCAAGCCCATGCGGGACCTGCGCGTCCTGGGGACCGTCGGCGCCCTGATGCTCGGCCTGCTGAGCGGTGCGGCGATGGCGTTCGTCAAGGCGGGGCGCGACCAGACGATCTGCGAGGTGGGCGACCTGCACCAGTACCCGGCGATCGGCACGTTCCTGGGCCATCTGCCGCTGCTGGGGCGGCGGCGCGTCATGGCGCCGGATCAGAACGAGCGGGTCCGCGAGAGCATCCGCATGGTCCGCACGGTCCTGGCCGCCCACATCGGCAAGATCGCCGGCGCCCACGTGCTGGTCACCAGCGCCGGGCGCGGCGAGGGCAAGTCGACCGTCGCGGTGCTGCTGGCGCGCAGCTTCGCCCGGTGCAACCGCGACGTCCTGCTGGTCGACGCCGACATCCGCACGCGGGGGATCTCCCGCCAGTTCGGCCTCGAACGCCATGCCGGGCTGATCGAACTGCTCACCGCCGAGGGCGACGAAAGCGAGGTGATCGTCCCCGGCGACGAACGGGGGCTGTCGATCCTGCCGGCCGGCATGCACGGCGGATCGCTGGACCCGGAGATCCTCTCCAACGGACGGCTGGACGCGATGATGGAACGCTGGCGCCGCCGCTTCAAGCTGGTGATCCTCGACAGCCCGCCGGTGCTGAGCGTCGCCGACGGGCGGATCCTCTCGCGCCACGCCGACGGGACCGTCCTGGTCGTGCGCGAGGACATGACGCAGCGCTACGAGATCACCGATGCGCTGCGCTCGATCCACTCGGCTGGCGGACGGCTGTGGGGAACGATCTTCATCGGCGCCCACCGCGGCGCCCACGACGCCTACAGGGAGGACCAATAACCATGGCAGATGCAACGACAACGGCGCTGCTGCCGGAAGTCCGGCAGACCGCGCGGGAGCTGCGCCGCATGGCGACCGGGGCGCTGGCGCGGATGTACCGGCCGGCCGAGGCGATGTTCGCTTTCCGATGCCGCCGCACGCCGCACGGGCCCGTGCTCGAGGGGACCAGCCGGCGGTACACGTGCACCGCCCTGGTGGCGCTGGCGCACGAGGCGCCGGAGGTCCGCCGGCAGGTGCTCGGCGGCCACTCCGTCGACGAACTGTGCGAGCGGATGGTCAAGGCCTCCGGCGCCGCCGAAGACCTGGGCGAAGTGGCCATGGCCCTCTGGGCGGCCCGGGCGCTGCACCACGCTCACGCGTCGATCGCGCTGAACCGCCTGCAGGCGATGGTGGCCTCCCCGCGGCCCTGGCCGACGGTCGAACTGGCCTGGGGGCTGAGCGCCCTGGCGGCCGAAGACGACGCGACGGACGATCCGGCCCTGGCCGAGAGGCTCGCCAGACGGCTCCTGGACGCCTACCGGCCCGACAGCGGGCTGTTCGCCCACGGGTCGGCCGGCGGCCGGGCCGACGTGCTGCGGGCGCACATCGGCGACTTCGCCGACTTCGTCTACCCGGTCTGCGCTCTGGCCACGTGGGTCCGCCGCGGGGGCGACGACGACGCGCTCGCCGCCGCGCGGCACAGCGCCGAACGGATGTGCGAACTGCAGGGCGAGCAGGGGCAGTGGTGGTGGCACTTCGACGTGCGCAACGGGAGCGTCATCGAGCGGTTCCCCGTCTATGCCGTGCACCAGGACGCGATGGCTCCGATGGCCCTGTTCGCCTTGGCTGACGCGTGCGGCGACCGCCACGACGAGGCGATCGCGCGGGGAGTGCGCTGGCTGGTCGATCCGCCGGAGACGTCCGAGCCGCTGATCGATGCCGCCGAGGGCATCATCTGGCGCAAGGTGGCGCGTCGCGAGCCGGTGAAGCTGGCGCGGGGCCTCCAGGCCGCCGCCAGCCGTCTGCACCCGCGCCTGCGGGCGCCGGGGCTGGACGTGCTGCTGCCGCCGGGCGTCATCGACTACGAAAGCCGTCCGTACCACATGGCCTGGATCCTCTACGCGTGGACGCCCCAGCGGATCGCGCAGTTCGGCGGCGATGAGGCCCCCGAAGGGGTGGAGTGACGCGATGGGCATGCGTGGCATGGCGGTGTTCCTGGTCGTGGGGGTCCTGGGCGTCTACGCCTGGCGCAACTGGTTCATCGCCTGTTGCGGGCTGGTGGTCATGGTGGGCGTCCTGAAGCACCCGAGCATGCCCACCAACGTCGCGGGCGTGCAGGGGCTCAACCCGTGGAATCTGCTGCTGGTCAACGTGTTCATCGCCTGGATCGTCAATCGCGGCAACGAAAGGCTGCGCTGGGACATGCCCCCGATGGTGATGGTGGCCGGGGGCGCTTTCCTGGCCGTGATCGGCATCGGCTTCGTGCGGCTGATGCTCGACCAGTCGCACCTGGACGAGGCGACGGGGCTGTCGCTGGTCAGCGAGGAGCTGATCAACACCTTCAAATGGCTGATGCCGGGGATCATCCTCTTCGACGGGTGCCGTACGCGCCGACGGCTCATCGGCGCGCTGGTGTCGGTCATGGTGTTGTACGTGCTGCTGGCCGGCCAGGTGGTCAAGCGGATGCCTCCCCAGGCCGCCACCACCGGCGGTCCGGACATCCACCGCATCCGCCTGAAGGTCTGCTCGCAGATCGGCTACAGCGTGCCGGACATGTCCACCGTGCTGGGGGGCAGCTTCTGGGCCCTGATGGCGATGGCGCCCCTTGCCCGCCGGCGGCGCTACCAGGCGATGCTCGCCGTGGCGGCGCCGATGGCCTTCTATGGGCAGATGCTCACCGGCGGGCGGGCCGGGTATGTCGCCTTCATCCTGACGGGCCTGCTGATGTGCCTGCTGCGTTGGCGCAAGGGGCTGCTGCTGGTGCCGATCCTGCCGGTGGTGGTGGGGCTGGCGTTTCCCGCGGTGGCCGATCGCGCGACCAGCGGGATGATCGGCGTCGTCGATCCGACCGGCGCCGTGTCGTTCGACGAATACATGATGACCTCGGGGCGGAACCTGATCTGGCCCCACGTCGTCGAGCGGATCGAGGAGAACCCGCTGCTCGGGTACGGCCGCCTGGCGATGCTGCGGACGGGCCTGCGGGACGACCTGATGCGCCTGTACGGCGAGGCCGGGGCGTTCCCCCATCCGCACAACATCTACCTGGAGTGGATCTTCGACAACGGCGTGCTCGGCCTGATCCCGGTGGCGATCCTGTTCGGCTGGTTCGTGTGGCACGCGGCGGTCCTGTTCCGCGACCGGACCAACCCCTGGGCCGCGACGGCCGGGGGCATGGCCTTCGCGCTGATCGTCACCCAGTTGGTGGCCGGCCTGGGCAGCCAGCACTTCTATCCCAAGATCAGCACCGTCGGCATGTGGACGGTCCTGATGCTGATGACGCGCGTGTGGGTGGAACGGGGGCGCCTCCGCCCGGCCCCCGCGGGGGTGACGCCATGATCGATCTGGCCTACATCCTGGCGGCCCGCCACTCCGGCTCGACGCTCCTGGCGATGCTCCTGGCGACGCATCGGCAGGTCTGCACCATGGGCGAAATGGCCACGGCCTACCTGGACGACGCGGAACGGTACCGCTGTTCCTGCGGGGCGTGGATCCGCCAGTGCCGCTTCTGGCGAAGCGTCCAGGAGGCGATGGCCGGCCGGGCCGTCATCTTCGACATCGCCGCCGCGGGCACCGATTTCAGCTCCATCGGAGGCCGGTACGTCCGACGGCTCTGCCTGCCGCTCCATCGCGGGCCTCTGGCCGAACGCTGCCGCGACGCCGCCCTGGGCCTCAGCGGGGCCTGGCGCCGCACGTTGCCGGCCGTCCAGCGGCGCAACGCCCTGCTGGCCGAGGTGCTGTGCGAACTGACCGGGTCGCAGGTGGTCGTGGATTCCTCCAAGACGGCCGTGAGGCTCAAGTACCTGCTGCGGAATCCGATGCTGAACGTCAAGGTGATCCACCTGGTCCGGGACGGGCGCGGGGCGGCCCTGGCGACGATGGGGCCGGACCGCTGCGCCGACGCGGCCGACCCGGTCCGGCGGCAGGGGGGCGTCGGCGGGGTTCGTGCGGCGGAGTGGCGGTCCATGGCGCAGGCCGCCCGCCAGTGGCGGCGAAGCAACGAGGAGGCCCTGCACCTGCTGGCGACGCTGCGGCCGAGCCGGTGGATCGACCTGCGCTACGAGGCGCTGTGCGCGGATCCCGAGGGCCAGCGGCGGCGCCTGTTCCGTTTCCTGGCGCTGGATCCCGCCGAAGCGTGCCCCGTCGATCAGTTCCGCCAGGCTGCCGGCCACGTCATCGGCAACGGGATGCGCCTGGACACGGCGGCGATCATCGCCGCCGACCACCGGTGGCGATCGGTTCTGACCAGCGAGCAGTTGGCGGCCTTCGACGCCGTCGCCGGGCGGCTGAACGTCCGGCTGGGCTACGGCGAAGCTTCCGCGCCACCCGGGGGAGTCGGATGAGTCGACACGAAGACAGGCTGGAACCGGCTGGAAGCACGGCGGCAGCGCTGCCGCGCCCGTCACTGGTGGTCAACGCCCTGAGCAGTTGGGCGGGATTCGCCGTGCTGGTGGTCACGGGGTTCCTGCTGACCCCGTTCGTCATCAAGCACCTGGGCAAGAACGGGTACGGCGTCTGGTCGGTGGTCGGATCGATCATCGGCTACTACGGCCTGCTCGACCTGGGCGTGGCATCGGCGGTGCGCCGGTACGTGGCGCGGTACGCCGCCCGCGACGACCACGACGCCCTGAACGAGACGATTGCCACGGCGATGATGCTGTTCATGGGCGCCGGCGTTCTGATCCTGATGGTGTCGGTCTTCGCCTCGCGGCCGCTGGCGGAGTTCTTCCGCGTCAGGCCCGCCATGGTCGGCGACTTCCGGCGCGTCATG
>JAAYZK010000074.1 GCA_012514895.1 Planctomycetota bacterium | reverse complement strand
GGCCGCCCGGGGCTACGCCTCGGTCCTCTGGACCGACCTGGCGGGCCGGCGCACCCTCGTCCGCCAGTCCCAGGCCGCCCAAGTCGAGGACTTCCTCATCCGCGTGATCTGACCGTCGCAGCCAACGTCCGTTCCGTCCCACCCCAGGCGGGACGCCCAGCCCCTCGCGGCCCGGGCGTCCCGCTTGTTTTCCCGGGGTGCGGACAGGCGGAGAGGATTTGCCGCCCTTGGGGGGGCGAGTATGATGGGCCCGAGCGCAGGTGTTCTCGTAATGGATGGCTGGTGGAACTAGCCAAAGCCGAGTCGGGGAATCGCCGATGAAGCGTAACGCGACGCGCCCTGCACGTCCTGTGATGCGTCAGGGTGTGGGGGCAACGAAGATGAGGCGATCAGCAGCCGGGCGATCGACGGCGGGAACCGCCGCGGCCGTCACGGCAGCGGTGCTGCTGGCGGCGCTGCTGGTTCACGTCTCTCGGGATCGTCGCACGCTCGCGACGCCGGACAATGGCGCTGTCGGCCCGATGCGAGCACACACACAGGCCGAAGGAACCAGAGAGAGGGTTACCGTGCGCTCACAAGACGCCCCCCCGGCAGGTCTGATCCCCTGCGCGACGATGGAATCGCTGGAACCCCGCCTGCTGCTCAGCGCCGACCCGCTGACACTCCCGCGGATCATCGATGATGGCGACGCGAGCTTCACGACGACGGGGGACTGGACAGTGACGGCCGGCGCGGGCCACGCGGACGACCAGTCCACCATCATCGGCGGCGACGGTGAGGCCGTCTGGACGTTCAGCGGCCTGTCGCCAGGGTATCGCTATCTGCTGTCCGCCACGTGGACCGCGGGGGCGGATCGCACATCCGATGCCCGGTTCACCGTCGTCAATATCCTCAACCATTCTTCCGTCGATCCATCGGAACGCGGCCAGGACAAGATCCTCGGCCTGCTGCATGTCGATCAGCGGGCTGCCCCCAACGATCTGAATGCGGCGGGAGCCACTTGGGAGGACCTGGGCGTCTTCCTCGTTCGCGGCACGACGCTGTCGGTCACGCTGTCGGGTGGAGCCGACGGGGTGCTTGTAGCCGACGGACTGCGAATTGAACGCATGGGAACATGGCAACCACCGATCGGCGTGCCGGTGCCCGAGTTTGGCATCGAGGACAGCCACTGGATGTATGCCGATGCGCAGTACACCTTCGACTACGGCAACGGGCCTGAACCCTATCGCATCGGCGCCGACGGCCCCTACACCCACTATATCGACAACACCCATCCCAACGCCACCGACACCAACAACCTATTCGGCACTCCCGACCGGCCGCGATTGACGATCCCCTACCCCCTGCCTGCCGGCAGCGTCGCCGAGGTCCATGGCGGACCGTACGACTACGGCATCCAGACCGCCACCAGCGGCTGGGGCGGCAAACGTCTCCCCATCGTCGGACTTGGCACCCAGACGCACCCGGTCTTTGTGCGAGGTCCTTCAATGGGAAGCAGGCCCATATTCGACAGTGACACGTACAATATCTGGGTCGAGGGGACTTACGTCATCGTAGAGAATCTGGATGTGCAGACATCCATCGTGCTGCGCCCAAAGACGGACCTTGGCGGCGAAGGGCATCATATCAGTCTGCGACGCCTGGAGATTCACGACATTGACGGCCACGCCGTGCTCCTGGGTTGGCCTCACGGAGGCGACAACCATCCGGAGTATCTCGACCCCGCCCTCATCCATCACGCGGTGATCTACAACTCCGTGATGCACGATATCGGGCCGGACTGGCAGGCCGGGCCTGAAGCCGATTACATGGGCGTGTTCGTCGGGATCAATTCAGACACCACCTGGATTCTTGACAACGAGATGCACTACATCGACGGGGACTGCATCCATCTCAATTGCCATGGCATAGAGAATCCCACCATCGTGCAGTCCCCCCCCCATCTGACGTTTGTCGGGCGAAACACCCTGCATCACGCCAAAGAGAACTGCATCGATACCAAGGTGGCCTACGACACCATCGTGTCCCAGAACCGAATGTACGGAATCCGCAGCCGCGAAGGATCGGACGGCACGATTGTCGTGATCCAGACGGAGCACGAGACGCCCGACTTCCCCTATCAGGATAGGGCGTGGCACCTGTTTAACGAGGTGTTTGACGGGGAAGTTGGTTATCGGATCGAGAATGTCGACAACGTCTACCTTATCGGCAACGTGATCCACGACATCGTCGCCCGTACACTTCCCCTGCTGGACTCGGGATGGAGTACGGGAGCGGCGATCCAGAAGACCATGGGCTACACCAGCACGATCGCCAATAACACGATCTACAATTGCGACTTGGGCATCATCAGCCCCACATACTACGCAAGTGCCCAAGTCAATGTCGAGAACAACATCATCGCTGGTCTCACCGGCAACTTCGAAGCCCTCTTCGGCAACAAACCTTACGGCATTCTTGTGCGGAGCGGTGACGTCGCCGGACGTTCGCGACTGCAGAAGAATCTGCTGTTTGACGGGGACGGCATCGTCGGCATAGCCTGGGGCCACGGATCACCCGGCGACGACCTGCCGGAGTTCCCGGTGGCCGACGCGTACGGCAATCTCAAGGCCGACCCCAGGTTCGTCGATCCCGCCGCCGGCGACTTCCGCCTCAGTTGGCCGACCGACCCCAGCCCGGCTGTCGACGCGGGCATGAGCATCCAGCCGTACGTCGACCTGTTCGCGGCCTTGTACGGCCTGGACATCGGCGTGGATTTCAACGGCGTTGCCCGGCCCCAGCGCAACGGGATCGACATCGGCGCCTTCGAGGCCTCCAACACCGCCCCCGAGGCGGCCGATGACGCAGTCACGATCGCCGAGGACGCCTTCGCGCTGATCCTGCCGGCGTCCAACGACACCGACGCCGAGGGCGATGTATTGCACGTCGCGTCCTTCACCCAGCCCGCCCATGGAACGGTGGTCCGTCTCGACGAGCGGACGCTGAGATACACGCCCGACCACGACTGGCACGGGACGGACAGCTTCACCTACATCGTCAGCGATTCCATGGGCGGCACCGCCACCGGGACGGTCACCGTGACGGTCACTCCCGTCAACGACGCCCCTGCCCTCCAGAACGATTCCGTCACCACGGCCGAAGACGCCGCCGTGACGGTCAGCGTGCTGGACAATGATGCCGACGTCGAGGGGGACACCCTGGAGATCCAGTCTTTCACCCAACCGTCGCACGGAGCCGTCGTTCAGGTCGGCGACGGCATGCTGCGCTACACGCCGACGGCCGACTGGCACGGGACCGACAGCTTCACCTATACCGCGAGCGATGGTGCGGGCGGGACCGCCACGGCCACCGTCACCGTCACGGTGCAGCCTGTCAACGACGCGCCGCTGGCTGTCAACGACAACGTCGCCATCAACGAGGACGCCGCCGCCGTCATCTTCCCCCTTCTCAACGACAGCGACGCCGACGACGATGACCTGACGATCCTCAACCTCGCGCAGCCGTCCCACGGCGCCGTCATCAACACCGGCGGCGGCCGTCTGATCTACACGCCCCACGCCAACCGGTACGGCACGGACGAGTTCACCTACACCGTCAGCGACGGCAACGGCGGCACGCACACCGCCACCGTCACTGTGACCGTGGCCTCCGTCAACGACGCCCCTGCCCTCCAGGACGATTCCGTCGCCACGGCCGAAGACACCGCCATAGCGGTCAACGTGCTGGCCAATGACGAGGACGTCGACGGGGACACCCTGGAGATCCAGTCCTTCACGCAGCCGTCGCACGGGGCCGTCGTTCAGGTCGGCGAGGAAACGCTGCGCTACACGCCCGCGGACGACTGGCACGGCACCGACACCTTCACGTATACCGTCAGCGACGGCAACGGCGGGACGGCCACGGCAACCGTCACCATCGTCGTCCAGCCCGTCAACGATGCGCCGCAGGCCGTCGAGGATCACGCCGAGACCGACGAGGACGCCCCCGTCGCTATCCTGCCGCTGCGTAACGACCTCGATATTGATGACGACGACCTGGCGGTTGTCGCGTTCACCCAGCCCTCGCATGGCACCGTGGCCGACGGCGGCGGCGGGCGCCTGATCTACACGCCTGCGGCGAACTGGTACGGCGCCGACGAGTTCACCTACACCGTCAGCGACGGCAACGGCGGCACGCACACCGGCACCGTCACTGTCAACGTGACCGAGGCGCCCTACGTCGTGAACCTCGACGACCGCGGGCAAGCCACCTTCATCGACGGCGCGGGTAACACGGTCATCGTCACACTGCGCGGCCCGGGCACAGGGCAACTGTACTTCCCCGAGCAGGGCGACTGCGACATGAGACGCCTGGTGCTGAGCGGGACGACGGCGCGATCGTCGGTGCTCATCACCAGCCGCGGCTGGGAGCGGCGCACGACGATCGGCAAGGTAACGGCCGATGGATCCCTGGCATCCTTCGTCGGCCGTGGCGTCGACCTGCTGGGCGACCTGGCGGTCTTCGGCAGCCTGGGCCAACTGGTGCTCGACGACGTGCACGACGCGTGGATCACGATCGGGTCCGATGAGGTCTCTGCGCCGCCGCTCAGCGTGACACTCGGGCAGGTCACCGACACATCGCTCATCTCGGCCATCCCGCTCAAGGCGCTTACCGTCGCCGACTGGGTCAACACGGACGCGCAGGCCGACGCGATCGAGGCGCCGTGGATCGGCTCGCTGATCGTGCGGGGCCAGCCGGCCAGCATGATGTTCGGTATCGCCGCCGGCCGCGGCGATTTCGACCCGGCCCTCATGCTGGACGGCGCCGACCGCCGAGGTGTCTCGTTGGGGCGGCTTTTCGTCGCCGGACGCCTCGCTTCCGACGTCTCCCTCGCCGGCAGTGCCGCCGCGATCCGCGCCGGCCAGTGGGACGCAGGTTCCCTGGCCGCCGCATCCGTCGCAAGCCTGTTGCTGCGGGCGCCACTGGGTGGCGGCGTCCTCACCGGCGACCTCGCGATCGACCTCGACCTCACCGGCGCCGATGCGCGGACCGGTCTGTCGCTGGGCCGTCTGCAGGTCTTCGGGGCCGTAACCGACGCCACCATCACGCTGGCCGGCGGGGCAGGCACGCTCTCGGCGGCACAGTGGAACGGCGGGACGCTCACCGCCGGGACGGTGGCGGCCTTGACGGCGCAGGGCGTGTTCGGCAGCGCACTGCTCCACGGCGACTTCACCGGCGATCTGACGCTCACCGGCACCGACCGCCGGGGCAACTCGCTGGGCCGCCTGGCCATCAGCGGCCGTCTCGCCGCCGACATGGTTCTGGCCGGCGGCGCCGGCGCTATCCAGGCCGCCCAGTGGGATGAGGGCTCGCTTCAGGCAACGGCCCTCAGCGCCCTTGTGCTCCGCCCGTCGTTCCTCAACGATGAGCTGGACGGCAGCCTGGCGGCGTCGATCGACCTGAGCGGCACGCTGGGGCGCAGCGGCCTCTCGCTGGGCAAGATGCAGGCGTACGGCGCCGTCAACGACTCGAACATCACCCTCGCCGGCGGCGCTGGAACGCTCGCCGCGTCCCAGTGGAACGGCGGATCGCTGACGGCCGAGACCGTCGCGAGCCTGGCCGTCCAGGGCCGCTGGAACAGCGACACGCTCCGGGGCGACTTCAGCGGCACACTGACGCTGACGGGTTCCCACCCGAAGACGGGCCTGTCGCTGTCGCGGTTCCTCGCGACCGGCACCGTGACCAATCCCGTGGCGGGCGTCGGCGGCGGCGAAGACGAGCCGTCCATCTCGCTGGCCGGCGGCGCGGGGGCCGTCTTCGCCGGCCAGTGGAACGTCGGGCGCATGACGGCGTCGACGATCGCCAGCTTCACCGTCCAGCCGACGATGTGGAGCGGAGCGGGCGTGACGGGGGGCTTCTCGGGCGTGCTGGACCTGGATGGCCGGACCGGCGCCGGCCTCTCGCTGGGCGCCCTGTCCGTCGCCGGAGCCATGCAGGACGCCACCGTCCGCACCTCCGGCTCGATCGGCACGCTGACCACCGGCGCGCTGCTCCACAGCGACGTCCTGGCCGGCTGCGATGACGCCGTCCAGCGTCACGCCGCCGCCGCCGAGGACTTCGTCGACGGCGACGCCCAGATCCGCTCGGTGCTCATCCGCGGGGTCGCGACCTCGGCATTCGGCGCCGTCGACCGCTGCTTCGAGGACAGCAACCTCTCGGCGGCCCGCTTCGGCACCGTCAGCCTGATCAACCCCGAACTGGACAGTGACACCGACTTCGGCTTGTGGGCCAGACACAGCGGCAGCGGCGAGTTCCGTGCCTTCATCTGCACCGACGCCCTCACCGGCGACCAGTGGCAGTGGCGCCCCGGGCGGGCCGCCACGACCAATGGCCAGGCCTTCAGGGAGCAGAACCTGGTGATCTACCTGGTATAGCGAGCCCCCCCCCAAAGCATCAGGCCCTGCAAGGGCGGAAGACCTCCTGGAGCCTCTTCCGCCCTTGCAGGGCCTGAGTGTGAGACAGCGTGGGCAGCCTCGGCTTCCGCCGAGGCTTCGATCGGCCGAGTTACTGAAGCATCTGTTGAATCTCCGTCCGGACGGCGGCGTCGAAGACGCCCTTGGCCTCGTCGATGCGGAGGGCTTCGTCCAGGTACGTGCGGACGGCAGCGGGCTCGTTGAGATCCGAGCAGGCGCGGGCCAGTTGCACCAGTGTACGGGCGCGGGCGGGGCTGCCGGGCGCGGTGGTGTCGAGCAGGCGGAGGAAGTCCGCCTTCGCCTCGGAGGGCCGGTCCTGGCGAAGCAGGATCGTCCCGCGGGTGTCCAGGAGGTTCGCGTCGGACGGCAGGAGCCGCAGGCCGGTGTTGGCCAGGTCGAGGGCCTCGTCGTAGTTCCGATCGTGCTCGGCGAGGATCCACGCCAGGTCGTTCAGGGCCCGGGGTGTGGCCGGCGCATCCCGCAGGATCCGCCGGTAGGCCTCCTGGGCCAGGTCCACCTGCCCCAGGCGGTACCGCAGGGCCGCCAGCTCGAGCTGAAGCCCCAGCCGACGGGGGGCGGCGGCAGCCACCTTCTCCACCAGGATGCGGGCCTGATCCCGATCACTGGACTCGGCCGATGCCGACAGCACGGACGCCGCGGCAAGCAGCAAGTCCGCGTGGGCTCCGGGGTCGTCCGCCCACGCCGCCACAGCGCCGGGAATCCCGGCGTACTGCCCTCGGGTGCCCAGCAGGAGCACCCGCAGCCGCGCGGTGCCCGGGTTGACGGGCGCCATCTGCTCCGCACGGCCCAGCGCCGCCTCGGCATCGTCCAGACGGCCGGCGTGGCGCAGCATTTCGCCGAGGGTCAGCCACGCGCTGACGCCGGCGGTCCCTTCGGGCGCGCGGCAGTACCGCTCCAGGTCGGCGATCGCCTGATCGATCCTCCCCAGCGTGGCCTGGATCTCCGCCTGCAACAGATACAAGGGCTCGGGCGCGTCGGGGCGAGAGGCCAGCGCGGCCAGCGCGGCCTCCATGGCCGGACGATCGCCCGCCGTCAGCGCCGCCTGGCCGAGGATGCCGGCCGCGTCGGAGTTCTCGGCGTCGTCGCGAAGAATCGTCCGGGCCAGGTCCGCCGCCACGGCGGTATTGCCCAGGGCCAGTTCGGCCCGCGCTGTCGCCAACAGGAGCGCTCCGTGGCCCGGATTCACCGACAGCGCCTGCACGGCGGCGTTCTTCGCCGCCTGGTAGTCGCCTTGAGCCATGAGCAGGTTGACCAGGTCCATCTGGCCGGCGATCGACGTCGGCTCGGCCTGGACAGCCCGCTCAAGCGCGGCTCGCGCCTCGGCTACGGAGGCCGCGCCACCCGCGGCCAGCAGCACCCGTGCTCGTATCCGCATCAACTCGGGGTCCTCGGGGAACTGCTCCTCCAACTGCGCCAACAGCGCGACGGCTCTTGGGCGATCGGCGTCGCCCCCGCGGGCGAACAGCAGGCGCATCAGCGATCGGGTCAGCGACAGGTCGTCGCCGTGATGGCGGAGCCCTTCTTCCAGCGTCGCCAACGCCACGTCGATCCGGCCGCGGTCGATGTGGAACGCGGCCAGAAGCTCCCATCCGCGGGCGCCCTGCTCGTCGAAGTCGGTCAGCTTCCGAAGATCGCGCTCGGCCTGCTCGTCCCTCCCCATGCCGGCCAGGAAGGCCCCCCGCATCAGGTAGGCGCTGAAATCATTGCGATCGGCGACGTAGGCATCGAGCACCGCCATCATCTCGTCAGTGCGGTTCTCGGCCCTCAGGAGGGTCGCCTTGGCGGCCACGACGCCCGGCGAGCCCGGATCGATCGCCTCGGCCTGCCGCAGATAGGCGAAGGCCTGCTCGGCGTCGCGGGTCTGCCAGTACAGCAGCCGCGCCAGCAGCACCCGCGACTCGATGTCGCGATCGTCGTTGCTGATGCGCAGCTTGAGGCTCTCGATGGCGCGGGAGAAGTCGCCCGACTCCAGTGCCAGGCGGATCTGCCAGTCGCTGGCGCCCCGCTGCTTCAGGTCCATCCTGGACAGCACTTCACGGGCGTCCTCGAAGCGGTTCTGCTTCTCCAGCAGCGTGATCAGCCGATCGGCCACCTCGATCGACGAGGGATTGCGGTTGAGGGCCTGGCGGCAGACCTCCTCGGCGCGGTTCAACTGGCCCAGCTTGTGGTACATCTCGGCCAGCAGGAGCACCGGGATCGACCAGTCGGGATCGTGGTTGATGCAGTAGTCCAGGGCGTCGTGGATCTCCTGCTGGCGGGAGCGCCAATCCGGCTGC
>JAAYZK010000073.1 GCA_012514895.1 Planctomycetota bacterium | reverse complement strand
GGGTATAATGCGGCCGTAACGTTCGGGCCCATTTCCATAGAACCGGAGGACACGGGATGATCCCCACGTGGACTCGCGCGCTTGCGCTGGTATCGGCCGGGGGGCTGACCGCGGCGGCCGTGGCGGCCTTTCCGCTCATCGAGGAATCGGACGACGGGCGGACGGTGGTCGTCGTGCGACCGTCGCCAACCGCTGGCATGGTCACGATCCGCGACGCGGCCGTGCCGTACGGAACCGCGCCGGACTGGGAGAACACGCTGCGCATGCAGGTGGGCGGCCTGCAGGTGGCCGACATGAACGGCGACGGCTGGCCGGACATCGTGGTCGGCTGCTACATCTCCAACAGCTACCCGCCGTACGAGACGTGGAACAACCTGCTCTACTACAACAACGGCGGCACGCTGGAGTTGGAGCCGTCGTGGGTGTCGACCGATCAGGTCTCGACGGGCGACGTTCAGGTCGGGGACATCAACGGCGACGGCTATCCGGACATCTTCTCCGCCAATGGCGGCTTCGCGATGTCGCCGTCGGTGATTTACTTCGGCGGCCCCGGCGGCCCCAGCACGTCGCCGGGCTGGAGCAGCGCCGAGCCGGGCGCGGCCTGGAACAACTACGCCATCCTCTTCGACTTCGACCACGACGGCGACCTCGACGTCGTGACCGCCAACCAGGGCAACTCGGAGTACGACCCCTACCGTCCGATGTACGCGTTCGTCAACAACAACGGCGCGCTGCCGACCATCCCCACGTGGCAGTCCGCCGAGACGTCCATCCAGAACTTCCTCGCGTTCGGCGACTTCGATGGCGACGGCTGGGAGGACCTGGCCGTCTCGAAGTGGGCGAATTTCGAGACCGGCATCTACAAGAACATCAACGGCGTGCTGCAGACCACGCCGGTCTGGACATCCGGCAGCACGACGACCGACAAGGGTGTCGCCTGGGCCGACGTCGACGGCAACGGCTGGCTCGATCTCGCCGTCGGCCGCAACCCGACCGCGCTCTACACGAACAGCGCAGGCAGCCTCGCCGTCACCTGGACGTCCGGCGCCACGTTCTTCGGCCACAGCGAGCTGCGCTTCTGCGACGTGAATCGCGACGGCTGGCCCGACCTGGCCGAGGTGCACTTCTCCGACGGCCGGGTGCACATCTACCTGAACCGCAGCGGCGTGCTCGACACGACGCCGTCGTGGACGTACGACTCGCCGACGGTCGGCACGGCGCTGGCGTTCGGCGACATCAACGGCGACGGCTGGCCCGACCTGGTCGTCGGCAACTCGGGCAAGCCGTGCGTGAAGGTGTTCCTCGCCCGGCCGCCGCTGCCCGGCGATCTGAACGGCGACGGCGCGGTGGACCTGACCGACCTGACGCTGCTGCTCAACTGCATGAGCGGCCCGGACGTCGACACGCCGCCGGGCGGCTGCGACCCGGCCGTCTTCGCGCGGGCCGACCTCGATGACGACGACGACGTGGACGTGCTCGACTTCGTGCTGTTCCAGTTCGCGTACCAGCAGTAGCCCGCACCGGGCGTGGTACAATCGAGACGGCGGAGCGGGCCAGGCGGCCGCCGTCGGTCCTCGTGGCCGGCGGAGGAAAGTCCGAACTGGTCAGGGCACGGTGATGGCTAACAGCCACCGGGAGTGATCCCAGGGAAAGTGCCACAGAAAACACACCGCCGATGGACGCCTCCGGGCGTCACAGGCAAGGGTGAAAAGGTGCGGTAAGAGCGCACCGCGCGACGGGTGACCGTCGTGGCAGGGCAAACCCCACCGCCAGCAAGCCCAAATAGGGGGCGAGAGCCGGCCCGGCTCGCTATCAGCCCCGGGTAGGGTGCTCGAGCCCGTCGGTAACGGCGGGCCCAGATGAATGGCCGCCACCCGGCCCACCGCCGGGGACAGAATTCGGCTTACCGGCCCGCTCCGCCGGTACTTCACACCCGCCTACCCGCGCCCGGATGGACCGGCGACGCGCCGTGTCGGCCCATTGCCGCCCCACCGCCGCCGCCGCTACACTATCGCCGGCTGGGGTGTCTTCCGCCTGCGGTTTCCCCCCGCAACGTCGAAAACCGTTCCGGCCGATAGAACGTACGATAGGTCATAGCGGCCCGGCCACGCTGGCCCCGGCCCGGTGTCCCGGGTCGCCGGTGTGCCCGCCCGTCGCCGCCGTGGAGTTACGACACCCCGCCCATGAAGCTCACCGTGCTCGCAACCGTGATCGGCCTGTTCGGCCTCAGCGACCAGGCCCTTGTCGAATGGCTCCAGGCGGCGTTCTACCCGACGCTGCTGGGCATCCTCGTCATCGCCAGCCTGGGCATCCCGATTCCCGAGGACATCCCGCTCATCGCGGCCGGCGTCATCCTCAGCCAGCACCCCGAGGTCGCGTCGTGGACGGGGACGCTGCTGGTCGCCCTGGTCGGCATCATGACGGGCGACCTCGTGCTGTACACCGTCGGGCGGCTGGCCGGCCCGGGCGTCGTGCAGCACCGGCTGGTGCGGTGGGTCATCACGCCGCGGCGATTCAACCGCACGGTCGCGCTGTTCCAGCGCTGGGGAATGTGGGCGTGCTTCTTCGGGCGGTTCTTCATGGGCATCCGCGCGGCCATGTGCATGACGGCCGGGGCCACGCGGTTCCCGTACTGGCGGTTCTTCCTCGCGGACTGCGCCGGGGCGATGCTGTCGATCCCGCTGTTCGTGTTCCTGGGGTACTGGTTCGCCGAGGCGCTGCCGACGCTGCGCAAGTCGCTGTTTGAGATACAGGGGCTGCTGGTCGCGCTGGTGATCGTGGGCGCGGTGGCCGGCGTGCTGGTCTGGCGCTGGCGGCGTCAGCGGCGGCGGGCGGCCATCACGGCCCGCCGCGCGGCACGTGCGGCCAGCGTCGGCGCGGCGACCGAGGCGGCGTAGACGCACGCGGGACGGCGCCGGTGCCGAGCACTGGCCGCCGGACCGCCCGTGCCACGCGCGTGAACGTCCCCCGCGAACTGCACCGCGGACCGGGAACGTCGCCCGTGCCCCGCCCCCACCACCGCATCCACAGCCCACCAACCCCCTTGTTCCGCCCCGCCCCGCGCCGTACACTGATACAGGCAGGCACGCCGCGCGGTGGGCGGCGGCGGCCCGCATTTCGCAACCGGCCGCGGGCAACCAGCGGCCAGACTGGGGCGGCGATGGGGTTCTTCGCCACAACACGTACCGCCGGCCGGCGCCGAACCGTCGGCGACCGGCGGGTGACGTTCACGTACGACTACCGCGGGCGGCGGGTGAAGCAGGTGGG
>JAAYZK010000072.1 GCA_012514895.1 Planctomycetota bacterium | reverse complement strand
GTCGGCCAGCACGGACTGGTGATGGAAAACGGCCTGCCCGAAACGACGGACGTGCTCCTGAATCGCCCGGCGGGATTTGTCTACGACCTGGTGAATCACCGGCCGATCGACTGCGAGAAGAGCGGCAAGGGACTGCGTGTTCCGATCCGCCTCGGCCCCTGCGACGGGACGCTGCTGATGGTTGCCGAGCGGCCGATCGGCACGGTCCGCCTGGCCGGCCCGGCAAGCGTCGCACGAGGCGCCCAGGCGACTTTGACCGTCGAGGTCTGCGACAAGGCTGGCGTGCCGGTCGAGGCGGTCGTGCCGGTCGAGTTGACGATTCGCGACCCGGACGGCCGGGCGTGCGAATTCAGCGGCGCCTACGCGGCAATCGACGGCCGAGTGAAGGTCGTGCTCGACATCGCGCCGAACGATCTGGCCGGGATGTGGGAGGCCGAGGCGGTGGAGCTGGCCTCCGGCTTGCGAGCCGCCGCGGCGATCCGCGTTGAGGGTCCGAGCCCCTGGCCGCCGGGAGAGCGCAAAGTGGAGAAAGCCCCGAGCGCCGTGCAGCCGAAGGGCTGACGCTCCCTGGCGGCCGTGGGCGGAGCCGCGCTCCTACTGCACGGCCCAGAGGTATTTCTGCGACGCCACGAAGAGCACGCCGTTGGCGGCAATCGGGGTGCTGTAGACGGCCGCCCCGAGGCGGATTTTACTGAGCACTTTGAGTTCCGGTCCGGCGGCCAGGATGAGTAACTCCCGCTGGTTGCCCAGGTAGAGCTTTCCATCGGCCACGAGGGCGCTGCCCCAAGTCTCCGCCTTCATGTCGTGGACCCAACGCACGCTGCCGTCGGCGGCGTCGAGGCAGTGCAACCGCCCGGCAACATCGGCCGCGTAGACCAGGCCTCCCGCGACGGTCACCGTCGATATGCTCCGGTCGAGCCCCTCGTAGCTCCAGATGCAGGCGGTTTTCGTAACGTCGCCGGCCTGTGTCGCGTCGATGCAGTGCAAGATGCCACGGCCGCGGCCGTGGGCCGGATCCTGTCCCACCGCCACATAGACGCGGTCTTCGTGGAAAACCGGCGTCGCAATCACCTGGCTCGGACCCAAGTAATTACCGTCGTTCTTGTTGGTGCTCCACGTCTTGCGTTTGTCGCCCTCGTAGTAGGGTATCAGCTTGCCGTCTCGATACTTGTAGTGCTCCGGCAGGCAATCGTATGTCCAGACGAGCTTCAACGCCGCCGGTTTTTCCGGCGACTTTGCGAGTGCCTCGAATGCGTAGCAGTGAGCGTCGCCGCCGCCGAAGAATACCAATGTTTTGCCGTGCACCTGGCCCGAGGAAGGCGACGACCACTGGGCGTGGTAGAGCCGCCGGCTGAGCCCGATCTCCTCCTTGGCCGCCAGGCGGCCGGTGTGTTTGTCGAGCACGATGATCGCCGGGGCGTCGGGCACGACCACCTTTTCATGCGGCCCGTCGACCCCGTTTGATGTTCCCAGGTAAAGCAAGTCGCCGCAGACCAGCACCGAACAACTCGCCGCGTCGTGCGGGCAGACGCCGAGTTCAACCAAGGGATCGTATCGCCAGACGATGTCGCCATCCTTTGCTCCCAGTTCCACCGGCTTCCTGCCCTCGCCGGCCATGAACCGGCCTTCATCCAGGTACGGGCCCTGATTCCCATCGGCCTGCCCAGCGGTGTCAAGGCAGAGCACGTCGCCCGCAGTCCCGACCAAGTAGACCCGATCGCCTTCGACGGTCGGCGAGGAGCAAACGCCCAGGTGCTGGTGCGTGAAAAGAGCATCGCGGGGCAGGCCCTTGGTTCGCACCGGAGTTG
>JAAYZK010000071.1 GCA_012514895.1 Planctomycetota bacterium | reverse complement strand
GAAACATTGCACCACAACGCCCCCGGCGAGCGGTTCGACCGCAAGGTCATCGACCGCCTGCTCGCACGGCCCAACCTGCTGGCGATCGATGGCCACCCGGTGCGGCAGCTCTGGCAGGACGTCCGGGGGGCGTTGAGCGAGTACGAGGTGGTTGACGGCAGCGAGGTGGAAGACGAGCGGACGGCGAGGGTGACGCGCGACGATGTGTGGGACACGCGGACCTACCGGCTCGGCGACGACCGTGGGCTGCGCTTCCAGACGACGACGGTGACGCTGGAGGCGATCCGCGGCCGCACGGCCCCGGTCCGCCTGATCACCGCCGGGCGTGTGTTCCGACCCGACGGAGAGGACCGGACGCATTCGCGGGTGTTCCATATGGCCGACGGCATCTGCGTCGCGGCCGCCGCGGACGTCGCGGCCTTCAAGGCGACGTGCGAGCGGGTCCTGGCCGCGGCGGTGCCGGGGGCCGAGGTCACGTGGCGGGAACACCCGTTCGCCATCGTAACCCAGGGCTTCGTGGGCACGATCCGCCTCGACGGCCGCGAGCTGCTGGCCATCGCGGGGGGGATACTGACGCGGGACGTCCTCCGCGACGCCGGCCACGACGCCCAGAGTGTCGGCGGCTTCGCCTGGGGGATGGGCCTGGACCGTCTGGCGATGCTGCGGTGCGGCATCGACGACATCCACGAGCTGTGGAAGCCTCCGTACGTCCCGGCGTAACGGACGCACCAGCGAGCCGCGTGTCGTGGGGACCTCGCCCCGCGGCACGCGGCTCGTGCGTTCTGCCGCCGCCGATTCGCATCCAGAGAATCCGTGAGCCCCTCTCCGGACTGGCGTGTGTCGATGGCGTGGCGTAGGATGGTGGACGTGCGGTTGAACCCACGGGGAAGAGCAGACATGACGCAGAGCGGGACTGACAAATCGGGTGATTCTTTCAAAGGAACGGGAATCGCACCTTCGGCGTTCTGGCGGTTTGTCCAGGAACGTGTGTTTACGCTTGAGGGAGTTTCAGATCCGTGGCGCGACCTCACGATCCTGCTCACCGGCAGCCGTTCCGTTGGGCTTCAGCATGAGACGTCGGACGTGGACGTCGATATCCTGTGCCCGGCTCGCCTGTACAAGGTATTGCACGCCAAGGCCCTGGCCGCGCGAGTGATCCAATCGACCGGCTCCTTCCTGTGCATCCAACGGGACGCGGCCGCGAAAGCCTATTTCGGCGCTCCCTTGGGGAATCCTCACTTTTCGGTGACCCCACTCGAAACGGTTCAGGCCCACTTCGCCGCCTTCGAGGACGTGCCGATGTGGATCTGGACACACGCCCGCGTCGCTCACGACCCCAGGGGGCAGTTCACGGCGATCAGGGACCGCTTCAGCGGCTATCCCCGGGCCGAGCGCGTGAGGAAGATCAAGTTCCACTGGCTCGCGGCGGCCTACTTCGCGATCAACATGCGGCCCCGGGAGCCCGATGGTATTCTGCCGGCCGTGGCTGGACTGTCGAACGCGATTCTCGAACTGCTCCGCGTGTTCTTCCTCGTCGAAGATCGCCCCTATCCTTACCCGGCCAAGCTGATGCCTTGCGCGAAGGACACCACGCTCGGACGTGAGTTCTGCCCGCTGCTGTCACGCGCAGCGGACGAGATCGCGGGCGATGGCGGCGACCGGGCATCGGCTCCGGAACGCCTTCAGGAGGTGTTTGAGAGGCTCTTCTGTGCGAACCTGAGCGAAGACGCCGCCAGGCTTCAGGAGGCGTGCGAGGCCGCCATGGTCGCGGCGGGCGTGCCTGGCCCCTGGGTTCAGGCGGATTACGAGAATGTTGATCAGTTGCTCAATGGAGAGTTGGGACCGTTCATGCAATGACCCAGGACGAGTTGAATTCGCGGTCGCCTGCCTCTCGCCGGACTGGCGTGTGTCGATGGCGTGGCGCAGGATGGCGGATGGCCGCTGCTTCTGTTCGATACTTCCCGTTTAACAACCGCCCACCCCGTTCCGAACGACTGTGTAAACCGCTGGGCCAGCGGAGACGTGAGAGTCGGAGAATCCGGCCGTAAATGGCCCTTCCCCAGGCGGTTGCGGTTTACAAGGAGAGACTGCCGTCCCCTTTGGTGTAGGCCGTAAGCGTTCCATATCCCTTTGCGACAGCGAGTTATGGGCGATTTGGCGTCCGGCCGAATGAGCGCAGAAAACAAGCCCGCATCGTGTTCGATGCGGGCTTGGATCTCCCCGACTAGGACTCGAACCTAGAACCTAGCGGTTAACAGCCGCTCGCTCTACCATTGAGCTATCGGGGAATCGATAGTCCGGCTACCCGGTTGCGGGTAGAACGCATCATGATAGGGTTTCGACTGGATGTGTCAAGAGGTTTAGCGGATTTCCCGGGGTGGAGCGCAAGGCTCCGAAAAGGCGCAGCTTAGGTGATGCGACGCAGGCGGACGGGGACGGGAGCAGGCGATGGCGCCCTGGGCGACCGAGGAGGTCGCGGCCGGGCAGGGACGACGCTGCGGGGTGATGCGGAACGTCTGGCGCGGAGAGCGAATGAGCGAGAGCAGGATGCCCCAGACGGTGCAGTCGGCCCAGACGGCGCGCCGGCAGGCAAATCCGTCGCCGGTCGGGGCTTCGGCGGCGCGTCCGCCCCCTGTCGCCCGGGCGGGAGGACCTATAATGCGGTAGTGCCCGCCAGTCTGCGCGCGACGGTGGGGGGCGATGAGGCAATGTCACGAGGGAGCGCGTTTTCAGGCGGAGGTGACGCATGAATGGGCATACGGAGGGGACGGCGGTCGTGGGGGGCTATGCTGCCCGGGTCAAACGCAGTTCGTGGGGGGCGGTCTTTGCAGGGGTCGCCATCGCCCTGGGCGTTCAGTTGCTGCTGGGGACGCTCGGACTGGCTATCGGGCTGACCGTGATCAACCCCGGCGAGGAGCAGGATCCCCTGGGGGGCGTCGGCATCGGCGGGGCGATCTGGTGGGTGGTGACCACCGCGATTGCACTGTTCGTCGGCGGCTGCGTGGCCGGCCGGCTGGCCGGGTTCCCGACGCGGACCTCAGGTGCGCTGCACGGGGCGGTCGTGTGGTCCGTGGCGACGCTCCTGGGGCTGTACCTGATCTACAGCCTCGTCGGCACCGTCATCGGCGGGTTGTGGTCGGTGACCGCCACGACCGTCCAGGCGGCCGGGCAGGCCGCCGGTCAGGCGGTCCAGGCGGTCGTGCCGTCCGACGCGCTGGACACGATCCGCCAGGAGGCGATGCAGGCGGCCGGCCAGCAGGGTGGCCAAGGGGGCCAGGAGGTGCAGGACGCCCTGAACCAGTTGTTCCGCGAGGGCGACGTCTCCGAGGTCAGCCAGGCCGATCAGCAGGCGGTCGTCGACGCGCTGGTGGCGAACACCGACATGTCGCAGCAGGAGGCCCAGCAGAAGGTTCAGCAGTGGGTGAACCAATACCAGCAGGCCAGGCAGCAGATCGGGCAGGCCGCCGAGCAGGTGCCGCAGAAGGCCGCCGAAGTGGCCGGCACCGCTGCGGATGTGTCGGCCGGCGTCCTGTGGGCGACGTTCGTAATGCTTCTGATCGGGGCCATTGCCGCGGTAGTCGGCGGGTTGCTTGGCGCCCCCACGCGCGACGTCGAGGTCCGTCACGCGTAGGCGGACAGCGCGTGTGAGCGGCACAGGTCGCCCGGGTGCGGGAGGCGCCCGGGCGACCTGCGGCCATGCGCGGCCGTGGCGTCAGCCGACGCGTACCCGCCAGCGGGCGCTTCCGGCGGCCGAGCCGGGCGCTTCCCCGGGCAGGACCGTGGCGGCCTGGACGCCGTCCGGCAGGTCGAGGCTGACCTCGGCCTGCCCCTCGGTGCAGCTCCAGGCGGCGCGGATCAGGCCGTGCGGGGTCGGGACCGTGACGTCGGCACGGCCGACCTGGGGATCGTCCAGCACCGGCGCGAAGCGGATCCGCCGCCAGGCGGCGCCGGTCTGCGTGATTCCGCCCAGCGTGGCGGCCAGGTGCTTGATCGGGTGGGCCGACCACGCGTGCGAGTTCGACCAGACCAGCGTACTGCTGCGGTCGGCGTTCCAGCCAAAGATCTCCCACGCTCCGCCGGAGGGGATCATCGGCGCGTAGTTGCGGCGGATGTGGTCGATCACTTCGCGGCCGTGGCCGGCCTGGACCATCGCCTCATAGACGTAGTGCACCCAGAAACTCGAAGGCAGCGGGTCGGTCAGTTCGCGGCCCTGCAGGAAGGGCAGCAGACGCGCCGCGGCCATCGCCGCGTGGTGCTCCGGCCGCAGGTTCGCCAGGATCGCCGCGGTCTGGCTGTGCACCGACCATGACGCCAGCGGGCGCTCGGCGTCGTCGAGCCCATCGCGGAAGAGTCCGGCCTGGGCGTCCCACAGCAGCCGGTCAGTCAGCGCGGCGTGGTTGTCGCGCTGTCGCTCGAATTCGACGGCTTCGCCGGTCATGCCCGCCAGGGCCGCCAGGCGCGCGAGCCGGTCGAGCATGATGATGTACCACAGGTTCAGCAGGGTGGGCGTCTGCTCCTTGGGCAGCGTGGACCAGTCGAGGAACAGCCAGTACCGCCGATCGTAGCGGAGCAGGCCGTTGGCGCCGCGGCCTTCGCCGCGGAAGTAGCCCAGCAAGCGCTGGACGCGGGGCCACTGCTCGACGAACAGATCGGTCCGGCCGGTCTGCCAGTAGTGGTCCCAGAGGCTCAGGACCCAGGTGATCGAGAAGTCGGGCAGGATGCACGCGTGGCTGTTGGTGGGGGCGTGGCCGTACGTCAGCCCGTTGGGCACCTCCTGGCGGGCGATGGAGCGGATGCCGCGGGCGAGCAGGCGGGTGTCGTCGGCGAGGTGGAACGTGTTGGCCGCCTGCACGCGGGCGTCGCCCCACCACTGGGCCTGTTCGCGCCACGGCGTGTCGACGTAACTGTCCAGGGCGCAGATCCGCTGCGTGCGGACGCAGATGCGGTGGATGGCGTTGAGGGTCGGGTCGTCGCAGTCGAAGCGGCCGACGACCTCGAGAGGGTAGATCGTTTCGCGCAGGGCGAGGCGCACCCGTAGCGGCCGCTCGGCGTCGCGGGCGACCACCGTCAGGTAGCGGTGGCCCATGATGTGGAAGAACTCGTGGCGTGTCCGGCCCTCGGCGAGGATCAGGCGGCAGGCCATGGAGATGGTGTTCGGCACGAGGGGCGCGCCGTCCTCGATGAGCAGTTCCGTGAAGTGGAAATCGAGCGTCTCCCCGCCGGCGGCGCCGTCGGCCTCGACGATCAGCGTGCCGACGCTCAGGCAGCCCAGGTCGATCGTGACGGCGGCGAAGCGACCCTTCCCGGCCGGCTGGAGGCGCAGTTCGAGCCCGTCGCCTTCAGCGGCGGCGGGGGGCGCTTCGGTCCAGGCGGCGGCCGGCCCCTCGATGCGGAAGGGGGCTGCGACGTCGGGGGTGTCGTCCCAGCCGTCGGCGCAGGGACCGGAAGCCTGCGCGCAGGTCCGCTCGTACGCCAGGACCCCCCCGGTGAGGTTGGGGATGCCGCGCGGCTCGATGGCGTGCCAGGGCATCGAGCCGTACGGGAGGGTTGTCGTGGCCTCGGTCCACGTCGTCGGCGGCGTCGGTGAGGCGATCCAGGCCTGGTCGTCGAGGCGCCCGTCGACCTGCTCCTGGAGGTTGAGCTGCGTGCTCACCCGCCTGACGTCGGCCCGCACCGCCGGGGAGACGCGCGAGAGCCACCGCTCGTCGCTGAGGAGCTCCAGCCCGTCCCAGACGCCGGCGCAGAGCATGCCCGCCCGCCATTCGAAGATATACCCGAAGGTGCTGATCCCCCCGTTGTAGTGGCGGACGGAGATCCAGTTGTGCCCGCTGCGGAGGTACGGGGCGATGTCGTAGGTGTCGTACGGCCAGCTCCGCTGGTAGCCCCTCGCCGGGCCGCGGCCGACGTAGCGGCCGTTGACGTAGAGCATGTACGCATGGTCGGCGGTGATGTGGAACGGAGCTTCGTCCGGCACGCGCTGCAGGTCGAAATCGCGGCGGTACTGGGCGTGCGTGTTGTGAGCGTAGGGCGCCTTGCCCGGCCAAATCCAGCGGGCACGGCTCAGCGGGCAGACGGTCATGCGGCACCTCCACAGAATTTCGCTCGAAAGATGAAGAACACGGCCCCCAGCAGGCACAGGCCGGCCCACAGGTAGTCCAGCGTCAGTTTCTCCTTCATGTAGAGCACCGCGAAGGGGATGAAGATGCTCAGCGCAATAACCTCCTGGAGGATCTTCAACTGGCCGATGGACATGACTTCGTGGCCGACGCGGTTGGCCGGCACCTGGAGGAGGTACTCCAGCAGGGCGATGCCCCAGCTGACCACGGCGGCGATGATCCAGGGGCTTCGGGACAGGTTCCGCAGGTGGCCGTACCACGCGAAGGTCATGAAGACGTTGCTGCACGACAGCAGCATGATGGTAAACAGGTAGCGGTTCATAGGTTCGGCGACCTCTCTCCTTGTCGCTCGCCGGGGCTCCGGCCCCGAGGGCGCAGACGGCGCTGATGCTACGCGGCGGCGGGGGGGCGCACAAGAGTCTTCCTCGACCGCCCATGGACGCCGCGGGACGGATGGAGTATACCGGTCGCGTCACGCGAATCGGAGGCACCCTATGGCCGGCACCAAGGCTTACCCCCTGGTCCTGATCCCCGTGTCGCCCCTGGGCTGCTTGCGCATCCTGGACGACCCCTGCCCGCTGGTCGGCGGGACGTGGTACGAGGTGGACGCCGCGGACGAAGGCTTCGCCTGCACGTTCCAGCCGGGCACGCTGGCCGGGGCGACGCACCTGACGTGCGACGTGCTGCTGGACGGCACGCTGGCCGTGGAGTTCGCCATTCACCTGTGCGAAGGCGCCGACGGGCCGGACTTCTTCTGCCAGTTCGGGTTCCTCAACCAGTGCCAGGCCCGCATCCGCCTGCCCCTGGAGGCCGTGGAGCAGAACCGGTGGCTCTACCCGCGGGAGGGGGCGTGGGTGAAGCCCATCGCCGCGGGCGATCGCGTGGACCTGGCCAGGGTGGACCGCCTCACGTTCATCGTCTTGCGCAAAGCGGAAGGCCCCGTCCGGTGGGCCATGACACCCCTTCAGGCGGTGGACCGCCGGCCGCCCCGCCTGACGGACCCGATGCTGCCGGCCGGCCGGCTGCTGGACGAACTGGGCCAGACCACGCTGGTCGACTGGCCCGGCAAGACGTGCAGCGAAGCCGAACTCGTCGAACGCCTGCGGGCCCAGCAGGCCCAGGCGCCCGGCTGCCGCTGGCCCAGGGCCTTCTCGCGCTACGGCGGCTGGCGGGAGCGGCGGTTCGGGCCGACGGGCTTCTTCCGCACCCACCACGACGGACGACGGTGGTGGCTGGTCGATCCGGAGGGCTGCGCCTTCTGGTCGGCCGGGCTCGACTGCGTCCGCGCCGGCATTGAAACCAACGCCGGGGGCCTGGAGACGGCTCTGACGTGGATTCCGCAGGCCGCGAACGGCCTGGCGGAGGCGATCGACCGACGGCACGGCGAACTGACGGTCGACTATCTGCGCGCCAACTTCATCCGGGCTTTCGGCCCCAATGCCTGGCGCGGGGCGTGGGCCGAGATCGCCCTGGCCCTGCTGCGTCGGTTCGGATTCAACACGGTGGCCAACTGGTCGGACTGGGAGGTGGCCGCCGCCGCGGGATTCCCGTATGTCCGGCCGCTGAGATGGCCGGCCCCCGACGGGCCGCAGGCGCCGCGGATCTTCCGCGACTTCCCCGACGTGTTCGATCCGACGTTTGCCGCCGAGGCCGCCCATTTCGCCCGCCAGCTCGAGGCCACCCGCGACGACCCCGCCTTCATCGGCTACTTCCTGATGAACGAGCCGACGTGGGGCTTTGCGTCCCTCACGCCAGCCGAGGGGATGCTCTACGCCTGCGAGGGCGGCCCCACCCGCCAGACCTTGGCGGACTTCTGCCGGCAGCGATATGCCGACGACCGGGCCTTGGCCGCCGTGTGGGGCGAAGGCGTCACGTTCGAGAGCCTCGCCCGTGGCCGCTGGACCCGCCCCGTCGCGCCGGCGGCCCAGGCCACCCTGGGGGCGTTCAGCACCGTCATGGTCGAGAAGCTCTACACCACGCTGACCGACGCCTGCCGTGCCGTCGACCCCAACCACCTGAACCTCGGCGCCCGCTACTTCCGCGTGCCGCCGGCGTGGGCGATGGGCGGGATGGCTTGCTTCGACGTATTCAGCGTGAACGGCTACCGCGAGACGGTCGATCGGGGACTGGCCGATGCGTGCAAGGCGATGGGCGTCCCGGCGATGATCGGCGAGTGGCACTTCGGCGCCCTGGACGTCGGCCTGCCGGCCTCCGGGATCGGCCGCGTGGCGACTCAGGCCGACCGCGGCAAGGCCTACCGGATCTACGTCGAGGACGCCGCCGCCCAGCCGTGGTGCGTGGGCGTGCACCACTTCACGCTGTACGACCAGTCGGCGCTGGGTCGCGGCGATGGGGAGGCCTACAACATCGGTTTCGTCGACGTCTGCCACCGGCCCTACGAGCCGCTCGCCGACGCCGCCCGCGCAGCCCACGAGCGCCTCTACGACATCGCCGACGGCAAGGTCGCCCCGTTCGAGGATGCGCCGGCGTATCTGCCCAAGCTGTTCTTCTGATCGCCAGGAGTCCGTGTTCAGATGACCCATCCTGTTGAAGCCATCGGTCTGACGTTCAAGATCCCCCTGCCGGACGGCCGTTCACTGCCGCGCCTGGCGTTCTGCTACGCCATCGCGGCCGCGTCGCCCGCGCTGATCGACGCCGGCGTCGCGGGGGCGTGGAAGCGGATCCGGCGGGCGACGGTGACGGAGGGGCGGTTCGACCGCCTGGTGCTGACGCACGCCCACCCCGATCACATCGGGGCCGCACAGACGGTTGTGCGCCAGACCGGCGCGCAGGTCTGCGCCCACGCCGACGCGATCGGCTGGATCGAGGACACGCAGGCCCAGAAGCGCGCCCGCCCCGTGCCGGGCTTCGACGCGCTGGTCGAGGGGCCCGTGGCAGTCGACGTGCCGCTGGCCGACGGGGACGTGATCGACCTGGGCGGCGCCACGCTTCGCGTCCTGGCCACGCCTGGCCACGCCGAGGGCCACATCGCCCTGCACTGCCCGGAGGCCGAGGCGCTGTTCAGCGGCGACGCGATCCCCGAGCCGCGGGCGATGCCCATCTACACGGACCTGGCGGCGACGCTGCGGAGCCTGCGGGCACTGCGGGCCGTCGGCGGCGTCCGGACGCTGTACTCGTCGTGGGAGCCGCCCATCGCGGGCGGGGAGGCGATCGCCGCGCGTTTCGACGCGGCCGTCGAATGGCTTGAGTTCATCCACGCGGCCGTCCGGCGGGCGGCGTCGAAGGCGGGGGCGTCCGATGGGATGGCGCTGACGCAGGCGACGATGGGGGAGTTGGGCTTGCCGCCCTTCGCCGCCAACCCGCTGACGGCAGCGACGGTGCGGGCGCACGTGCCGTACCTGGACCGCGCGGCGATCGCCGTCGAAGACATCGGCTGAGCCGGCCGCGGAGCGCGTGGGATCGGCGCCGGTGCGCCGCAAGCCTAACTCATGCCGTCCTTTGTTCAAGCCGATGCGTATTAAGGCATTTTCCACTGGACCGGCACGGCCCGGGCGGGTGGTCCCGCGCGCCGGGCCGGACGGGTGCCCGCAAGCGAGTTGACCCTGCGCGTGAAAGACACGGCGACAACGACGGCTGGTCCGCTTCCCCTGTTCGGACGCCTGGCCCTGGAAGCCGGGATGGTGAGCCTCGAGCAGATCCACGAGTGCCTGGCCATCCAGTTCCGCCGCCAATCCGCCGGCCAGACCCCCCCGCGGCTGGGGGACGTGCTCGTCGAGCGGGGAATCATGACCGTGGCCCAGGTGGAGGAGATCCTTCGCCTCCAGCAGGCCCGCTCCCGCAACGCCGCCGGGCCGGTCGGCGAAGAGGCCTTCGCCGGCGGAGACGTGCTCTTCCGCCAGGGCGACGGCGACGACCGCGACCTGCTCGTGCTGCTCGAAGGCCGCGTCGAGCTTCGCCGCGACGGACGGCCTGTGGACACGTTCGTGCGCCAGGGGACCTTTCTTGGGGCCGTCAGCGCCCTGCTCGCCGTGCCGCACCCGGCCGAGATCGTCGCCGTCGGGCCCGTCCGCGTGCTGCGGATCCCCGCCGACCGCGTCACCGAGGTGCTCCGGGGCCGTCCGGCGATGGCGCTGCGGCTGCTGGAATTCCTGGCCGAACGCCTCACCCGGGCGATGGAGGCGACCCCGCCGGCGGCGACGGACGACGGCGGCCGGGGCGTCCTGGACCTCAACGGCCAGGCCGCCCTGACGGTCGACGACGGCGGCTCGCTGGTCCTGGAGGTTCGCGGCGGGGGGGGGGAGGTCTTCGTCAACGGCGAAGCCGTCGGCGAGCGGCGGGCCGTGGCCGACGAGGATCTCATCCAGGTGGGCCGCCACATGGTGCAGGTGTTCCTCGATCACCCGCACTGCATCGGCCTGCCGTCCCCGGAGGCGGCCGAGGACGACCAGGCCGCCTGCGACGCGCCGGCCGAACCCGCCGCCGAGGACGCCCCGCCGCCCCCGGCTCCGACGGGAGCCGCCCTCAGCGCCGATGCCGGGGCGATCGCGGCCTTGGTGGACGCCATGGCCGTCCGGCCGCTTGGCGACGACGCCCTGGCGGCGATCGAGGCGCGCCTGGCCCTGCAGGCCGACCTCAGCCGCCTGGAGGAGCAGCGGGCCGACCTCGAGCGGGGGGGCGACCTCGACGACGACGTCGCCCGCGAACTCGCCCGCCAGCGGCGCGAGACGCGGAAGATCCCCCCGGCCGACGCGCTGCGCAAGGCGATGGAGAAGCTGCAGGAGAAGCTCGCCCCGCCCGCCGAGGACGCCGACGCCGACGCCGAAGCGCCCGGCCTGCCGGCGGCCATGCGCCGGGCGTGCGAACTGGCCGCGGAGCAGAAACGTCTGCTGCTGGCGCGGGCCGAGTCGACGACGGCGACGCTCCGCGCCTGTGCTGCGGCGGCGACCGACGAGCCGCTGTACGGCATCCTGGCGCGGCTCGGGATCGCGCCCGACCAGCTCTTCGGCTGGGCGGTCTACGCGCTGGCGCTGCAGGAGAAACTCGCGGGGGCCGGCGAGAGCCCCGAGGTCTCCGCTGATGAGGGCGACGACGACGACGCCGACGCTGACGCCGCCCCGCAGGCGGCCCTGACGCAGGCCGACGCGATCCGCCGGGAACGCAAGCTGATCGAGCGCGAGATGGTCCAGGCGTTCTGGTCGGTCTATGAGCAGGCCGCCGTGGCCCTGACGGCGGGGCTGGAGGCCCCCGACGAGCCTTTCGTGCGGGCCTTCCTGCGGCGGGGGCTGCTGGGCTGTTCGCGGCGGTTCATTCCGCCGGACGTCGCCAGGGACATCCTCGCCGAGTGCGCCGAGCCCCTGCGCCGCCTCGGCGACGGGGCGGCCGCCGTCCGCGTGCTGTACGCCGACGAGTCGATCGACCTGGCCGCCGCCGGGGAGATCCCCAACGCCCACGACGAGACGCTGGAACTCCGCGAGGCCAATTCGCCGCGATGGCGTGCGGATCGCGGCTGGCGGCGGAAGATCAACTATCGCATCCAGGAGACCCTTCTGGCCCGCGCAATGGCCGACCTCCAGGCCGCCGCCGACCGGCTCCGGCGCGAGCAGGACGCCGCCGAGAAGCGGATCGCGATGCTCAAGCCCGGCGAGAAGGGCAACCTCGCCAAGCGGGAGGAACTCCGCAGCCTCGCCCACGAGCTGAAGGTCGAGGCGGTCCGCAAGGACCGGCTCATCGAGGTGATCCAGACCACCTATCTGCCGCGCCTGCGGGAGAGGTTCCAGGCGTCGGTCAAGATGGTCGAGTCGGCCGGCATCGCCATCACGGCGGCCGACCGTGCCCGCGGCGAGGTGGCGTTCATCCGCCAGCAGAGCCGCCTGGCGGCCCAACTGGCTGAACCGTTCCTCCCGTTCGGCCTGGAGGCCGCCTGGCGGGGCGGCAGCGACGCCGTCAACGGGCGCCAGGCCGTGGCCGCCGAGTTCGCCGACGCTGAGCAGCGCGACCCGCTGCTGTTCAGCGACCCCCTGGTGCCGGGGGCCAAGAAGGCCCACCGCGTGCTGCTGCGGACCGCCCCGATCGTCGTCCTCCTGCCTGCCGGCGGGACCATGGCGCTGTCCACGACGCCCCGCTGCGACGGGGACAACGGCAGCTTCGTCCTCCCGGGCCACTTCACGCGCCCCGGCCTGCTCCGCGCCGCGCTGTGGGACGCACTGGCTGACTACCGCTACGATACCTCCAAAGCCTCCTGCGGCGTCGACGCCATGAACAGCGACACTCTCGTGGCGGCCTACGCCGAATTCCGGTGGGCCATGCGCAAGAAAAACCGCGAGGCCCGCCAGAAGCTGGGAATCTACACCGAAGAGAACGACCGCGCCAACTGGCGCCGGCACTATGAGATGTACATGAAGAGCGCCGACGATAGCGGCAAGCAACTCTTCTTCAAGAGCGCCGAACTCTACCAGCGGATCATCGGCAAGTTCATCGAACTGCCCGAGGGCGGGGAAATCCTCAAGCGGGCGTGACTCCTCTGTCTCCCGAATGTCCGCGGGCGCCCAACTCCCATTCCTGGCAGTTCGCGGGCGGAAGATGCTGTAGCCCCGGTTCTGGCAAACACTGAAGACAAGATGGGCCGCGCGCCCGCTGCTCCCATGGCCGGGGAGTCCCTTGCCGATTCTCGAAGCTGTGCTAGAATCGCTCCCGCGGCCCCCAGCGATTCCCCGTGGGGCCCGGGAGGAGACGGCCATGAAACGTAGCGTGATCGGGTGTGCGTGCGTGCTTCTGGCGTTGGCGGCTGCGGCGGGTGCCGCGACGACGACGCAGATCAGCCAGTTCGGCATCACCTGGACGTTCGCCCAGCCGGTCGAGTGCGGCCAGTTCGCCAACGGCGACTGGTGGGTCGTCGGACCGGTCGATATCGTCGCCATCGACCCGGCCTCCTTCGACGCAGGCGGCTACGTCATCAACGGGTCGATGATCAACCCCGTCCCCGAGTCCCAGCAGCAGGGGTTCGACAGCCGCGTCGGCGTGACCTACGTCCCGGCGCTGAACGTCGCGTACGGCGTCTCGCCGGCCAGCCCGCTGACCGTCCCGCCGCACGCCTCGCTGCTGTCGTCGATCAGCCTTGGCGAACCGGAAGGCTCCGTGACGATCGACACGGTCGCGATCCTGACCGTCCTGCCCGAAGCGGCGCCCGCCGGCAGCTTCCGGCCGGCCTACTGCACGGCCGACAAGACGATCCGCTACAACGTCAGCCAGCTCGACTACGGCCTGCTGCGCAAGCTCGCCCCCGCGGGCAGCCCCCCGTCCCTGGCCACCGTCGAGCGGATGTTCGAGCGGCCCTGGATCGAGTACGTCGCCGACCACCCCAGCCGCGCGATCCACCCCAGGCAGAACATGCCCGACTATGGCCGCGAGATCAGCTCGAACGTCAGCCAGGCTGCCCTGTCGCTCCACCTGGACTACACCGACGCCCAGAAGGCCACGCTGCTGGTCCGCTTCGTGCAGGTCGGCATCGACTTCTACGGCATCGTCCAGGCCGGCGGCGACGACGTCTGGGTGGCCAACGGCGGGCACATGCACGGCCGCAAGTGGCCGATCCTCTTCGCCGGCCTCATGCTCGGCGATGCCGACATGCAGCACGTCCAGGCGACGTTCCAGGAAGACCAGCAGACCTACTACGGCGCCGGCTGGAGCGGCGCCAAGGCCCTCTGGCGGATCACCCCCGGCACCGCCTACCTGCAGGATGAGGTCCACCCCTCCGACTGGCTGGTGGACGGCCGCGGCGAACCCGGCGACCCGCCGGCCGGCTCCAACAGCCACGCCCGGAGCGAAGCCTACCGCCACTGCTGCACCAGCTACACCTGGGTCGGCCAGGCGCTGGCGGCGTACCTGATGGGCGCCGAGGGCCTGTGGGACCACTCGCCCTACTTCGGCTACGTCCAGCGGTGGATGACGCAGGACTGGACGGCGTACGACGCGATCATCCAGCAGGAAACCGGGCGGACGTACGGCAACCAGCTCAGCGCGAATCCCGGCTGGACGGGCGACATGTGGCACGCCTACCGCGCCCTGGGCGGGCCCGTCCCGCCGACCGCCGACGCCGGCGAAGACCTGAGCGTCCGCGACAACGACGACGACGGCGCCGAGCCCGTCACGCTGGACGGGTCCGGCTCGGTCGCCCTGGGTTCCATCGTCGGCTACGCCTGGAGCGAGGGGGGCGTCCCCCTCGGCTCGGGCGCCGCGCCGACGGTGCCGCTGGCGGTCGGCGAGCACACCATCGACCTGACGGTCACCGACGACAACGGCGCCACCGACAGCGACAGCGTGACGGTGATCGTCGAGCCGGCCCCCGCCGGCGGCGGGGCGGTGATCTTCGACCTCAGCGCGGCGTACAACTACGACGCCGTCAGCACCCAGAGCGAGGCCGACCACCGCAATGCCGGGCAGAACATCTGCGAGTCGTACGGCGACCACCAGCCCTGGACGAGCAACCGCGACTTCTGCGCGACCGAACT
>JAAYZK010000070.1 GCA_012514895.1 Planctomycetota bacterium | reverse complement strand
GTCCTGGCCGGGGGCATCGCCCACGACTTCAACAACCTGCTGGTGGCGATCCTCGGCAACGCGGACCTCGCCCTGCGGGAGCTGCCCCCCGACGCGCCCGGCCGCGCCCACCTGGAGGAGATCCACAAGGCCGGGGTGCGGGCCTCGGAGCTGACCGACCAGATGCTCGCCTACTCCGGCAAGGGCCGGTTCGTCCTGGCATCGGTCGACCTCAACGCCCTGGTCGGCGAGATGACCGACGTGCTTAAGTCGACCGTCCCGGCGTCGGCCCGCCTGGTGGTGGCGCTGGACGACAAGCTCCCGCCCGTCACGGCCGACCCGGCGCAGATCCGCCAGGTCATCCGCAACCTCGTGAGCAACGCCGTCGAGGCCCTGCCGCCGACCGGCGGACGGGTCACCCTGCGGACCGAGGCGGTGACCCTCGCCGAGCGGCTGAAGGCCCCCCGGCGGGAGCTGGACGACCTGCCCGCCGGGGACTACGCCGCCCTTCAGGTCATCGACAACGGGTGCGGCATGGATGCGCGGACGCACGATCGGGTGTTCGACCCGTTCTTCAGCACGAAGTTCACCGGCCGCGGGTTGGGCATGGCGGCGGTCCTGGGCATCGTGCGGGGCCATCGCGGCACCATCGAAATCGACAGTGAACCCGACGCCGGGACCACCGTCCGCGTGCTGCTGCCGGCCGCCCGCCCCCAGCCGCACCGCGAACCCGACGACGCGGCCGCCCGGCAGCCATGGAAGGGCGCCGGCACCGTGCTGGTCGTCGACGACGAACCGTCCGTGCGGAAGCTGGCGGCGCTGATGCTCGAGCGCATGGGGTTCCAGACCCTCGTCGCCGCCGACGGCCCGGAAGCCATCGCCCTGTTCACCGGGCACGCGGATCGGATCACGGCGGTCCTGCTCGACCGGACCATGCCGGCCCTCAGCGGCCCGCAGGTCGTTGACCGCCTGCGGGCCCTCCGGCCGGACGTGCCGATCATCCTGTGCAGCGGCTACCCCGAACACCAGGCCCGCGAGGACCTCGGCGACGTGGACCTGGTCGGGTTCGTCCAGAAGCCCTTCCAGTACGCCACGCTCGTCGACGCCATGCGCCGCGCGATCGAGCAGGCGGCCGATCGACATGGGCGTTGACGCGGGCGTCAGGCATTCCTATGATCAGGGAATGCTATGTGAGGAGACGCACATGATTTCCGCCTTTGCCGCGATGGCGGTTCATCTCATCGCGATGGAGCTTGCCATGGCCACGATTCCCAGCCACGCCGCCGAACCCGCCGTCGAGCCCGTTCTGGACGACACCGCCATCGTCGCGACCTTCGAGGCCGCCCAGACCGCCCGGCTGGTGCGCCTGGGGCGCGACGGCGTGGAGCTGTACGACCGCGAACTGATCGAAGATGACGGCCCGGGCGGCAACAGCTGGGACCCCGAGGGCGATGTGCCCAAGGGCATCGTCCGCGGACCGCTTCAGGCCAGGAAGATCCTCCACATCCGCCGCCCGGCCTGCCGCGGAGCCCACCTGACGCTGGCGGTCTGGCCCATCAACGGGGAGACCGAGCCGCTGGAGGTGACGCTCAACGGCGACCCGTCCGCCCGCTGGACGATCCTGCCGGGCAACGTGACCGTCGATGGCTGGCGCACCATCGACCTGCCGTCCGCGCCGCTGCGCCGGGGAGACAACACCTTCGTGCTGACCTGCCGCGGCTCGTCGGGCTGGGGCGTGGGGGTCGCGCGGCGGGAAGACATCGCCCGCAACGACCCTGACCGCCGCAACGCCCTGCCGCGAAGCTTCGCCTCCGCCGACGGCGGGCAGAAGTGGGTTCCCGGCATCGCCGCCGAAGGCGAGCCGGTGGACGGCGAATACATGATCCGCCTGGCGATGGACCAGTACTCCGCCGAGGGCGACCTGATCGGCCCGGTGATCGACCTGGCGGCCCGGGACGGCGTGGAACCCGTCGTCGCCGCACCCGTCGGCGTTCAGAGTGTGCGCCTCGTCCCCGTCGCCGACACGCCCGCGGGAACCGCCGTGCGCCTGGCGCTGCGCAGCGGCCCGGGACCGGTGGTCGACGACGAGTGGAGCCCCTGGCGCAACGCCGACGCCGACAACGCCATCCGCGGGCCGCACCACCGGTTCGTCCAGTGGCGCGCCACGCTGCGGACGGACGATCCGGTCGCCACGCCCGTGCTCAAAGACGTCGCCGTCGAGGCCGACACCGTCACCCGGCCTTTCCCCTGGGCCGAAGGGATCACCGTCCGTTCCTCCCACAACGAGACGATCCGCTACACCTCCATCCCCTTCGAGTACGAACGCTTCGACGAGCCGCAACTGGTCGAGCTGCGGCGGAAGTACAAGCTCGACGAGGTCGTCGCCGGGGCCACCAGCGAACTGGACAAGATGCGCAAGCTCCAGGCGTGGGTCTCCCGCCAGTGGGTGTACGATCCGCCCCAGTCGCCCTACCCGGCCTGGGACGCCGACGCCATCCTCCAGCGGCGCGACGGCTTCTGCGTCCAGTACGCCATCGTGTACATGCAGTGCGCCCTGAGCCTGGGGATGCAGACGCGGTTCGTGTTCGGCATCTTCCCCGACGTGCGGGTCAACGGCCAGTTCATCTGCGGCCACGAGGTCTGCGAGTACTGGTCGAACGAGTACGGCAAGTGGGTCATGGTCGACCCGAACCAGAACGAGCTGTTCCTCGACGCCGCCACCGGCGTGCCGCTGAGCATGCTGGAGCTGCGGGCCGAACTGCTGCGCCTCTACAGCCCGGACCGCCCGCTGAGCTTCGAGCCGCTGATCGTCGACGAGCTGAAGCCGTCGACGGGCCTGCTGCTGTGGAAGGGCGGCGAGGCGGCCCCGCAGTCCGATCCGCCCCGGATGGCCGTCAAGTGGGGCTGCATGCACTGGATGCCCCGCAACAACATGTTCGCCCACCGCTATCCCGAGCCCATCGCCCAGGGCCGCGCCCCCTGGGCGTGGACGGGCTACTGGAACTGGGATGACGGCCTGACCCCGCGGTCGGCCCGGTGGTCCAACTACACCGGCCGCACCAGCGACCTGGACTGGTCGCTCAACCAGGTCCGCTGGGCCGCCCAGACCGGCATCCGGCCCGGCAAGGTGACCCTGCGCCTCGGCACGGTCACGCCCGACCTGGACACCTTCCTGGCCCGCATCGACGGCGGCGACTGGCTGCCCGTCGGCCCCAGCTTCCCCTGGACGCTCCACGAGGGCACCAACCGCATCGACCTGCGGACCCGCAACCGCGCCGGCGTGCTCGGGGTCATCAGCCACATCGAACTGGACTACGCGGTCAAGAAGGACTGAATGGACCGAATGGACAGCATGGACCGGCGGAGCCCCGCTTGTCCATGCTGTCCATGACACCGGCGGTTTTTCCCCCGCGGAAGGCCCGCTGCGCCGCCGTTGTCGCGGCGGCGGTAGTGCCCGTGGGGAATGCATCGGTTCTTCCGTATCGCACCGCCGCACCGCTCAACGACATACAGACGCTCCACCAATTACGATCCCCCCGTCCGGGCCTGCCGCCCTCCCCGCGCGCTGCCGAAGGCGAACGCCAGGATTGACGGCGACTTGGCAACGCCCGCCGCGCCGCGACGGGCGGGCCGCCCTCCCCGCGCGACGCCGTCGCGGCCGCGGGACGGCAGGAGGCCGGCGCCGAACCGCCGATGGGCCGCTCCCGCCTGTTTAAGGCGAATCCCCCAATCCCCGATGCCACCCCTGGCGGGAGGTGGGCCTGCCGGGCTGAAGGCGTGGAGGAGTGGGCCGTGAGGACGAGCAGCCTGCTGGTGGTGGATCAGGAGCCTGAGGGGCTCAGGGCGGTCCAGCAGTCGCTTCGCCCGCTGCGGCGGCGGTGGCGCCTCCGCTTCGCGTGCGGCGAACGGGCGGGCCGGGCGGCGGCGGGGCGGCAGACGTTCGACGTGATCGTCCTGGCGGTGCGCCCGCCGGGGCGCGACCTGCTGCGGTGGCTGGACGAACTCCGCCGCGACGGGCGGACGTCCGAGACGCCGGTGGTGGTGCTGGCGTCCCCGGAGGCGCACGAGGTCCAGCGCCACGCCATCCGGCTGGGCGCGACCGACCTGCTGGCCCTGCCGATCCGGCGCGAGGAGTTCCTCGTCCGCCTCAACACGGTCCTGTCGCTCAAGCAGCGGCAGGAGGAGATCCAGGCGCTCAATGCCGACCTGGCCGCCACCGTCCGCCGGCGGACCGCCGAACTGGAACGGTCGCGCCTCGACGTGATCTGGCGGCTGGCCAAAGTGGGCGAGTACCGCGACGAGGAAACCGGCAACCACATCGTCCGCGTCGGCCGCTACAGCCACCTGCTGGCCAGGCGGCTGGGCGTCAGCGCCGGCGAGGCCGACCTGCTCGCCCTGGCGGCCCCGCTGCACGACATCGGCAAGGTGGGCATCCCCGACAGCATCCTGCTCAAGCCCGGCCGCCTCAGCCTCCGCCAGCGGGCACGCATCCAGACGCACTGCGTGATCGGCGCGAACATCCTCCTGCAGAAGCCCAGGGGCTGGCCCGGCGTCCTGGACCGGCCCGACGCGGGCGCCGGCGACAACCGCATCGTACGCATGGCCGCGTCGATCGCACTGACCCACCACGAACGCTGGGACGGGCAGGGCTACCCCATGGGCCTGCGCGGGATGAACATCCCGCTGATGGCCCGCATCGTCGCCGTCGCCGACGTCTACGACGCCCTCCGCTCCGCGCGGCCCTACAAGCCGCCCTACTCGCACGAGCAGACCCTCTCGATCCTCGCCACCGAGCGCGGCCGCCACTTCGATCCGGACATCCACGACGCCTTCCGCACCGTCCACGACGCCTTCCGCGCCATCCGCGCCGAATGCGAGGACGACCCGCCCGCCGCCAACGACGACCGCGACGAAACCCCGCGGATCCTGCCCCTGCCGGTCGAGACGGCCGAGACCTGAACGCCCCCGCCGGCAGATGCACCTGCGATACATGCGAGAGATCAACTCCCGGCAGCGCTGGCGGGGTTCCTCTGGCAGGGCCGGTTCTCGTCGGCGGTGATGGACGACACGTATCTCCTTAATGCAACGACCTATACGGAACGCAACCCCGTCAAGGCCGAACTGGGCGACCGGGCCGAGCACTGGCCGTGGAGCAGTGCCGCCGCCCATGTGACGGGCGAACTGGACGGGATCGCCGAGACCCCCTGGCTCACCGAGCGTGTGGCCGGCTGG
>JAAYZK010000069.1 GCA_012514895.1 Planctomycetota bacterium | reverse complement strand
GTTTCGGATTTCGTGCTTCGGATTTCGAACTTGCGGGTCGCGCCGCACGGCTCGATGCGCAGGAGCCATCGGCAAGCGCCCTGGGCTTCCGTCCGTCTGTGACGCAGTTCCTGACGACCCGCTTGGGCGTCGACATCTTCGACCGCGACCGCCGCCGGGTGCGGCACGGAGACGACGGTGCCGTCGGTGCCGTCGTCCGGGTTCCAGCAACCGACGGTGAGTTGGTCGCCCCCGCCGTCCGCAAAAGCCGCCCTTCCCGTCAGATCGTCACGGACTGCGATGACCGGACCAGGTCGCGGCAGACCTGCATGCACTGGTCGCAGGCGTCGGCGCAGGCCTTGCAGTGCTCGTGGCGGTCGGCGTGTTTGGCGCACTCCTCGCCGCACGCCGCACAGGCGGCCGTGCAGGCGTTCAACTGGGCCTCCAGAACGTCGGCATGGGTGTTTCCGGGACGGCACAGAAGGGCCGCCGTCGCCTGGCAGACGGCCGAGCAGTCCAGGTTCAGGCTGATGCACCGGCTGAGCATCCCGACGCTCTCCTCGCCCAGGCAGGCATCCGCACACGCGCCGCAACTGGCGGCGCAGTCGGCAACCGCCGCCAGAGCGTCGGTCAGGCTGTCAAGGTCCGTCACCTGGTGGCTGCTGGTCTGAAGTACGTTACGTGTCCTGTGCATGGTGTGTCCTCGGCGATCGGGGGTGTCGAAGGATTCGTCTTCGGCCGCATGAGTAATCCTTCGCCCTCGCCCGCCGGCCGCGGCGACCGCAGGGACCTCGCCCCGGCCGATGTACGTCAAACGGCGACGCCTGGAGCGGCTGGGCGGGATGTGCCGGTCCCGCCGGACGACCGGATCGCCTGGGGGCCGCGGCACGATGGACGGCCGGGGCTTGCCCGACCGGGTCGGGATGGTAGAATCCCGGCTCAGGACGTCGATATGGAGAACGCAAGCGTGAATCCCTACGATCCGAACGCCCCCGTCGTCGGTTTCTGCACCAGCATCCTGGGCCACCGCCACAGCCTCACGGCCGCGAAGATCCGCGCCCTGGCGGCGGCGGGCGCCCGCCGGCTGGAACTGGCGTGCCTGCAGCAGCTGCACCTGGACGTCTTCGACGCCGAGCGCCTCGGCGAGGTCGGCGCCGCCGTCGAGGAGACGGGGCTGAAGGTGTGGTCGCTGCACGCGCCCTTCTGCGGGTTCGCCATGGACGACGCCGACACCCGCACCGACGGCGTGCGGCTGCTGGCCCGCTCGATGGAGGCGGCACGGCAGTTCGGCGCCCGGTTCGTCGTCGTCCACCCTGGGCGGGACGTCCCCATCGTCGACCGCCGGCGCGAACTCGCCTGGACGCGCGACGCCATGGCCCGCGCCGCCGACATGGCCCCCGAGGGCGTCGCCGCGGCCCTGGAGACCATGGGAGCCGCGTCGCTGGGCGGGACGGCCGAGGAGATGCTGGCGGTCCTGGACGGGCTCGACCCGGCCCGCGCGGGCATCTGCTTCGACACCGGCCACGTCCACCAGGGCGCCGACGTGCCCGGCTTCATCCGCCAGGTCGGCCGGCGGATCCTCACCGTCCACCTCCACGACAATCACGGCCAGCGCGACGAGCACGCCCTGCCCGGCCGCGGCACGATCGACTGGCCGGCGGCCCTGACCGCCCTGCGCGACACCGGCTACCGCGGCGTCCTCATGTGCGAGGCCGGCGATCCGAACCTCGACCTGGCCGCCACCATCGCCGACTTCACCGATCACATGCGGACCTCCTGCCGCCAGGCCTTCGGCTCTCCTGACGGCCTTCCTGCTTGACGCGCGGCTCGTATCGTGCTATTCTAAGCACACTGAGTTATTCTCTTCACACCCCGCGCCTTCGGGCGCGGGGATTGCAGTTCCTTGGAGGAGCGATCAACTCGTCAGCCGGGTGTCGGCTGCATTTCTACTGGCCCTGTTCTAGGGGAGGTCTTTATCATGAGATTTCTGGCAGCGACGTTAACAGTTCTATTGCTCGCCGGCGTCAGCGCGGCCCTGGCTGAGATGACACTGATCGAAGATTTCGAATCCTACGAGGTCGGTTCATCCATCCACCTGAAAGGCACCGACGCCATGGGCGGCGGAGCCCGCTGGCATACCCAGGTGAACGGTGCCGCGCTGATGGACTGCAACCGGGCGTTCGTCCAGGTCGAGGACAATACCAAGTGCCTGAGGGCGACCACGCAGTACTGGAACTCCGAGAACCCGAACATCATCTGCGTCGCCATGTCGATGTACGATTACGGGATCTACGGCGAAGGCACCATTTACTTCGCTTTCAAGCATCCCGGCGACCCCAACGGCTTCGCCCTGCAGACCAATGACAAGTGGCCCGGATGGGACTACGGCGGCGCCGAGACCGGCGACGTCGCGGCCCCCAGCTTCCAGGGCAACATGGGCAGCGACGGCTGGAACCAGGGCGGCGTCATCGCCGGATTCGCCGGCAACACCAACGGCGCGGGCTGGTTCTGGGGTCGTGACGGAAGCGCCTCCAACCCCCCCGCCGCCGGCGACGCCGGGTACAAGTTCCAGCAGGTCAACACGCAGAGCAACGAGTGGACGGAGTTCTGGGTGCAGGTCGACCACGCCAATGACCGGTCGAAGTTCTACACCTGCCCCCGGGGCGGCACGCCGGAACTCATCATGAACCCCGACGGCGGCGAATGGTGGGCCATGCGCAACGAGCAGCGCGACAACAACGCCGTGCTGAACCTCCGCTTCCAGATCGGCTACCCCTGGCCCACCCAGGTGGTCTGCACGCTCTTCCTGGATGACGTCGCCATCGACAACACGGCCATGACGCTGGACCGCCCGGACGTTCAGCACGACCAGCCCATCCCCGGCGACCTCGACGGTGACGGCGACGTCGACCTGGACGACTTCGTCATCCTGAAGAACGCCTTCGGCGTCGGCGACGCCGGCGACTGCGACGACGACGGCGACACCGACCTGGATGACTTCGTCATCCTGAAGAACAACTTCGGCACCGCCGCGTAAGCGACGGCGATGAATCGCCGGACATGCCCGGCACACCGCAAAGAAGAAGGCGGGCCCTCAACAGGCCCGCCTTCTTCTTTGGGTACCGTCCCAGGCCCGGGGTGATCAGGGCCGGCGGCGACGGCGGATCGCCACCAGGGCGCCCAGGGCCAGCAGCGACAGCGTCGCCGGCTCGGGGATCACCAGCAGCCCGTCGCTGCCGCTGGTGGTGAACGGGACGATCGTGTCGCCCGGCCCGAACAGGCTGTGCAGTTCGACCATGGCCCCGTCGATCCACGCGTAGACCGGCACATCCCCGATCACCAGTTCGGACTGGCCGTACAACGCCAGCCCGTCCAGCCCGCCCGACCCGAACAGGTACAGCGCCTCGCGCCGGTCCTGGCCCAAGCCGTCGTTGTCGTAGAGGTCGGTCAGGAAGACCGTCACGCTCTCGTCGGGCGCACCGGCGACCAGTTGCATGATGCCGAAGTTCCCGGCTGCGACCGACCCGCCGAGGTCCTGCCCGGCCACTTCGAGCCAGGCCGAGGCGGCCCCGCCGACGCGCAGCAGGCCGGTGTCCATGTTGAACGCGACCGGATCGGTCATGTCGTTCTGCAGACTGCCGGCCAGGGCGATCTCGGCCCCGTCGGTCACCGTGACGGACGCCGGCGCATCGAGCATCAGGCTTCGGACGGCCAGGGTGCTGCCGAGTCCGTCGGCGCTGATATCCATGCCGGCGGTCATCGCCAGGTCGCCGAGCCGCAACGTGCCCCCGGCCATCGCCTCGAAAGATGCGTAGCCGTCGACGGCGGCCAAGCTGCCCAGGTCGACCACACCGCCGGTCTGGGCGACCACCCGCAGCTTGTCCAGGCCGCCCGACGTGCCTGATCCGCCGCGGACGGTCAGGACGCCCGACAGGTCGATCAGGCCGCCGCCGGAGGCCGAGATCGTCCGCGTATTGGTGCCCCAGTGGTCGGCATAGCTGTCGATCGCCGCCAGCGAGCCGGCATCCAGCACCGTGCCCGCCCCCGCCGCCGACATCACCGTCGTGTTGGCGGCGCTGCTGCCGGTCAGCATGTAGCTGCTGTCGGTGATCTGATCGAAGGTCGTCCCCCCCGACAGGATGAACCGGGCGTTGTCGGCCTGGCCCAGCCCACCGGTCGCCACCGCATGGGCCGGATCGGCGAGCGTCAGCACGCTGCCGGCGAAGTCGGTCAGCAGCGGGGCATCAACGGCGCCCGCCCCGGCGAACGACACGTAGGCGTTGTTGAGCTTCTCCAGTTTGGGCGCGGCCACAGTCGTCCCCGCCGTCACCGCGAATCCCCCGCCGTTCTGCGAGATCAGTTCCGGCAGCGACAGCAGGGCGCTGTTGGGCAGTTCGTAGTCCACCAGCCCCGCGTGCGTCAGGCTCGGCAGTTCGAACGTCGCGGCATCGGTGGTGAACGTGACATACCCGTCGATCTGCTGCAGGGCCGACAGGTTCACCGTTCCGCCGGTCTGGGCGATCACCCGAAGTCTGTCCAGCCCGCCGCTCGTGCCCGACCCGCCGCGCAGCAAAGTGACGCCGGACAGGTCGATCACACCTCCGCCGGTGGCCATGATCGTCCGCGTGTTGGTGCCCCAGTGGTCGGCATAGCTGTCGATCGTCGCCAGCGAGCCGGCATCCAGCACCGTGCCCGCCTCCGCCGCCTGCATCACGGTGATGTTGGCGACCGCCTCGGCGGTCAGGACGTAGCTGCTGTCAGTGATCTGATCGAAGGTCGTCCCGCCCGACAGGATGAACCGGGCGTTGTCGGCCTGGCCCAGCCCACCGGTCGCCACCGCATGGGCCGGATCGGCGAGCGTCAGCACGCTGCCGGCGAAGTCGGTCAGCGCGGGGGCGTTGAAGGCGCCCGCCCCCGTGAACGACACGTAGGCGTTGTTGAGCTTCTCCAGTTTGGGCACGGCCACAGTCGTCCCCGCCGTCACCGCGAATCCCCCGCCATTCTGCGAGATCAGTTCCGGCAGCGATAAGGCTGAGTTGTCGGGAAGCTCGTAGTTCACCGAACCGGCGTGCATCAGGCTCGGCAGGCTGAACGTCGCGGCATCCGTCGTGAACGTAACATACCCGTCGATCTGCTGCAGGGCCGACAGGTTCACCGTTCCGCCGGTCTGGGCGATCACCCGAAGTCTATCCAGCCCGCCGCTCGTGCCCGACCCGCCGCGCAGCAGCGTGACGCCCGACAGGTCGATCACGCCCCCCCCGGTGGCCGAGATCGTCCGCGTGTGGGTGCCCCAGTGATCGGCATAGCTGCTGACGGCTGTCAGGTACGGCAGTTCGATCGCCGCGCCGGGCCCGTGAACCGAGAGGATGCTGGCGTTGTTCAGCGAGGCGTCGGTGGCCAGCCAGGTGCCGCTTGCGTTCAAGGCGATCCTGGCCGCGTCGGCAGGGTTGGCCGAGGTGTGCACGTCCAGGACGGCTCGGCTGCCTGACAGCGTGCTGGACGGGTGCGCGGCGGTCAGCGATCCGCTGGTCGCCACGACCTTCCCGGCGATGCCGGCGGAATCCCGGATGACGAGGTTGCGGCCCTGCAGGCTGATCGTGCTGCCCGCTGCCAGCGAAAGCTGCGTCACCGCGTTGTACCCCTCCAGCCCGTCGGGCACGTCGTACTGGACGGCGACGCCCCCGCCGATGACGACGATGTAGTCCTCCCCGGCCGTGTTGATCGGTACGACGCCGATGTCCCAGTTGCCTGCGTCGTTGTAGCTGCCGTTCCCGGCCGCTCCGGTCCAGGTCGCGGTGGTCTGACCCCGCGCCCCCCCACACGGGCACAGGAGACACAGCAACAGTGCAGAGCACGCCACGCCACCAAGCATGGAGATCCTGCTGAACATTCCTGGTCCTCCTTCGAATCCATGATGTGAGTCACGATGCAGGCCGGTTGCGATACGCCGCGCATCACAACGCTGCCCCACATCGCCGACGTCCCGCCAGAAGGGCCCGGGCCAGATGGAAAAGATGATCCGCCGAGGCAGATGCTGGACAGATCATAACTCCTGTCCCGACATCTGGCAAGACAAAAGGGACAAAATGCCCTTCCGAAGATACGGGTTGGCGCGATGCGGCCAGACGCGCCGAGGTCCCTTGTCCGCAGGACGCCGACCAGCCAAAGGGCAGGCACAGCTCTTGGGCGCACCCGGGCGAGATTGTAGAATGGCGCCATGGCAGAGAGGTGGTCACCACGACCGAGAGCGCCGTCTTCGAACTGCTCAGGGAGGCGGGCGGCGAGACCTTCAAGCGGATTCTTCGGATCGTGAAGCAAACGGCGGAACATAGTTGACTGGGAGGACGGACCTATGAACGAGAACGGAACGGCAGGCGGCCCGGCAAGGATCCTGGTGATCGGGGCCCATCCCGATGACTGCGAAGTGAAGGTCGGCGGCACGGCCTGCCTGTGGGCGCGGGCGGGCCACCGGGTCCGGTTCGTCAGCGCAACCGACGGAGGAACCGGCCACCACCGCATCGGCGGGATCGAGCTGGTCCGCCGAAGGGCGGCCGAGGCGGCCCGGGCGGCCGAGATCCTGGGCGTCGAGAGCGAGATCCTCCCCATCCCCAACGGCGGCATCGTCCCGTCGCTGGAGTACCGCGGGATGTTCATCCGAATGATCCGCCGCTTCCGCCCGCACCTGATCGTCACGCACCGGCCGTGGGATTACCACCCCGACCACCGCAACACATCGCTGTTGGTGCAGGACTCGGCCTACCTGGTGACGGTGCCGAACAACTGCCCCGACACGCCGGCCCTCGACGACAACCCGGTGATCGCCTACATGGCCGATACCTTCCAGAAGCCCTGCCCGTTCGACCCGGCGATCGTGATCGACGTCACCGCCGTGATGGACACCAAGCTGGACGCCCTGCACGCCCACGTCAGCCAGATGTACGAGTGGATCCCCTTCAACCAGGGCGTCGAGGCCGAGGTCCCCGCCGGCGACGCCGAACGCCGCACCTGGCTGGCCGGCCGTCGAAGCCTGTTTGACGAGGGTCTGGCCGAACGCTTCCGCCCCAGGCTCGTCGAGCGCTACGGGCCTCAGCGCGCCGCGGACGCGAAATACGCCGAGGCGTTCGAGATCTGCGAGTACGGCGGCAGGCTGGATGACCGGAAGCGCGACTGGCTGTTCGGAGGGCTGTGATCAAGGCTCCCGTGCCGGTTCGGCCGGCCAGGCGAGCGTCATCACCCACGCCCTGAAGGCCTGATCCGTCCGTTCGAGCGGTTCGCCGGTCAACTGCTCGACGAGAGCGGCCGGCGGGGCGGCGGGGCTGTCGCGGCAGGCGCGGTAGAAGCGGACGAGCAGGTCGCGGTGCTGGAGGTAGAGGCAGAAGTAGCGGGACTGGGCGTAATTCGTGCCGCGCAGCGGGCCGTAAAAGTCGTCGTCGGCCAGCAGGTCGGCCAGGGGGCGGAGCGTGCCGCCGCCGATGGCCGCCTGGAGGCCCTCCAGCCGCCAGTTGGGCAGGCCGCGGATCCCCTCATCGGCCACGCGGCACTGCTCGTGCAGGCAGGCAAGGCCCTCGGCGAGCCAGTCGGGCGCCCCGGGGTAGTCGAAGGCCATCAGGGCGTGGGTCAACTCGTGGACGAGCGTGCCCGTCCCGGTATCGATGTTCATCACCAGCGCCCGCTCGTTGCGGCGGTAGTAGCCGAAGGCCGAGACGTTCTCGTCGCCGAACAGGCGCTTGGCGCCGGCGAGGTAGCTGTCGCGGTCGGCGAACAGCAGGACGGTGATCACCCGCGTCGGACGGCGCTGGAACAGGGATGCCCACATGGCCTCGGCGGGACGGCGGACGGCCGTCGCGAGATACCGCTGGAGCTGTGCCTCGGGGAGGTTGCCGGCCACGACGAACGGGGGATCCACGATCACGGCGGCCGACGCGCCGAGCCGTCCGCGCAGGTCCTCGGCCACGCGCGACGCCTCCCGACGCATCGCTTCGGTGCGGCAGGGACAGTCGGCCGGGCGGCTCGCCGACGCGGGGGTCGCCGGCGCCGACGAGGGCGGGGACGTGCTCCTCGCGCCCCCCCTGCCGGCGGCGATCAGCAGGCCGATGAGCACGCCCGCCAACGACAGGCCGCTCCATCGAAGAACCGTGCTCAGGATGGGGCGGCGTGTGGCGGTCATCGCAGGCGTCCGGCTTCCGGGCTACCGCATCAGCATCGTCCGGTCGGGGCTGAGCATGGCGCGGAGCTTCTTGAGGGCGTGGATCTCGATCTGCCGGACGCGTTCCTTGGAGATGCCCAGGCGCCGCCCCAGTTCCTCCAGGGTGGCCGACTCGCCCATGTCCGACAGGCCGTAATGGCCGATCAGGATCGCCCGTTCGCGGGGCGAAAGCTGTGCCAGGACCGCGTCGAGGCTCTCGCGGATCTCCGGCAGGGACGCCTCGTTGGGGTCGTAGGTGGCCAGCCCGGCGGCGATCTCGAGGGCCTCTTCCTGACCGGTCATGAAACGCCCCATGCGGTACCGTTCGCGGGGCACCGAGCGGGCGAAGTTCTTCATGATCGCCCAGCTTCCGTACGTGGAGAACTTGTAGCCGCGGGAGTAGTCGAACTTCTCCACGGCCCGCATCAGCGAGAGGTTTCCGTCGCTGATGAGCTCGAAAAGGTTCTGCGCCCCGCTGGCCAGGTGCTTCCGCGCGATGCTGACGACCAGCCGCAGGTTGGCGCGGATGATCTGGTTCTTGGTCGCGTTGGCCTGAACCATGAGGGCCTCGATCCGCGTGACGTCGGCCATGCGGACGTGATTGAGGTCGAGCTTCTTGCGGAGGGTGTCGGCCTTGTACTTCACGTAGTTGTACTTGCGGAACAGGTGGCGTTCCTGGGGCGGCTCCAGCAGGGGCACCTTGTAGAGGCTGGCCAGGTACGCCGGCAGGTCCTTGGGCGGCTTGGCGGGCCGCGTCTTCTTCTGCGACGCCGGCACGGACGCCAGGATCACCTGGTCGGCGTTGGGGGCGTCGAATTCCTCGTTGTAGATGTAGTCGATCTCGAGGTTCAACAGGTGACGCGCCCGCATTTCGTTGATCACCCGGTAGATGCTGGAGCGCGTCCGCTTGTGCCGCTTGGCCAGTTCGGCCACCGGCACGCCCCGCAGGAAGCTGCGGTACAGCACGTTCTTGGTCACCTCGTCCAGCGGATCGGTCAACTTCGGGAAGATCGCCTCGGAGGGGTTCATCTTGTCGTGGTTGCGGATCGTGTAGCGGATCGTCTCCAGCGCCCTTCCGGTCTTGCGGGCGATGCGCTTGGCGACGTCGTTGAGGCAGCAGTCGCAGCGGGCGGCCATCCGCTGGGCGCGACGGATGACGTCGTCGCGCTCGGCGGGCGTCAATTGCGTGAAGCGGCCGGACCGTTCGATCTGCGTGGGCCTCATCGACCGGAAACGCTCGACGCTGCCTTCCAGGAAGGCCACGCGCCGCTTGCCGTTGGGGAAGATCATCCGCCGGGCGACCAGGCCCTGCTTGCGCCATCGCTGGATGGTCTTGGTGGACACCGAGAAGTGCGACGCGAGCGTTTCGGTGTCGAAGACCCTCTGGGTGGACAGGCCCACGCCGTAGTCGAAACTGTCGCACAGGTCCAGGATCAGCGTCTGGAGGTCCTCGCGAAGGGCCTCGCCGGCGAGCGTCTCGTCCTCGTGGCCGCCCCGCGGCTTATAGCCGGTGATCCGAAAGACGACGAACTCATAGGGATACTGCTCGTCGGGCTGGATCAGGGCGATGAGCTCCTCGGCCGCATCGATATAACCCATCCGCAGCCGCAGCAGGCCTCGCGCCAACTGCCGTCCGAGTTCGCCCATGATCCGGTACTGATAGGTACGCATCGTTCACCCCCGTCCGTTGTGCCTACGCTCGACGGGTCGGACCGGTTCATCCGTGCCGCCCCATCATTCCATAACTCAGGTGTCCTTGCAAGCGAATCCTATGCCGTCCGGTGTCGGATCAGCGATGGAACGGGCAGATATCCGCCTGATTTATGAAACACCCGTCGTCGGCAATGCCCCCAGACATGATAACCCATAAGTGCGATCGCACCGACACGGCCCGCCCGGTGCGCACGCACCTCCCATGCCCCCCATGGATATCAGCTTTTCGGCCCCATGCAAGAACAAAACGCTTTTCAGTCGCCCCGCAGGTGCTTGGCGATCTGCTCGATCGGCGCCAGGACGGGGTCGCCCTGGCGGCCCTCCAGCACCTCGTTGACCAACTGAGACGCGCTGTCGCGGTACGTCCCGGCCATCGAATCGCCGCGAAGCTTCGCCAGCTCGTAGCGGCCGTACAGGGCCTGCGCCCGCGCCCCCTTGTACATCCATTCCGTACCCCGTGTGTTCACCGGGGAAGAGACCAGCATCCGCTCGGCGACGTCGTTGAAAGCCTTGTCCGCGGCCTGGTACTGCTGATCGGCGTCGTCGGCGGCCGCCTTGACGTCGGCGAATGCCCCGACGGCCCTGGCCAGCCCTTCGGGAGCGGACAGACCCGTCCGGCCGCACAGCCCGTCGACACGGGCCTTCAACCGGGCCAGGTCGCCGTGCGCATCCACCAGGCGATGCTGCAGGGAGGCCCTCAGCAGGGCCACGTTGCCGCCCTGGGCCGTGACCGAAGCCAGCAGCCCCTGCGACGACTGCGACTCCAGCACCGGCATCATGGGAGACTCGGGGTTGTCCGTCCTGGCCGTCTGGGCGTCCTGTCGCAGTTGGCGCAGGAGTGTCGCGGCCGCCGCATTGGCGTCAGCCGCCTTCCGGCCGGCGTCCAGGGCCGCCTGGCCCTCAGCCAGCAGGGCGTCGAACTGATCGGCCAGAGCGTCGGCGAGCTTCGCCAGTTCACCGCCCTGCTCCGCCACGCGCTGGTCGAGTTGGCCGGCGTAACCCGCGATCCCCTGCCGCCGCCCGTCCAGACCGTTCATCCACGCGTCGAGGGACGCCACGAGCTGCGCCGTGGCCTCCCGCTGCAGTTGAAGGCGATCGGCGGCGGCCAGGGCATCCTGCAGCGCCACCTCCTGGAGGGAGATGTCCCCTTCGGCCTTCTCGACCTGGGCCTCCGTGGCGCTGGCCCGTTCGTCCAGTTCCAGGACCATCACGCCCTGGGCCGCGATCGTCTGCTGGCGCAGGGCCGTCGCCTCGGTCTGGTTGCGATCCACCGTCGCCTGCAGCGCGCCGATCCGGCTGCGGATCTGCGCCGCGCGGTTCCGCAGCGCCGCGATTTCCTTGTCCAGGTCGGCCAGACGTTCAGCGGCCTGACCCTTCAGATCTGCCGCCAGCGGGCGGGCCTTGTCGGATCCGGGGCCGTCGCTGAGCGACAGGAAGGTCTGCGTCGCCTCGCACAGGGCCGCCAGGCGCCCCAGGCGCTCGGCCTGGGCGGCGACCCGCTCGCCCTGGGCCGTCAGCGCTGCCATCCGCCCGCGGACAAGCAGGCCGCGGTACTCGCCGGCCGCCATGCGGACGTCGGCAAGCAACTGCTGAGCCAGGGCGCGGGTCTCGCGTCCGGCGTCGGCGCCGGCGGCCAGGGCCGCCGAGAGCGTCCTGTCGGCGTCGCCGAGGGCGACCAGGACGTCGGGGTTCTCGCGGACCGTCTGCCGCGGGTCGGACGCGGGCGCCTCCGGCAGGACGCCCATGGCGCCGGCGGCGCGCTGGTAGTGGCGTCGGGCCACGTCGATCGCCGCGCGAAGCTCATCATTCGCCTGGGTCGTCGGGGATTCGCCACAGCCGGCGAAAAGCGACGCAACCATCACGCAGATAACCGGATACGCTACTTTGTACACTGGTCCGACCTCCTGGTGGGCGTAGAAGGCTCTACGATCGGAATCTCTTCTAACATACTCCCAGGGCTGATGCAATGCTCCGCCCCGGCGAGTTGTTCAAGGCAGTCGACCACGTCGCTCAACTGGGCCAGCCGCTGGACGCCGCTCAGCCGGTCGCCGGTGGCGAACAGGGCGAGGCGCCCGACGCACTCGACGATCACACTGCGAGACGATCCCCACGCCCGGCAGACCGCGCGGCTCAACGCCGCGTCCCCGCTGCCGTACCAGTCTCCCTCCAGCCGGCGCGCGGACGGCAGCGGCGCCGCCATGGCCTTGTCGCCGCCGCGCCACACGAACGCCGGGCCGAGCGCCTCCGGCAGTTCCGAGGCGATCACGCAGTAGCGCCGCACCAGCCGTCGCGGGCCGTGACCTACCTCGAAATGAAAATCGAACATCCGCACATTCCAGCCCCTGAACTGTCCGTGCAGGACCCCGTCGACGTACCCGCTGTGACCGGCCTGCATCAGGCGGCAGGCGCCGTAGCGCTGGACCAGGCCGAACGGGTCGCGCCACGAGAAGCGAAGCCCGCATCGATCCGCCAGCCGAGCCAACTGCCGGCGACGGCGGCGCTGGGCGGCCCCCATGGCCAGCAGCATGGCCATGCACGTACCCAACCCCACTGCCAGGACAGCGACGAGCAGCGCCTGCATGAATGGCTCTCCCGCGGGCTGCTACGGCAGCGCCGCCTCCGGCTGGGCCCCGTCCGGCGGCGCCGCGGCCTCGCCCGCGGGCGCGTCCGCCGGGGTCGCCGCCTGCTCGGCGAACAGGGACCGCTGCGAGTTGCCGGGCAGACGGTAATCGATGGTGTATTGTGGATGCGGATGCAGCAGCGTGCGAATCCACTCGTCGACCAGCTTGTACTGCCGATCGTCGGCGCTGCGGAACAGGGGGCGGATGGGGACCGGATGGGCCACCAGGGCCTTGTCGGGCGGCAGGGCGAACTGCAGCAGCAGCGACCGCGCCGGGTAGTCGCGGTTGATCATCCTGCCCCGGCCGCTTTCGAAGGCGTCCAGCAGAAGGAAGTTGGTGAAACACAGCTCGTCGGCCCGGGACCGGGCGTTGAACAGCCGCAGCCGCCCGGCTCCTTCGGGGCTTCCGTGGCACTCGGCCGAGGCGCAGTTTCGGGCGATCATCGGCCAGATGCGCGTCTTGAATGTCGTCATGAACCGCGGATTGGTGCGGATGAGGATGTCGCCGCGGAGGTCCTCCGCCTCGCTCGTGGTGAGCATTTCGATGGCCCGGGCCACCGGCGGCTTGGCCAGGAACGCCCGCTCGTAGCCGCTGTCGGCGAACAGCCCCGTGCCTCGCATCCGCTCGACGAACCGGTAGTCGGCCCGGCCGCGGAACGCGATCGCCACCCGGTCGCTGCTGCGCAGCTCCGCCAGGCGGATGCGGAACACGTCGTCCTCGCTGACCAGCAGGTCCAGCGGGATCTTCGTGCCCGGCAGCACGCGGGGCCTGGGCGCCTCCGGCGGGTGCCTGTCGGATCGGTCAGCAAGCTGCGTATCCACCAACTGCAGCATCAGCCGCGCGTTGGCGTGTTCGGGCTGCAGCCGGAGCACCTTGAGCAGTTCCTCGCGGGCCTGGGCAAGCTGCTTCCGCTGGCGACACCACAGGGCCAGATCGTAGTGGCCCTGGACGTCATCGCCGGGCAGGTCGAGCAGACGGCGGGCATACTCCTGCTCGAAGGAGGTGTGGTCGCCCGTCGCCGCGACCTGGTCGGGGGTTACGGCGCCGACGGGGGCCGGGCCGGACTGGCGGACGGCTTCGGACATCTGGGCCCGTGCCGGCAGCGCCGCCAGCACCAGGATCGACGCCGCCACGGCAGAGAGGATCGCGCGCGTCATGTCAGTTCTCCTTCAGCCGAGCCCGTGCCACCCGCTCACACACCAGATGGTTCCGCTGCGTCCAGAATAGCCCCTTGCGACTCGAAACCCAAGCAAAAGGCGGCAGTGGGATTCGAACCCACGGGTAACGGATTTGCAATCCGCCGCGTTAATCCACTTCGCCATGCCGCCGTAAGTACGTCGCCGTCACGACCTTGGCAGCCGTCCGCGCCGACAGCGCCCCGGTCGAGTCACCAAGTATAAGGCCGGGGAGGCGTTTGTCAAACATGCCGATCCGGGCACTTCTCATTTGTTTCGGAACGCCGAGCGCAGTTGCTCGAACCGGGCGCGGTATCCGCCGAACGTCTGATCCTGGGCCTCCAGTTGCGCCAGGCGGATCTCCAGCCGTCCCAGCCGCTCGGCGTCGCCGCCGGCGGCGTCGTACGCGCAGCGGACCAGGGCCAACTGCACCCGCCACCACAGGTCGGCGTGCCTGGCCGGGTCCAGCCCCGCCAGAACCTGCTCGTACATTGCCACCGCCTCGGCGTGCCGTCCGGCCCGCCAGCGGCATTGCGCCAGACCCTCGAGGTTCCTCGCATCGTCCGGGCGGGCCGCGGCCAGGCGGCCGAACACCCCCTCGGCTTCCTCGATTCGGCCGTTTTGGACCAGAGCTTCAGCTCGCATTTGCTCCAGCGGATAGCGAACGGCCTCGTCCCCGTCGGCAACGGTCCGGCAGGCCCGCTCGGCCAGGCGCAGGTACGGTTCGTTCAGCGCCGCGGCCGCGGCGGCCGGATCGGGCCCCGCCAGGGCGGCGTCCAGGCGCCTGCGGATCTCCAGCGTCACCAGGACCACCTGCCGCTGCCCCGCCTGGTCGCCGGCGGTCGCCGCAAGCCTATCCAGCGCCGCCACGGCCGCTTCGAGACGGCCGCCGGCCAGCAGCAGCTCGATCCGCAGCGCCTCGGCCGCCGTGACGACCTGCTCGTGGTCCTTCCACCGCTGGACAACGGTCTGGCAGTGGCCCAGGGCCTGCTCCGTCCGCCCCAGCGGGTCGGCCAGCAGCCGCGCGACGTGGAAGTCCGCCGCGGCCGCCAGCGGCGCATTGGCCTGCTCCTGAGCCCGTTTCACCAGGTCGGTCCACGCCGCCAGGAGCGACTCGGCCTCGGCCCGCTGCTGCGGCCCGGCCGCCGCACCGTCGGCGAGCCGATCGGATCGCAGGGCCAGTTCGCCGTAACGGGCCTGCAGGTAATGGCGGGAGGTCTCCCCCACCCGGGCATACCACGCCAGGGCGCTGTCGCCGTCGCCGAGCCGCTCGTGCTGCCGCGCGAGGGCCAGAGTGAAGCCCATCGCCTCGTCGCGCTGGGGCCAGCGCGTGGCGATCAGCTCCAGGACCGCCGCGCAGCGCCGCCGCAGGGCGGGCTGGACGGGCAGACCCTGGGCCTCCAGGGCGCCGATCCGCCGATCGAGGATCCGCGCGGCGTTGGCGGCGGCATCGGCGGCCCGCTCGTCGCCGCTGTGCTCGCGGGCCAGTTGTTCGAACCGCCGGGCCGCCTCCGAGCAGTCGTTCCAGCCGTCCTCGCCGGCGGCCTCGCCCCGGCGGTAGAGCGCCGCCGCCAGCCGCCAGAGGCACTCGGGGGCAAAGGCGCGGCTGACGCGGTCAGACCGCTCGATCACCCGCATCAGGCAGGCGACGGCCGTCCCGGGTTCGTCGGCCACGCCGCGGGCAACCAGGACCGCCGTCGGCAGGGCGTCCAGATCGTCACGGTCGCGCCAGGGCCGCGCCAGGGACGCGGCCAGGGCGGGCAGTTGATCGGGATGGTCCAGCAGCAGTTGGGCCAGAGCGCCGTCGGCCCGGGCGATCCACGCGGCCTTCTCGCCGGGGTCGGCGGCGGCCTCGGCGCGGCAGCGGCCCAGGCGGTCGGCCAGGACCGCCCCATACAGCCGCACGACGATCGCCCGCTCGGGGGCGACCCGCGGCTCGCACTGCTTCACGAAGGCCTCGCTGCGTTGGAAGGCGACGTCCCAGCGCCGGGCGTCGACGGCCAGGCGGGCCAGTTCGAAGGCGGCCGAGACGCGGACCTCGCCGGTGGTCGGGGCCTCGGCCAGCGGTGCGAGCGCCGCTTCGGCCGCCTCCACCCGCCCGGCTCGGGCCAGCGCGATCCCGCGCAGAAGCTGCGCGCCGCGACGAAGTGCGTCGTCGGAGGCATCGGCGTACACGCCTGCATCCTCGGCGGCATCGAGCAGCATGCGCTGCCGTCGGGCCGCCCGGGCCTCGGCCGGCGCGCTGGCCGCCTCCGGCGCGTCGTCCAGCACCAGCGCCAGGTACAGGCGCACCCACCCCCGCCGATACGCCGCCGCATCCCGCATCCGCGCGAGTTTGTCCGGCAGGCCGACAATCACCTCATCAGGGTCGCGGGCGGCCCGGTCGATCCTCGCGTCCAACTCGGCCGCCAGGGCCTCCAGCGACCCCAGCGACTCGGTCGTGAGCGTTGCCAGCGTCCGGCGGTCGGCCCGATCGGCCAGGTCGAATCGCACCCGCTGTCCCGGCCCCGCGCCGCGCGCCAGGCCCCCGAAGGCCGCCAGGGTGATCCGATCGAGGTACCAGCTCGCGATCGCATCCGAGTCGGTCGCGTCCACCGGCCGGGCGATGCGCGCCTTCAGTGCCGCCTCGCTCTGGTCGAGGGTGTCGGCCCCGGCGATGACGGAGCCCGCGCACACCGCCGTGATCAGCAGGAAGACCGCCATGTCACGATGCCGCGCCATGCCTCTGCTCCTACGGGGTTTCGGCCTGCCGGCCGAAGGCGATCGTCACGAACATCGCCCGCCGCGCTTCGTTGTAGGCGTTCAATGCGTCGGCCCAGGTCGCGCCCGGCCCCGGCTCGATCACCACGGGCGGCTCGCCGGAGCCGAAACGCTCGCGCAGGTCCGCCAGCGCGGCGTGCAGTTCGCCGAACGAGCCCGGCGCCAGGTGGTAGCGGCTGATGTCGATCCTCAGCCCCGCCTCCGTCCGGTCCACGCGGACCCTCACCGGCTCCAGCGGCGCCACGGCGGCGGCCGGGGCCTCCAGGCGGGGCAGGTCGGCCGGGAGCTGGCCTTCGGGCAGGGCGAAGCGCATCGTCAGCAGGAAGAACAGCAGCAACTGGAACGTCACGTCGATCATCGGCGTCAGCGGCGGCTGCAGGTGCGACGGCGGCCTGCGGCGTGCGGCACGGGCCGCACGCCCGCGGCCGGCGGCGTCGAGGATGGGCCGGTCGGTGAGGGCCACGCTAATGCACCTCGGATCCCATGGCCACGTAATGCACCCGTTCAAAGCCCGCCTGGGCGACGCAGGCGAGCACCGGTTCGACCTGGCTGTACAGGATCGACCGATCGGCGCGGACCTCCACCTCCAGCGCCGCCCCGTCGCCGGCGCGGGCCGCGAAGGCCTCGCGGGCCCGCCTCAGGGCGGCCAGCAGACCGGCGGTGTCGCCGGGGGGCAGTTCGGCGGCCCCGACCCGCCAGATCGACGCGGCCCCCCGCAGGATGTCGGCCTCGGCGATCCGCTCGGGCGGGTACGGCGCCACCTGCACCACCAGCGGCGCGGGCAGCTTCAGGTCCGCCAGGTGCTCGGTCCCCTCCAGCGTCGGCGGGGTCAGGTCCATCCGCTCGGCGGCGGCGAAGGTGCCGGCCAGGACGAAGAAGATGATCAACTGGAACGTCACGTCGATCAGCCCCGTCAGGTTGATCCCGCCGGCGGTGTGATGGTGGCGTCGGTGGCCGTGCACGCTCATCGGTCGATGCTCACGCGGTCTTGCCCGCCGGGCGGAAGGTGCTCAGCAGCTCGTCGGCGGCGACGGTCGTCTCGGCGGCCAGGGCGTCGATGCGGTTGCGGACGACCGAGTAGGCCGCCAGGGCCGGCACCGCCACGACCAGGCCCCAGAACGTCGTCACCAGCGCGATGCCGATCGAATCGGCCAGGGCCGGGGCGTCGGGCACGCCCCCGGCGGCGACGATGGCGTTGAACGCCAGGATCATCCCCAGCACGGTGCCCATCAGCCCGAGCATCGGGGCGACGTTGCCGATGATGTTGAGCACCTCGACCTTCCGCAGAAGCTGCGTCGTCCGCTGCTCGACCGCCTCGGCCGCCGCCCGTTCCATGGCGGCGTACCCGTGCGCCGCCTCGGTCAGGGCCGTGTGCAGGACGTACGCCAGGAAGCTGCCCTCCACCGCCGTCACCTCGATCGCCTCGCGGTAGGCCTTGCGGGCGAACAGGTCGGCGATCTCCCTGCGGACCGGCGGCGGGCAGATCGTGTCGCGCCGGACCGCCAGGAAGGCCTCGGCGATCAGCGCCCAGGTCACCACGTTCATCACGATCAGCAGCAGGCCGATCAGCCCCCCGCCGGGCCAGATGAACTGCTCGAACATGGTCCGCGCCTCGCCGTCGGCGGCCCAGGCGGTCCGCCCCGCGACCGCCACGACCAGGCCGGCGGTCCAGAGCATCCGATGGATACGTCGCATGGGTTCTCCTCGTCAGGCCGCTACTGGCCGGCCAGCACGCGCTGGAACTGCCCGCCGTGCCGTTCGGCCAGGTCGCGCAGGGTCGAGCCGGACCGCGCGGTTTCGGGCAGTTCGTCGTACAGTACGATGTGCAGGCGCACGTCGCGGCCGGCATTCATCGTCGCCAGCGCCTCGATCAGGCGCCGGTGGTCCAGTTCGAAGCCGTCGGTCAGCAGGTAGATCACCTTGCCGTCGCCCCCGCGCGAGGCGGCCAGCGACGCGAACGCCGCCCGAAGGGCGGGGATCGGGTCGGTCCCCACGTCCGGCCGCACGCCGGCCATGAACGCCGCGGCCCGGCGCTTGGCGTCGTCGGTGGCGGCGATGAGGCCCCCGTCGGGGAACTGCTTCGGACGGCCGGTGGTGAAGAAGATCAGCTGGAACTGCTGGTCGGGGCCGAGGCGACTGATGGAGCGGATCAGTTCCCAGCGCACCGGCCCCGGCGAGTCGGGCGTTCCCAGGGCGTTGTCCATCGAGCCCGACCCATCCACCACGTAGACGATCCGCCCGGCGGTCCCGCCGGCGCCGAAGAAGTCGGCGCGGGGGATCGGGGCGGCCGCGAGGGCCGCGACGTCCAGTTCGAGCCCCGGCGCCGTCCCGTCGGCCTCGATACCGATCAGGCCGAGGTCCTCGCTGTCGGCCGCCGGGTCGTCCAGCGCCACGGCGCCGGCGACCGCCGGCACCTCGGCCGCCGCCACCTGCGGCACCGTCGTCTGGAAGGACGGCTCGATCGGCGGAGCGTCGAGCGACCGGCCCGGCAGGTCCGCCAGGCGGCCGTCGGCGACGACGATCGGCGGCTCGGCGGCGGTGAACATCAGCGCCGCGCCCAGCACGACCGCGACGGCCGCGTGAACCCCCGCGCTGACGGCCCACGGCGCCGCCCGCCGCGCCCCCCGCCGCAGCCTCGAGGGCAGCGACGCGGCCGTCACCGCCGACGCCGGCTCATCCTGTGTCCAAACCCTGTTCACGGCGTCATGCTACCACAGTCGCCGCGGTCCGCAAAAGGTCCACCCTGCCTCGCCCTGGTCGATGAACGAGGCTGGAGGTGCGGCAATGACGGCCGAGCCCTGTTGGCGGGTGCTCCACCGGTCCGGCGTTCTGCCGTGGCCGTTCCTGCGGCATCAAGGCTTCCGTTACGGCTCGGCCCCGGCTTGCCCGCCCGCGGAACCCCCGATAGAATGTCGCTCCTGACGCAGCCGCGAGGGTGGCGGAATGGCAGACGCGCTAGATTTAGGTTCTAGTTCCAACCGGAGTGGGAGTTCGAGTCTCCCCCCTCGCAGTACGCTGGGCAACCGGGCAGGTGAACAGGCGACACGGCCCCGTGAAGGCAGCACGTTCTTCGGTCTGCTGCCCACCTGCTCCTTCCTTCGAGGCCCGGTGCCCACCGCCGGCGTCCGGGCCGCCGGATGAAAACCGGGACGGCGCAAATGCCCTCTTGACGCCCGGCGGGGCCTGTGTTAAAAAGGGAAGATAGATAGGGTTTGCTTCTGGGAGGGAACGAGCTACCGTTGCGGTGATGATCTGGTGGCGCCGCAACGTTTATCGGATTGCCTGACAGACACGCCCCGGTCACCCCCTGCGGCTGAACGTCCCCCCCTGCGTTCGGCCGCTCCGACCGGGGCACCTTTTTGCGCCAAGATCGTTTTCCCGTTGAATGCGCGTGCCTGGGCTTCTGCGTTGTGTCATTCCTGCTCAACAGGCCTCCGCCTCCGCGCCGATCCCCACGCCGGCGGGAATGTCGGCGCCCATGACGGCCGCGATGGCGGGGCTCACCCAGACGACGGCGGACCAGCCGCCGTGGCCCTGAAGGAACTTGCCGCTGCGCAGGTAGTTCGGCGCGGCGCCGGCGACGCCCGGCGTCTGCTTGCCGGCCAGGGCATAGTGCAGATCCGCCCAACGGCGCCCGTCGGGGGCCGCGCCGGCATAGCCGGCGTCCATGATGCCGACGCCCCGGCGCGGGGTGTCGGTGAGGAACAGGATCAGCCGGAAGCACCCGCAGCCGGTGTGCGGCACCTCGTCGAGGCAGTGCAACTGCACGCGGGTGGTCCGCCCGCGACTGAGTCGAGCGACGGCCTGGTTGACGCCGGACCACTCCCCGCGGACCGGGTCGAGGCACCGGCCCTTGTCGATCATCTGGAAGGAATTCACCTCCCGGTGCAGGCGGCTGTGGTGAATGTTGGTCATGTCGTCATAGCCGTACCGCGCCCCGGTCTGGATCATGCCCAGCGGGCGGCCGCACTGGGGCGGGCGTTGCGGCGTCAGCACGCAGACGTGGTCCGGTGCGAACGGCGAACAGCCCACGCAGGCGGAGAATGCCGTCGCTGACTCCTCCGTCGCCAGCCGCACCGCCTCGTCTCGCTGCCGCTTCGCCTGGGCCGCCGCCGGCGCCTCCGCCCGCAGGCGGGCGACGTCGAAGATCACCTCCGCGCGCACGGCCTGCAGCCTGGGGAATTCCTGCCGGACCGCGGCCACGAGCACCTCGCCGATGCGGGCCGGGTCGAGGTCCACGCCCTCGGCCAGATCGATCCGCAGGTCCGATCCGCTGCGGCGGACGCCCACGCCCTTCATCGTGGCGAGCCGGCCGGCGATCGTCCCCTCGATGTGCTGCAGGTCCAGGGCGTCCAGCGGCTCGCCGTCGATCGTCACGACCACGCCCATGGGGCCCTCCGGCTCGCCGACGACGGCCGCGCCGGGGGTGTCGACGCGGCCCTTGCGGACGACATAGAAGCTCTCGGCCGTCCCGCCCCAGGTCGCCGCGGGGATGATCTTCTCGGAGGCGTACTGGCTGTCGCAGTACTCCGGCAGACGGGCGATGTCCGGCGTGGTGAGCAGGCGCCGGATGTTGGGCAAGGCCGTGACGGCCGCGACTGTCTCGTCGAGCCGGTCGGTGCGGACCGTCCGGCCCAGCGGGAACGGGTAGTCGGCGGGCACGATGGCCGGCACGCCCATCTTCATCGCCGCCAGCGACAGCGCCAGCTCCAGGTCGGTCATCGCCCCGCGGCAGATCAGCAGGCCGGGGCAGAAATCCTCGATGAAGTGCGCGCCGGCGTGGGCATCGCCGGGGGCGATCCGCCCGTAGACGAACGCGTACCGCGCCAGCCGGTTGAGCAGGGCGTACACGCCCGTCGGGCGGTCCGGACCGTGGACGAACTCGAACTGCCACCGACCGTTGATCGCCCCTTCCAGGGCCTCGCGGTCGCCGCGGCCCATCGCGCCGATCCACCCGTTGAGGCGCTTGGACCGGAAGCACGCCCGCACGAAGGGCATGTCCTCCAGGATGAACGCCCCGGCCTCCGGCGCGTTGCTCTCGATCAGTTCGACCAGCACCAGCGCCTGCTCCAGCACGCTGACCGGATCGCTCTCCAGTCGCGCCCGGACGTCGGCGGCCACACGCACGGGCGGCGGCACCGTCCCGTAGACCAGCTCCGCCAGCGGCAGCGGGTGACGCTGTGAAGCCGTGGGGCCAAAGCCCAGCCCCCCGGCCGCGGCCAGCAGGTCGGTCAGCCCGCGAACCAGGATGGCGTGGGCAGGCGGCTCCAGCCGGACGCCCGCGCCGTGAACGTGCGCGTGGGGCGACGGGTGACGTGCATCGGTCATGGCATGCTCCTGATCAGCCCCGCACCGGTCGGACGCCGGCACAGGGTTCACGACCGTAGCACGCCATGACGGCAAAGACAACGTTCCACCCCCGCCCGTCCCGGGCCGCCGGGACGGATCGATGCGGCCGTTGCCGTCACGGCTTGCCTTCCAGGGGCGGCCCCACCGGGCGGTCCAGGCCGAGCACCCGCCAGGCGGGCACCGGCTGGCCCAGGGCGACGTGCGGCTGGGGCGGGGCGATCCGGGCGACTTCCACCGGCGTCCAGCCCCCGCGCTCGGTGGCCTTGAGCTGGTAGATCTGGCCGCTGCGCTGATCCAGGATGAACAGGCGGCCCGCCCCGTCGGAGGCCATCTGCAGGCTCGGCGGCGCCGGCAGGACGAAGCCCTGCCCGCCCGGCGGGAGGTAGGCCTGGGACTCGGCCTTGCGTCCCACGACCCCCACGACGACCGCCAGCAGCACCGCCACCACGATCAGGCTCTTGACGTCCAGTTTCATCGTCTTTACCCCCTGTAGAGATCGGCCGGTCCGGCCGCGCCGGACTCGAAGTGCCTTGTGCCTTGCTTTCGGACGACTTATCGAGATAATATTAGGGAACAGATGCCTGCTGACAACGGGCCCGGTACAGAAGGAGAGGAGGCCACATGGTCAGCGACCCCACAACCGGAGGACCGTCCGCGGTCGAGAGCCAGTTCCTCGACGGTGCGGCGTTCCTGGCCGCCATCGAGACAGCCCTGGCCAACGGCGAGTCCGACACCGTCGCCATGAACGTCGACACGCTGGATCGGCTCATCGCGGATCTTTCCTCGCGCAAGAAGCATCTGGACGAGCTGGTCCGGCGCGCCTCCGACGTCAGGCAGCGATACCAGATCCTGTCGACTGGACAGACGGGCAGTTACGTCGCTGACGCACGGTAGTGCCGGCCGCCGCGGGGAGGAACACCCCTGACGTTCCGACGCGATGCGGCCATCGGTGCGCGCCGGGGGCGGTGAGAAAAACGCCCGGCCTCTGGAGCCGGGCGGCGTCATTGGGGAACAAGGATTCGAACCTTGACTAACTGATCCAGAGTCAGTCGTGCTACCGTTACACTATTCCCCAGTACCGGCCCGCCGCTGCGGCTAAGTGCGGCGGTTCCAGTCACTTGAGCGGGCCATCCTGTCGGGTAGCGCGACAGCGGCGACGACCCGCATCGAAATCGAGCACTGAACTATATCGGCCATCGGCGCCGATGGCAAGGGGTAAGTTCCCGATGCCGCGCCCCTTGTCGTGGGGGGTACAAAACCGCCCCCGGACCGCTGTACGGACGGCCTGGGGGCGCTGGAAGACGGTGGGGCGGCGCGGCGGCCGTCTCAGGCGGCCACGGCGGCGACCGACGAGCCGCTGCTGTCGGCGCAGAGGCTGGCGATCGGGTGATCGAACTCGACGCCGATGATGAACCGGTCGTCCAGCCGGTCGCACCGACGGACCTGGCCGCAGATGCTCCGCACGTCCATGCCGGCCGCCGGGAGCTTCATGATCAGCCGCTGGCCGGGGTAGAACATCCGCTCGCACATGGCGCCGATGCCGTTGCGGCTGATGTCGACCATCTGCAGTTCGTCGACGAGGTCGCCTTCGTCGGGGTCGAGGCGAAGCACCTGGACGCGCATCTGAACCTGAGTCCTGGGGAACATCCGCCGCTCGGGCGGGTAGCTGTCCACGCTGGTCATCATCGGTCTCTCCGGTTGGAATTCGGTCACGCTACACGGAAGATCGGCCCGGAGCGGCGCTTACTTAATCTGGCGGCAAACATTTTGCGGCCCCTGGGGTTAGGGCAGTAGAATGACCCGGTGGACCAGGCAGCCCCGACAGGACAGGTGGTGTTGATCGGCGGCGGGCCCGGCGATGCGCAACTGCTTACATTGGAAGCGCTTCACTGGATCCGTCGCGCCGACGCGCTGGTGGTCGACCGCCTGGCCCCCCGCCAGGTGCTCCAGTGGGCGCCGCCGGGGGTCGAATGCATCGACGCAGGTAAAGACCCCAGCGGCCGCCGGGCCGACCAGGGGTGGATCAACGAGACGATGATAGCCCTGGCAGCCCGCGGCAAGCTCGTCGTCCGCGTCAAGGGCGGGGACCCCCTGGTGTTCGGTCGCGGGGCCGAGGAGGCCGCGGCGTTGCGTGCGGCAGGGATCCCCTACCGGATCGTTCCGGGCATCACGGCGGCCGTCGCGGCGGCGGCGGCGGCGGAGATCCCCCTGACCGACCGCCGGTGCGCCGCGTCGGTGGCCCTGGTCACGGGCCGCGAGGACCCGGCGCGGGAGGCGACGCGGATCGACGATGCGGCCCTGGCGGGGATGGACACGGTCGTGGTCTACATGGGCGTCGGCGCCCTGCCGTCGATCACGGCACGGCTGCTGGCCGCCGGCAAGCCGTCCGCCACGCCGGCGGCGATCGTCGAACGGACGGGCCTGCCGGGCGAACGGATCGTTCGCGGCACGCTGGAGACGATCGCCGGCCAGGCCGAGCGGGAGGGCGTCGGGGCGCCGGCACTGCTGATCGTCGGCGAGGTCGTCGCCCTGGCGCCCGAGGTTCCGTGGCGTCGGCGGCTGCCGCTGGGGGGCGCGACGGTCCTGGTGACGCGGGCCGCGACGCAGGCGTCGGGGCTGGTCGGGCCGCTCCGCGAGCTCGGCGCGGCGGTCGTGGAGGCGCCCACACTCGCCATCGAGCCGATCGACACCTGCGGCGCGCTGGACGCGGCGATCGACGCGATCGGGACTTACGCATGGCTGGCCTTCACCAGCGCCAACGGCGTCGAGGCGGTCTTCGGCCGCCTGGCGGCGCGGGGCCTGGACGCCCGCATCCTGGCGCCGGTGCGGATCGCGGCCGTCGGGTCCGCCACGGCCGAGGCCTTGGCGGGGCGATCCATCCGGGCCGACCTGGTCGCGTCGCCGCACACCGGCGAGGCCCTGGCGGCGGCGATGATCGCCGCCGGCGACGTGCGGGGCCGGCGGGTCCTGCTGGCCCGCGCCGACCGCGCGACGGCGGCCCTCCCCGAGGCCCTGCGGGCCGCCGGGGCGACCGTGGACGATGCGGCGGTCTACCGCACCGCCCGCCCGGCCGCCCTGGACGAAGCCGCGGCCGAGGCCCTGCGGGAGGGGCGGGTGGACTGGATCACCTTCACGAGCCGCTCGACGGTGGAGAACCTTCTGGCGCTGGCCGACCGCGCCTGGCTGACCGGCGGCGTGCGGCTGGCCAGCATCGGCCCGGTCACCTCGGCGGCACTGGCCGAGGCGGGGCTGACGCCGGCCGTCGAGGCAGACCCGCACACGATCGACGGACTGGTGCGGGCGATCGCCGCGGCGTGGGGGGGCGGGCATGGGGCGTGAGCGGCTGGCCATCACCTTCCTGGGCACGGGAACCAGTCACGGCATCCCGATGATCGGCTGCGACTGCGACGTCTGCCGCTCCGACGACCCGCGCGACCGGCGCAACCGCGCCAGCGTCGCCGTCCGCGTCCCCGACGGGCGGGTGATCCTCATCGACGTCCCCCCCGAGTTCCGCCTGGCAGCCCTGGCGACGGCCCTGGAACGGGTGGACGCGGTCCTGCTGACCCACGCCCACGCCGACCACATCATGGGCAGCGACGACCTGCGGCGGTACAACAACCTCCGCGGGGGCCCCATCGACTGCTACGCCAACGCCGCCACCGTCGGCGTCATGCGCCGCGTGTTCGGCTACGCCGAGGGCCCCTACACCAACCCCGACCGCCCCAGCCTGAGACTCCGCGCCATCGACGGGCCCTGCGACATCGCCGGCGTGACGGTCCGCCCCGTCGAACTGCTCCACGGACGCCTGCCGATTCTCGGCTACCGGATCGGCCGCTTCGCCTACTGCACCGACGTCTCGGCCATCCCCGACGCGTCGCGGCCGCTGCTGGAAGACCTGGATCTGCTGGTCCTGGACGCCCTGCGCTACCGGCCCCACCCCACGCACTTCAACCTCGCCGAGGCCCTGGCCGCCATCGAGACCCTCGCCCCCCGACGCGCCCTGCTGACCCACATCGCCCACGAGATCTCCCACGCCGGCACCTCGGCCCAACTGCCCGACAACGTCGCCCTCGCCTGGGACGGCCAGCACGTGGAGGCGGAGCTCTAATACTACAACGCTAGAAAGGCTCAAGAACGGCTATGCCGCAGGCCGATGTGACCTTCCAGGAAGGAGATTCCTGGAAGGAGACAAGGCATGGACGCCGACACGATTCTCATGATTAAGCCT
>JAAYZK010000068.1 GCA_012514895.1 Planctomycetota bacterium | reverse complement strand
CCGTTGCGCCAACTGCAGCCAGCGCTCGGCCGAGGCGCGGGCTGAGAAGCGTTCGACGACGGCGCGGCGGCCCGCCTGTCCCATCTGCCAGGCGCGCCGGGGGTCGCCCAGCAGGTCGGCCAGGGCGTCGGTCAGGGCGTCGACGTCGCCCGGCGGGAACAGCACGCCGCCGCCGGTGGCGTCGATCAGTTCGGGGAAGACCCCGTTGGCCGGCTGGACGACCGGCACGCCGCAGGCCAGGGCCTCCAGCACGTACAGCCCGCACGCCTCGCCGCGCCGCTGGGGGACCGACAGGATGCTCAGCCCCTCCAGCAGGCGCCGCCGTCCGGGGTGGTTCAGATCGTCCACGACCTCGACTTCCTCGGCCGCCCCGGCCCGGCGGAGCCTGGCCAGAATGTCGGCCACGTACCGCTTGTCGGCGCCGAGTTGCCCGCCGCCGATCCGCAGCCGCAGACGGTCCAGGCCCGGCCTGGCCCTTAATCGCAGGAAGGCCTCGGCCAGCAGGTCCAGCCCCTTGTCGCGGCACATCCGCGAGAGGAATCCCACCGTGGGGACCTCCGGCGGGGCCGGGGCGGGTGCGTAGGCGGCCTCGTCCACGCCGGCGTACACCACCTCCATGGGCCGGTCCGGCGCCAGCCGTCGCGCCATCAGCTCGGCGTACCAGGCGCTGACGGAGACGAGGGCGTCCACGTGGGCGAGATTGGACCGCAGCAGCGACCAGGCCTGCTCGGCGTGCGGCGGGCCGAGGGAATCGAGGAACTCGTCTTCATCCTGGAACTGGCAGACGACCGCGGCGCCGGTCCGCCGGCGGATCTCCCCCGCCAGGCCCGTCAGCAGGGCGTTGGACAGCACGACGACGTCGGGTTGGCCCTCGCGGGCCAGCCAGTCGGCCAGGCGGTCGAGTTCCTTGGCCTGCCGTCCGTCGGGGCCGCGGAGCATCGACACGGTCGTCCGGCCGAGGTCGGACGCGGTGGTCATGTCGGCCCGGCGGGCGGCCCAGCGGAGCAGCCGTCGGGAGTCCCACAGCCGATCCAGCCAGCGCGGCGTACGGCGGAAGAGGCCCAGCTTCTGCTGGAGGTAGACGTTGATCCCCCCGAAGAACAGCGCTCTGCGGTCGACCAGGCCGGCCGCGTCGGTCAGCAGGGGCAAGTAGAGCGGCACGAGCAGGGCGTCGGCGCCCATCGCGCGCCAGGCCCTCGCCAGGGCCTTGTCGCGGAGGCAGTTCTCGCAGTAGAAGGTGTCGCCCGAGCCGGGTGTGATCTGCACGATGCGCACGGGAGGGCTCCTGAATCGCGGCCCGTTGCCTCGGTATCCGGTTCCGCCGGCGTTCCGCGATCCTGGCGGAAGATCAGTCCGACGGCGCGTCCATCGCCCCCATGAAGCTCGCCTTGATCGCCGCGGCGGCGGCCTGGGGGTCGTCGGCGCCAAGGACGGCCGAGCAGACGGCAATGCAGCGGGCGCCGGCGCGGGCCAGCGCGGGGGCGTTGGCGGCGGTGATCCCGCCGATGGCGACGTGGGGGAGATCCACGGCGGCCAGGACGTCGCAGACGAGGGACGGGCCCTGGATGGGCCCGGCGTCCTTCGTGGCCGTCGCGAACATCGGGCCGATCCCGATGTAGTCGGCGCCGGCCTCGGCGGCGCGGCGGGCCTGGTCGACGCTGTGGGTCGAGAGCCCCACGAGCCGGTCCCCGCCGATCGCCGCGCGGACCGCGTCGACGGGCAGGTCGTCCTGGCCGACGTGCACGCCGTCCGCGTCGGCGACGGCGGCGATGTCCGGCCGGTCGTTGATGATCAGCAGGGCCCCGGCCTGGGCGGTGATCTCGCGAAGCCGCCGCGCCAGGTCCAGCAGGGGCCGGTCGCCGAGGGCTTTTTCGCGAAGCTGGATGCAGTCGGCCCCGCCGGCCAGGGCGGCGTGGGCGGTCACGAGCGGGTCGGCCTTGCACAGGGACGTCGTCAGCAGCACGTACAGGTGCGTGCGTGCGAAGCGGCCCAGACGGTCGGCGCGGCTCAGGAGGACCTGCTCGAAGGCGTACCCGCGGTACCGCAGCGCTTCGGCCCGCACGGCGGCGGCGGGCGCGACGACCTTGGCGTATTCCTCGATCGCCCGCAGGGCCTCGGTCAGCCGCTTGCACGCCGCGGTCGCCGTCGCGGCGGCGGTGGGGCGGACGGATTCGGTCGGGCTGGTCAACGCGGTGCCCACGTCGCCCGCCGTGTTCCGCGCCGCCAGCAGGGCGGCGGCCGGCAGGCTCGCGGCGATCTGCTGCAGTTCGCTGCGCATCGTCTTGGCCATCGACGCCAGCCGTGCGTCGTTCAGCACGAACCGCCCATATTCCTCCGCGACCCGCATCGCCTCGCGGGCCCGGTTGAGGTTCGCATCCAGTATCCGGTACACATCACGCATGGCGGCCTTCCTGGGGAAGATCACACTGGGCTCAGCGGGATCAGTATACACGGAATCCTATGCCGAGCCGACCGATGATCCGCGCGGGGTCACGGCCTGGGGTCGTCCAGGGCCGTCCCTTCGTCGTCCCACACGCCCGCGGACAGCAGTTCGGCGACGCGGCGGTCGATGAGGGTGTCGCGCTGGACGGCGCGGGCGGCCAGTTGTGCCTGGAGGGCCCGGACCTCCTTCTCGAGCTGGCGCACCTTGTATTCGCGCAGGGCCTGGTCGGTGTCGAAGATCCGGCCGGTGAGCGCGCGGATCTCCCTGGCCATGGCGTCCCGCTGGGTTGTGTCGGCGGCGGCGTGGTAGCGCCGCACCAGGTGATGCCGCTGGAGCCGGTCCTGGCGCTGATCGACGACCGCCTCGCGCAGTTCGGGCGGCAGGTTCTCCAGTTGGCGGAAGAAATGGTCCAGCCCGGCCATCGCCCGGCGGAACTGGCCCGGGTCGCGCCGGCGCAGCTCCATCAGGTGCCGGTAGACCAGGGGCCGGTCGTTCCTGATCGACTCGAGCAACTCGTCGACGCGCTGCGGCGTCAGGGGCGGCCCGGGGGGCGGCGCATCGGCGGGGGGGGACGGCGGCAGGGCGCCGTCGCGGGGGCCTTCGTCGACGGCCCCGACGACCATGGCCGCGGCCGCGACCGTCGCCAGGGCGATGAGAAAGGTGCGATGGTTCATGCGATCACCTCGTCTACAACGGCAGATCGTCGGCGTACACGTCCAGCGGATCGGCCAGCCAGAGCTGCTCGAACAGGTGGTCGACCGCTTCGGTCGAGGCCATGCCGCCGAACTCGTCTTCCAGGACCAGGTCCGTCCACACGACCGTCAACTCCTCGTCCACGACCGCCATCGCCGCGTCGACGGCCGTAGGCTCGGCGGCGAGGAACTCGGCGACCGCCTCGGCGGGATCCGCCTGGACGATCGCCTCCGGCGTCTTCGGCGGGCCGACCAGCACGTTCAGCAGGACGACCACCGCCGCGGCGGCCGCGACGGCGGCTACCGGCCCCCACAGGCGCAGGCGCCGGGGGCGCCGCGCGCCGGCCATGGCGCCGTCCAGACGGCGGAACGCCCGCTCCAGCACCGCCGGCGGCACCGAGATGTCGAGCATCGCGCCCAGCCACTGCTGATCGTCGGCCATCTGCCGCGCGATGCGGGCCTGGCGGCCCGCCAGCCGTCCGTCCTTGCCGTCCAGGTGGTCGGCGATCCGCCGCACGTCGTGGTGTCTGTCGTTCGATCCGTGGTCAGCCATCGTTACCGCTCCACATCTATTGCTCCACCGCCGTCGAGGGGGCGAGCTTCCTGCGCAGCGTCTTGAGGCCCCGATGCACCTTCGCCAGGGCCGTGCCCAGCGGGCAGCCCATGATCTCGGCGATCTCGGCGAAGCTCAGCTCAGCGAAGTGCCTCAGCAGAATCATGTTGCGCGTCGTCGGGTCCAGTGTGTCCAGGGCGGCCCTCAGGTCCGTCGAGGCCTCGGCCGCCATCAGTCTGGCGTCGGGCCGCCCCTCGCGGCCCGGCAGCGACGCCGCCAGGTCGCCCCCGTTGCCGTCGGAACCCTCCGTCAGCGACACCACCGCCGGGGCGGCCTTCCGCCGGCGGAAACGGTCGCGGACGAGATTGGCCGCGATGCGGAACAGCCAGGGCTCGAAACGGCCCTCTTCCCGGTAATCCGGCAGCGTCCGCACCAGGCGGAGCACCGTTTCGCCCAGCAGATCCTCGGCGTCGTGGCGATTGCCGGTCATGCGATAGAAGTAACCGTACAGGCGCGAGTTATACGCGGCCAACAGGGCCTGGTACCCTTCGGGCCTTCCGGCCTTCGCCGCGGCGACGTGTGTCTGCAGTGCGCTGGGATCCATCGGTGGTCCACCAGGCCTAACGGGCCGTCTCCGCTGGTATTGCGAAATGCCCCGATCCAGCGTGCCCCGGCCGTCAGGTCGATTGTACCGCGCAGGGGGCGGAAGATGAACCGTGCATCGCTGCTTGACTTGCAGAGCCCTGATCCGCTAGCGTCACCGGCATGGAAACTTCATCAGGCCGCCCCCGCCGGGCGCTCGCCCTCGCCGTGGTGACTCTCCTGGCCCTGCTGTCGGCCGGCTGCGGCGGCGACAGCGGCCCGACGCCGCGGCGCACGCTCGGGTCGGGCACCCTGGGCAACGGAGGCAGGCGCCTGAGCCGTCCCATGGACACCCGGTCGCTGGCGACGGCGCGTCCGCCCGCCAAGTCGATCCCCGCGAGGTTCGTGGATGTGCGCTCGTCGTCCGAGGAGGCGCCGGCCGATCAGCCGCCGGCGGCCCCCGGCGGCACGGAGAACGGCGACGGGGGCTGACGTTCAGTTGCCGCTGCCGAAGTTCCGCTTGAGGAGGACGAAATCGTCGAGATCGACGTCCCCGTCGCCGTCGAAGTCGCCCTGGCCCCAGGTCGCCCCGGTCGCGCCGAAGTTCCGCTTGAGCAGGACGAAGTCGTCGAGATCGACGTCCCCGTCTCCGTCAGCGTCGCCGGGCAGGGGGGTGGGATCCCTGTACTCGTAGGCGCCGATGTCGATCCCGTTGCCCTGCGGCCGTGCGACGAAGTCGATGTCGACGGCCGGCGCGAGGTCGGCGCTGCCCTGGTCCACCGCCGGGCCATCGGCCAGCAGGCGCACGTCGCCGTTGCGCCAGTCGACGAAGATCCGATCGCTCAGGGCATCGGTCAGTTCAATGTTATGGTCGACGATGTTGGTGCTGTCCGGATTGGGGTCCGGGATGGCGTAGCTGAGGTTGTTGCGGATGATGCAGTCGTGATTGCCGCCCAGGCCCTTGCTGCCGAGCGTGATCCAGGCGGGGTACTCGCGCGACGGGTCGATGGACGTGTTGTTGACAATGCGGCAGCCCGTGGCGTCGGTGAGCGTGATGCCGTGATAGTGGGCCGTCAGGACGACGTTGTTCTCGACGACGCAGTCGACCAGCGGCCCGTCGAAGCAGCCGACGCCCTGGGGGCTCCGGGTCAGCGGGCGGCCGGGGATCTTGCGGCCGTCGAAGTAATTGCCGCGGATGATCACGCCGACGTGGGGCACGCTGCCGCCGCGATAGAGCTGGATGATGTCGTCGTGGTTGTCGTCGACGACGACGAAGTCGCTGAGGCGGTTGTACTGCCAGACGATCCGGTCGGCCCCGCTGCGCAGGCCGTCGTGGGCCAGGCCGGTGAGGGTGTTGTGCTCGACGACGCTGTCGGCGGCGCCGACGTTGATGCCCAGTTGAACGTTTCGAATCGTGTTGTGGCGGATGACGTTCCGCACCCCGCCGGAGCTCACGGCGGCCCCGGGAGTCTTGGCGAGCCAGTCGCCGGCGGTGAAGGTGCTGGTGTCGTCGACACCGTAGATGTGGCAGTTCTCGACGATGCAGTCGTAAGCCGGCCCGTGCCAACTGTGGTTCTCGAAGTTGACCGCCGTCGTCGTGCCGGGCGTGCCGTACGGCTCCTGGCTGACGGTCACCCCGTCGATGCGCCACTTGCATCCCCCGCGGAACTGGAACCGCCGCACGACGGGCGCGGCCCCGGCGGCGGCCCTGATGGTGATCCAGTCGGTGTTGTAGTAGCCCTGGACGTACACCACGTCGTGGTCGCCCGACAGCAGCTCGATGGTATCGCCCGGCTGGATGGGCGCACTGACGTTGGACGCCACCAGCGGCTCGCCGTAATGGTACGGGTAGGCGGCCGGCTTCATGGAGCGGATCTTGTTGTTGTCGACGATCCATTTCAGCGTCGGCCACGGGTTGGCCGCCGAGCCGTCCCCGGACGCCGAGCCGTTGACCGGATCGGCGTACCACGTGGTGGCCGGCGAGGGCACGGCGTGAACGAGCAGGATCGCGAGCAGGGGCAGCGTGGCGCTGAAGGCGCGGCTCATGGGTGTCTCCTCAACCGGTGCGTGCAGTGTCCTCCCGACGACGGCGCATCATTCTAACGCGCCGCGGCGCAAGCGTCTACCGCCCAGCACGTCGAAGACGGACACCGGCCGGACGTCGCGGCGCCGGCCCGCGCGCAGCCGCCGCGGGTTCCCGTCGGCCGCGCGCAGCTCGGCGGCGGAGGTCACGGCTCCGGCGGTGCCGAAGTGCTGCTTGAGGACGACGAAATCGTCCAGGTCGACGCGGTCGTCGTTGTTGGCGTCGCCGGTGGCGCGGGCGGCGCCGTCGGCGCCGAAGTGCTGCTTGAGGATGACGAAGTCGTCCAGGTCGACGTCGCCGTCGAAGTCGAAGTCGGCGCCGGCGGGCGGATCGGGGAAGACGATCGTCACGTCGTCGGCGGTCGCCATCTGCCCGTCATCGACGGTCAGGCGGAAGACGTACGTTCCGCCGTCGGGCACAGCGACGATGGTGTCGACGGCTGTCGGGTCGGCGAACAGGGCGGAGGCGGGACCGCTGCGGAGCGTCCACCGCGCAGCCAGCGCCGCCGGGGGGTCGGGCGTGCCGTCGTCGGCGGCCGTGCCGTCCAGCAGGATCGTCGTGCCGGCCGCGCTGCGGTCGGCGCCCGCGTCGACGGCCGGGCCGGTGTTGGGGGGCTGCCCATCCATGAGGGCCTTCAGGGCGTTGCTGTCGAGGGCCGAGGCGTACAGGCGGACGTCGTCGATCCGCCCGTCGAAGGGCCTGCCTTCGACGCCCGGCGGGTTGTTGCCGACGGCCGCCTGGACCGAGGCGCTGGTGCTCAGGGCGCCCGTCTTGCTCATGGAGGCCACTTCGACGCCGTCCACGTACAGCCGCATCATCGCGCCGTCGTAGGTGGCGGCGACGTGCTGCCACCGGCCGGCCTGGAGGACGCCGTTGGGGCTGATGAGCGTGCCGGTCGTGCCGTTGGTCTTCAGGCGGAAGCGAAGGCCGGTCCCGTTGCCGGCGCCGAAGGTGGAGATCATCCACCAGTGGTCGGCGTCCTGGACGCCGTTGGCCTTGGAGAGGATACGCGCGTCGTAGGTACCGAAGTCGTCGGGGTTGATCCACGCGGCGAGCGTCAGGGCCGAGCCGCCGATGTCGACGGCGCCGAGGTTGACGGCATCGTCGACCCCGTCGAACCGCAGGCAGCCGTCCTCGACGCCGTCGGTCGTCCACGCCGCCCCGGCTACCGCGGCGGTGTGTCCGCCGATCGGATCGGCGGCCGTCGTGCCGGTTCCCTCGTCGAAGGTCCACCACGCCACGTCCGGCGTGGGCGCCACGGGGGTGGCGACCGCCCCGATGATGACCGTCACGTCCCTGTGGGCGCCGGCCTGGCCGTCCGAGGCGCTCAGCCGCAGGACGTAGGTCCCTTCGCCGCTGAACCGGACCGCGGTGGCGAGGGCCGCGGGGTTGTCGAAGACGGCGGTGCCGCCGGCCGGGGCGCTGAAGACCGTCCAGGCGCTGGTCACCGGCCCGGCGGTGCGCCCGTCGTCGGTCACGTCGGCTTCGAGGATCAGCGCCGCCGCGTCGGTCAGCAGACGGGTGGTCTCGGCGCGGGGGTTGGTGATCGTCACGGCCGGCGCCGCGTTGGGTGCCGAGGCCGGATCGGCCTTGTTCTCGTAGAGCATCACGCGGGCGTGCGTCCAGCCGATCGACAGGATGTCCAGGTCGCCGTCGAGATCGATGTCGCGGAGGATCGCCCCGTCGTGGTGCTCGTCGCCGGTGTGGACGAGGTGGGCCGTCCACGCGCCGCCGGCGCCGTCGGCGTTCTCGAAGATCCACAGGCGCGCCGTCGCGGGGGCGGTGGTGCTGTGTTCGCCGACGACCAGGTCGACGTCCCCGTCGCGGTCGAGGTCGGCGGCGTCGAGGCTCATCGGTCCGACCACCGTCGAGGCGATGACGTGTTCGGTCCAGGTGCCGGTCGCCGCGGCGGGCTGTTCGTACCACGCGAGCTTGCCGGGGACGCCGATCGCTTCGTAGCCGACGATCGCGTCGAGACGCCCGTCGCCGTTGACGTCGGCGAGGCGGTTGCGGTCGGGCAGGCCCGCGGCGCCGTTGAGGGTGTGGGCCGACCAGCCGGCGCCGTCGTTGCGGAGCCACCGGGTGCCCAGCAGCAGGTCGGCGTCGCCGTCGCGGTCGATGTCGCCGCTGCTGAGCGCTTCGTCCTGGCTGGTCGCGCTGATCCGCTGCCAGGTCCACGTCCCGCCCGTGGGATCGGCGGGCACCGTCAGCATCTGCACGCCCTTGCCGGCGGCGTGCCACGACAGGGCCACCTGGACAGGTCCGCCGGGCGAGAAGCGGTCGACCGCCGCGCCCTGGAGGAAGTCGCCGTCGCCGGAGGCGATGTTGGCGTGGACCGTGAAGGTGCCGGTCCCATCGTTACGGGCCCAGACGAAGGTGTCGTTGCTGGCCGAGCCCTCTCCGGCAGTGCCGAGGATGTCCATGTCGCCGTCGCCGTCGAAGTCGTAGACGGCCGTCATGTTGTTCAGGGGCGAGCCGACCGTCCGGCGGGTCCACGTCCCGCCGCCGGGGCCGGGATTGGCGTACCACCACCCGCCGGTGACGAGGTCGCGGTCCCCGTCGCCGTCGATGTCGGCCGCGTCGACGAACAGGGCCGTCCACGGCCTGGACGCGTCGACGACAGTGCGCTGCCACTGATCGAGCGGCAGCGTGTGGGGGATCCCGTTGATCCAGACATCCACGCGAGGGGTGTCCCACGTGTAGGGCTTGGTGAGGATGTCGAGGTCGCCGTCGCCGTCGAGGTCGCCGAGGCGCGACTCGTGGTTGCCGATTCCCACCGAGATCACCTGCTCGGTGAAGCCCCCGGCGCTGTCGCCGTACAGGACGCGGGCGGTGGCGCCGCTGCCGGGGCCGGGGGTGTGCATTTCGGCGGTGAAGATGTCCAGGTGTCCGTCGAGGTTGACGTCGGCGACCTGGAGGCTGTGGCCGTGGCGGACGTTGGCGATCAACGTCGTCGCCGACCAGGACGAGCCGGTCCACTGGTAGAGCTTCATCGGCCCGTCGGCGTCGCCGGGGACGAAGATCACCTCGGGGCGCCCGCCGGCGATCAGTTGGCCGGCGGCGGCGCGGGTGAAGACCTGGGCCGCGTCGATCGTGTGGGCGGTGAAGGTCGTGCCGCTGACGTGCTCGTACCAGCGTCCGGCGCCGATGATGTCGGTCACGCCGTCAAGGTCGATGTCGGCGGCGGCGAGGCCCTCGTGGCTGCTGTTGCCGGTGTAGATCGACACGAGGTTCCAACTCGCCACCGCGGCGGCGTCGTCGGGGATCTCGGCGACGTAGAGGCGCCCGGCGCCCTGGTTCCAGGTGACCAGTTCGTCGGCGCCGTCGCCGTCGAAGTCGCCGAAGATCTGGTCGTGGTGCTTGTTGGAGCCGCTGTTCTTGATGGTGCGCCGCACCCAGGGCACCGCGGGGTCGAACGCGGGGGAAGGGTTCTCCCACCACCAGATGCCGTTGGAGCCGGCGTCGCCGCCGAAGACGATGTCCAGGTCGCCGTCGCCGTCGATGTCGGTGGCGGCGCCGCCGGCCTCGATCCGCAGGTGGGTGTTGTCGATGACGTATTGCTGCCACCCGTCGCCGGTGCGGCGGAACCACACCACCGACGGCGCCGTCGTCCGTTCGGCGATGACGAAGTCGTCGATCCCGTCGGCGTCCAGGTCGATCACCAGCGAGGCGGTCTGCTCATCGCCGGCCAGGGCCGATTCGGGGATGTCGCCGGCGTTGCTGGACAGGTGCGTCCAGTCGGGCAGCGTTGCGTCGAGCAGCAGCCGCCCTTCGAGCGGCTCATGACGGCAGACGGGCATCGCGGTTCCTCCTTGCCTGACGGCATCCTCGGCACGAGCCGCCATTATACCACAGAGGGCCGCAACGGCGGCGGTCACCAGGGCGGTGCGTCCTGCGGGGGCGGTCATGGCGCGACGTCCTCCTCGTCGTCTTCGGTGTCGTCGGGCCGGGGTTCGGCGGCGACGTCCAGCCGGACGCGGGTGCCGGCGGGCGACGATTCGATGGCGAAATCGCCCGAGACGGCGCGGGCGCGCTGGCGCATGGTGGTCAGCCCCAGTCCGTGGGCCTCGGCCTCCGCCGGGTCGAATCCGCACCCGTCATCGGCGATCTCCAGGCCGAGGCGCCCGCCGGCGTGCGTCACTGTCACCGTCAGGCGCCTGGCGCCGCTGTGGCGCAGGGCGTTGTGGACCGCCTCCTGGGCAATGCGGTACAGGACGATCTCGACGGCCGGATCGAACCGGCAGCCGGCCAGCTCGTCGGGGTAGTCCAGCGCGGCCGTCAGTTGGCCCTGGCAGTCGCGGGTCAGCCCGCGCAGGGCGGCCTCCAGCCCGAGAGTCTCCAGCACCGGGGGGAACAGCCCGTGGCAGATGTGGCGCACCTCCTCGATGAGCCTGTTGCATCGTTCGGCGATGCTCCGCAGCCTCGCAAGGTGGTCCGGGTCGAGTTGCCCCTCCCGTCCAATGTAGCTGCCCTGGATGGCGAGGTTCAGCGCCACGAGGCTCTGGCCGAGCGAATCGTGCAGGTCGGTCGCCAGGCGCCGCCGCTCGTCCTCGCGGGCATTGAGCAGCTTGGCGTGGGCCTCGCGCAGGGCGTCGGCGGCGAGCTTGCGTTCGGTGATGTCCTCCAGCAGGGCGTCGAGGTGGACGACCTCGCCGGCGCTGTTGCGCACGGCCGTGATCGTGGCCGCGATCCACAGGACCGAGCCGTCCCGGCGGGTGGCTCGCATCTCGGTGCTGACGATCTGGCCCGCCTCCAGCATCCGCGCCACGAACCTGCGGCGGGCGTCCAGGGGCGGGTGGATGTCGGCAAGCGTCAGCTTGCAGAAGGTCTCCACGGAGTCGTATCCGAACATCCGCGCCAGTTCGGGGTTCGCCGCCAGGATCCGCCCGTCGGCCGACGGTTCGACCTGGCCGATACCGACAGGGATGCTCTCGACCAGCCCGCGGTACTGCGCCTCGCTGCGGCTCAGGGCTTCCTCGGCCTCCTTCTTCTCGGTGATGTCCCGCACGGCTCCGACCAGGGCGATCGGTTCGCCGTCGGCGTTGCGGACCACGGTGCGGCTGTCGGAGAACCAGCGGTAGCGGCCGTCGGTGCGCTGCCAGCGGTGCTCGATGGTGCCGGCGACGCCCTCTTCGAGCGTCCCGTCCAGCAGGGCGCTGAAATGCCTGTCCAGGCGCTGGAGGTCGTCGGGGTGGAACCGCTTGGCCAACTCGGCGAACCCCATCGTGGCCATGTCCTCGGGCAGGAAGCCCATGAGCTGCTCGGCCGCGGCGCCGATGTAGTCGTACTTGAGCGTCTTGAGATTCAGACGGTACAGCACGTCGCGGGAGCTGTGCAGGACCTCGCGGAACTGCCGCTCCTTCTCGCGCACCGCCCGCTCGGCCTCTCGACGGGCGGTGATGTCAACGAACGTGACGAAGTTCGCCGGGCGCCCCTCGTATTGGATGGTTCTGCTGAACAGCTCCACCCATCGCGTTTCGCCGCCGCGCGTCTTCAGGCGGCACTCGTAGTGGTTCACGACGTTGGTCTCGCCGCCGGCCTTGCGGCGGCCCTGGTCGGACGCGAAAGCGCGGTCTTCCGGGTGGAACGTCTCCTCGTAGGCGTAAGGCGGCATCGCCATCAACTCCTCGCGGGTGGTGCCGAACACCTTGCACAGCGCTTCGTTGACGTAGACGTGCCGGCCGTCCTGCAGGATGGCGATGGCCAGCAGCGACTGCTCCGAGAGGGTGCGGAAGCGTTCCTCGCTGGCGCGGATCGCCTCCTGGGCGCGCTTGCGTTCGGTGATGTCGCCGACGATGCCGATCAGCCCGATCGGCTCGCCCCGGCTGTCGATGATCGGCGCGCTGTTGAACAGCCGCCAGCAGACGTTGCCGTCGTCGCCGACGATCCGGATCTCGCGGTTGATCACCGGCCGGCGGCTGGCGAGCAAGGCCGCGTCGGCCTGTTCGCAGTGGGCGGCCTTGGCGGGGTCGTAGAGGTCCCAGTCGGTCTTGCCCAGGATCTCTGATTCGTCGGCCGCGCCTCGCCCCTGGACGAACGCCGCGTTGGCAAGCTGGTAGCGGCCTTGGGCGTCCTTCATGTACAGCGCGCTGGGGATCGTGTCGATGATCGTCCGCAGCATGAGGCGTTCGTGCTGAAGCTGCTGCTCGACGAGCTTGTATCGGGTAATGTTCCGCACGGAGCCGACCAGGCCGATGATCCTGTCCCCCCCGTCGCGCAGCGGCGTCTTGTTGGCCATGTTCCACGACGGCGTGCCGTCCGGCCGGATGCGGAACCGCACCTGATCCACCGCGGGCGCCCCGGCGAGGACCTCCTCGTCGAGGCGGCGGAACTCGTCGGCCTTGTCGGGTGAGAAGTCGTAGTCGGTCTTGCCGATGCAGGTGTCCGTGGTCCAGCCGCCCCCCGGTCGCGTCCGGGCGAACTCCTTGTTGACCACCAGGTACCGGCCCTCGGCGTCCTTGAGGTAGATCGCGTCGGGCAGGCCGTCAATGACCTGGCGCAGGAGACGGCGCTCCTCGAGGAGCTTCTGCTCGGCCCGCTTCTGTTCGGTGATGTTCCGGACCACGCCCACGGTGCCCCGGACCCGCCCGTGGCTGTCATGGAAGGGGAAGGTGGTGTTCGACGTCCACACCTCCGTCCCGTCGATGTCGGGGAAGTGATGCTCCTCGTTCTCGACGGCGGTGTCGGTGGCGATGACGCGCTGCTCCTGTGCACGCCACCGGTCGGCCTTCTCGGGCAGGAAGAAGTCGTGGTCCGTCCTGCCCAGGAAGACCGACGGATCCTCCTGCAGCATGCCTTGGGTGAACCGCTCGTTGACCAGGAGGAACCGCCCGTCCGCGTCCTTGAGATAGACCGCGTCGGGCAGCGCGTCCACGACGGCCCGCAGCAGCTCCCGCTCGTTGGCGGCCTGCAGCTCGGCCTGCTTGCGGGCGGCGACGTCCTGCTCGCGTTCGATGGCGGCCGCCAGCGTGTCGGCCACGATGGCCATCGCCGTGGCGGTCCGGTCGTCCCAGTCGCGCTCGGCGCTCACCATGCCGAAGCTCAGGCTTCCCCACCAGTCCCCGCCGAGCATGATCGGCACGCCCAGGCCCGACCGGATGCCCGCCTCGATCATCCGTCTCCGCTGGGGCTCCGGCACGGCGCTGAGGTGATCGATGGCGGCCTGCCCTCGGGCGAAACGGTCTTTGACCGATGGAGACACCTCCCTTGGCTTGTGCGGGCTGGGCTGTCCCATCGCATCGACAGGGCCCTTGGCGCCGGGGGCGAAGCTGCAGTAGCGCGCGATGACGCGGTCGTCGCTGCCGTCATGGCTGAGCCGCTCGAAGACAAGCGCCCGGTCGGCGCCGGCGGCCTGCCGCAGCCGCGCCAGGAGTGCCTGGATGTCGTCGCGCCAGCACGCGCTGCCCAGCAGCAGTCGCGTCGCGAATCGGACGGCGTCCAGGATGGCGCCGGGCCCCGGGTCGCCGGGGGCGGGGACTGTCGAGGGATCATGCATGAAGCACCTCCGGTCCTTCCGGCTCGCCGTGCCGCGGCCTCAGCACCGCGCGGACCGGCGAGGCCTCCAGGGACGTGTGCGCCAGTCAGATCAGAAGGGGCGTCTCCGGTGCGCAACCCCAAGATCAGTAATGCATTATCGGGGCTTTCGGGCGGGCTGTCAACCTTACGCCAGTCGCGGCCAGAGGCCGTCGGCGATGATGGCCCTGGCCTGGGCCTCGCGGGCGACGGGGACGTAGATCTCGATCCCCAGGAGACGGCGGTCCTCGGTGAAGGCCGCCTGGCGGGCGTCGATGCCCGCGGCGGTCAGTGCGTCGAGGATGGCGGCGGCCTCGGCGACGTCGGCGGCGGTATGGACGCAGGTGAAGGCCTGGCCGTTCATCGTCCGGCCACCTCGGCGCCGCCTCGGGCGAGGTTGACGGCGTCCAGCAGGTCGGCGGGGCTGAACATCCCGTGCAGGCGGAGGGGCTCCTCCAGTCCCGGGCCGTGCACGACGGTGACCGGCAGCCCCGGCTCGTGCAGCACGGTGCGCAGGTACTGGGCCGCGGGAGCGGAGGCCCGCGTGACGTCGGCGCGGACCGCCAGCACGTTGCGCTGCTTGAGGGCGTCGGCGACGGCTTCGCGACGATAGACGGTGTAGTCGACGATCTTGCAGACGGTGCACCAGTCGGCGGTGTACTTGACCACCACCACCTGCCCGTCCGCCTCGGCGGCCTTCACCGCCGACGCGTCGAACGGCGCCCAGTCGATCGTCCCGGCCGACGGGGGCGGCAACAGGACCCACCCGGCCGCGACCGCGAGGGCCAGGGCCGACACGCGCACCACCCGCCGGCGCACCGCCGCCGTGGCGGGCGTCACCCAGGAACCGGCCGCCCACAGGCACCCGCCCAGCACGATCGCATAGGCGACCACTCGCGCCATCCACTTCGTGTCGCCCAGGGCCGACAGCAGGTAGACCGCCACCAGCAGCAGCAGCAGCCCCATCACCTGCTTGAACCGCGCCATCCACGGACCCGGGGCGGGCAGGCGCTTGAGCAGATCGGGGAAGGCCGCCAGCGCGGCGTGCGGGGCCGCCATGCCCAACCCGAGCATGGCGAAGACGGCGGCGGAGGCCCAGGCCGGCTGCCCCTGGGCCCAGCCGAACACGGTCACCAGGACCGGCCCGCTGCAGGGCGTCGCCAGCACGGCGGTGAACAGGCCCATGAGCAGCGACCCGGCATGGCCGTCGCCCAGGCGGGCCGCGCCGAGACGCCCGCCGACCATGAGGACGTAGACGTCGAACAGCCACAGGGCCGCCGCCACCAGCAGCAGGGCCATGGCGATGAGGAATCCCGGGTGGCCGAACGGCTCGTTGAGGTTGAAGGCCGCCCCTGTGAAGACGCGAACAGCGGTGCTGACGGCGCCCATGCCCAGGAAGAACAGGCACAGGCCCCCCGCGTACGCCATCCCCAGCGTGACGGCGCGCCGGCGGGAGTGGCGGGCCTGCTCCAGCAGGCTCATGATCTTGATCGGCAGCACCGGCAGCACGCAGGGCATCACGTTCAGCGCCGCCCCGGCGACCAGCGCCAGCAGCAGGGCGGCCAGCATGCCCAGGCTCGCCCCGGGCGTCCGGGGCGTCCCGGCCTGGGCGTCCGGGGGCGTCCGGGGCAGGGCGCGGTCCCACGCCGCCGCGGTGCGCAGATCGTCCGCCGCGGCCGTCGGCGCGGTCGCTGGGGCCGCCGCGGGCCCCAGGGGCACCGTCACGGAGGCGGCGGCCTCGACGCCGTAGCAGCCGTTGGGGTCGCAGGTCTGGCCGGTCAGGCGGATGTCGACTGCGACGGGGCCGGCGGCCGGATCGTCCGGGGCCTTCACGGGCACGCGGAACGTGAAGCGGCCTTCGTAGACGAGGTTACTGTCGGTGATGCCCCCGGCGTCCAGGTCGTGCCAGGCGGGGCGGGGCAGCAGGGCCTCGCCGGCGCGTCCCGCCGAGGCGGTCGCCTCGATCCGCAGCGGCAGGGGTCTGACGACCTCGCCGCGCGGGGTCGCGCTGTATAACCAACGGCCTTCCCTAACGTTAACGGTGACGTCGACGTGGAAGTCCCCTCCGGCCGTGACGGCGGTGTGCGACGGGATCGCCGACAGCGCCACCTCCGGCGGCGGGGCGGCCGGGCCGCCCAGCGCCCCCAGGGGGGGCAGACCCCCGGCGTCGGCCGACACGAACGGTGCGGCGGCCAGAAGCACTGTCGTCAGCAGCAGGCCTGCGGCGCGTTTCAACGGGGTCGCTCCTCCTCGGGCAAGTCTTTCGGGCGCCGAAACGTAGGACCGTGGCGCCCGAATCCGTGTAAGTATATACGTGGACGGCGGTGAGGATGTTGGCCTGATCTTGTGTCGGAGATAGCATTTATCTTGCGGGGGGCGTGCGGCGTTGGTAAATTGACGGTGTGCCGGTCTGTAGCGCCGGATCGTGCGATCCGACGTGGACAGGCTGAGCGACTGTGTCCCGTGAAACGGATGTCGGCGGCCCCGACGACGGATCTTACCCTGATGGTTTTTCATCCGGGGTCCGGTCGGCTCCGGTTCACTTGTTAGGACGGCCGAGGATAGGACTGCGACCGGCCGTCGGATTGACGCCGTTCAGCCGCCTGGTGCGGTTGGGCTGACGACGCCGCCCCGTCTGTGCGGGGAACCCTGGATTGGAACATCGACGCAAAGGGCGTCGCCGGTTGGAACGGCGCTGTATCGTCCGAGTGGGCGAGGCCTGCGGGCCATAGAGTTGAACCGAACGAGTTGACCGAAACTGCTGTCATGATGACCCGGTGCCCGTTCCATCCAGGTCCGCCCTTCGAGGTCGGCCCGGCTGATGCCGTCAGGGGGATCGGTTGGCACCGATGCGGGGGAGCCGGTGTAAGCTCCGCCTGTCCATGACGATAACGCGGTAGGGCAGCTCATTCGGCAACCGGCCGGCGTTCCGCCCGCCCCTCTGACGGGATGCACTCCGACGCCGCGGGTTCGCGCTCCTTGCCCCGGTCGATCCGGAAAGGAAGCGTTCCGTGGAATACGTACTTGTCGGGATCGTCGCCCTTCTGGTCGGGGCGGGCGCCGTGGCGGGCTACACCGCCTGGCGTCGCACTCGATGCAAGGCCGACGCCCAGAGCGAAGCCGAATCGATCGTCAACGCCGCCAAGACCGAGGCGGCCAACATCCTCCGCCAGGCCGAAGTCGATGCCAAAGATGAATACCTCCGCCGGCGCGAGGCCTTCGACGCCGACACCGCCGAGCAGCGCAAGGAACTGCACGCCGAAGAGCGCCGCCTGACCAAGCGTGAAGACCTGCTCGACCAGAAGCTCGAAACCATCACCGCCAAGGAGCGGGCCGTCGAGGTCGCCGAGCGGTCCGTCGCCGAGAAGGAACGTTCCCTGATCGAGAAGGACCAGCACCTCAGTGAACTGGTCGCCGGCCAGCGGGAGGAACTGCTGAGGATCTCCCACATGACCGCCGACGAGGCCCGGGCCGTCGTGCTCGAACGCTTCGAGAGGGAGGTCGAGCAGGACGCCAACCGCCTCATCGAGCGGCGGATCAACGAAGCCAAGGAGACCGCCGAGGACGAGGCCCGCGAGATCATCACCACCGCCATCCAGCGGTACGCCGCCTCGCTGACCAGCGATTCGACCGTCTCGGCCGTCGACATCCCCTCCGACGATATGAAAGGCCGCGTCATCGGCCGCGAGGGCCGAAACATCCGCGCGTTCGAGAAGGCCACCGGCGTGGACGTCATCGTCGATGACACCCCCGGCGTCGTCATCGTCAGCGCGTTCGACCCCGTCCGACGCGTGATCGCCCGCCTCACCCTGGAAAAACTCATCCAGGACGGGCGAATCCACCCCGCGCGGATCGAAGAGGTCGCCGCCAACACCGAGAAAGAGGTCAACCGACAGATCGTCGAGGCCGGCAAGAAGGCCTGCATCGAGACCAACATCCGGGGCCTGCACGGCAAGCTGTCCCAACTGCTGGGGCGCCTGCACTTCCGCACCAGCTACGGGCAGAACGTCCTGCGCCATTCCATCGAGGTGGCGTTCCTCAGCCAGATGATCGCCGAGGATCTCGGCCTGGACGGCGAACTGGCCCGCCGCGCGGGGCTCCTGCACGACATCGGCAAGGCCGTCGACCACGAGGTCGAGGGCGGGCACCCGCAGATCGGCGCCGACCTGCTGAAGCGCTACAACGAGAAGCCCGAGGTCGTCAACGCCGCCGGTGGCCACCATGGCGAGGGCGAGAATCACGACCTCTACACGGCCATCGTCTCGGCCGCCGACGCCATCTCCGCCAGCCGCCCGGGCGCCCGGCGCGAGACGCTGGACCGCTACATCAAGCGGCTGGAGAAACTCGAGGAGATCGCCACCAGCTTCGAGGGCGTCCAGCAGGCCTACGCCATCCAGGCCGGCCGCGAGGTCCGCGTCATCGTCGACGCCCAGAGCGTCGACGACCGCCTCGCCGCCAAGGCCGCCCGCGATATCGCCAAGAAGGTCGAAGAGGAAATGACCTACCCCGGCGAGATCAAGGTCACCCTCATCCGCGAGACCCGCTGCGTCGAATACGCACGCTGACACCACGATCCAGTCACTGGAGTACGAACGGCGGCGTTCCTTCGGGAGCGCCGCCGTTCTTTTTGGAGCGGTTCTTCGTTGACGTGACCCCCAAGGCGGTGTAATCTATCATAATGTGGGATAGAAATTCAACAATGTGGAAGTTCTCTCCCGGTGAGGAGACCTCGTGATTCAGTCTGTCGACAGGGCGCTGGATCTGCTGGAGGCCGTCTGCGCGGCGCCGGAGGGGCTGCCGCTCGGGGCGATGGCGGCGGCGGCGGGGCTGAGGACGACGACGGCCCACAACCTGGCGGCGACACTGGTGCGGCGGGGCTACCTGGCCAAGACGGCGCGGCCGATGCGCTATGTCGCCGGGGCGGCCCTGCACACGATGATGGGAGCCGTCCACGGCGAGGCGCGGGGACGGTGGATGGAGACGGCCGTGCGGGACCTCGCGCGGCGGCGGCCGGAGGCGACGGTGACGGCGGCGGTCGACCGCGGGGGCGACGTGACGGTCGTCGTTCGCATGTCGCCCGAACAGCCCGGCCAGGTACAGCACCCCGCCCACCAGGTGCTCCGGCCGTACCACAGCGTGGCGGCCCTGGTCTTCCAGGCCCTCTGGCCCGCTGAACGCCGCCAGGGGTACCGCATGCGCTACCCCTTCGACGAGGACGGCTCGTCGCGCTGGCCCAGCCCCGACGCCCTCGAGGCCTTCCTGGCCCAGGTTCGCCGGACGGCCCGCGCGGTCCTCACCGACGGCGATACGCTGCTTCGTGCGGCGGTGCCGGTGTTCTCGGCCGGAAACGAACTGTTCGCCACCCTCGGCGCGGCGACGCCGGACCTGGACCGCTCCGCCGACCTGGTCGCGGATCTGGCGGCCGTGGCGGCCGGGGCGAAAGTGCTGCGGTAGTTCACAGAAGAGGAGATGAACCAAGAGATGCTGACCGCCGCGGAAGTGAAATCGTTCGCCCTGGCCCAGGGCGCGGACATGGTGGGGATCGCCAACATCGAGCGGTTCGCCGGCGCGCCGATCCAGATGGACCCCCGCCAGATCATGCCCGAGGCACGCAGCGTCATCGCCATGGCCTTCCGCGTCATGCGGGGCAGCCTGCGGGGGATCGAGGAGGGGACGTACTTCAGCAACTACTCCGCCATGGGGTACGGCGGAATCACGTACTTGTACATGCCCATGACGGTCATCAACATCGCCCGCTTCATCGAGGATCACGGCCTGGAGGCGATTCCGTACGGCCACCAGAGCGACTGGCGGGCGATCGACAACGGCGGGCTGTTGAGGCCCGGCTACAGCCGTCCGGTCGCCCCCGGGCGGGCGGCGCCGGATGTGATGGTGCACCTGCGGATCGCCGCGTACCTGGCGGGGCTGGGGGAGATCGGTTTCTCCAAGATGCTCCTGACCCCCAAGTACGGGCCGCGGAACCGCGTGGGCATCGTCATCACCGAGGCGGAACTGGAGCCCGATCCGATCTACGACGGCCCGCCGCTGTGCAATCGCTGCATGGCCTGCGTCGAGGCCTGTCCCGGCGGGGCGCTGCCGCGCGACCGGACGGTGAAGGTCACGCTGGCCGGGCGGGAACTGGAGTGGTCCGACATCGACATCCGGCAGTGCGACATCTGCTTCCGCGGCGGCCGGCCCGCCGACGACGGGCACGTGGACGACCCCTACACCGAGCCCATGTACGGCCGTCCGGTGGCGCGGGGCCCGCACTCGCCGTTCTACAGGAAGCCGCGGAACCTCTACAACACCGGCCAGGCCGTCTGCGGCGCGCGGGGCTGCACGCGGGCGTGCATGATCTCGCTGGAGTCCCGCGGCGTGCTGGAGAACAGGTTCGCCAAGCCCTTCCGGCGGCGCAAGCCGTGGACCGTGGACTGGTCCCGGCCAGACCTGGACACTGCCCCGGGCGCCCCGGGGAGCCAGAGCGACTGAGATGAGATTTGCCATCGGCTACCAACTGCCGGAGCCCGGCGAGGCGCCGTTCGCGGCGCTCGTGGAGGAGTACCGCCCGCACGTGGCGGAGGTCTACTTCCCGTGGGTCCACAGCCCCTCGGGGCGGGCCGACCTGACGCGGCGGCGGGGGTACGTCGACTGGGCGGGCCAGGGCCGCCTGGAGGACGACCTGCGGGCGATCAAGGCGATGGGCGTCGGGCTGGACCTGCTGCTGAACGCCAACTGCTACGGGGGGCGGGCGCTGAGCGAACACCTGCGCAACGAGGTTGCCAGCGTGCTGGAGCACCTCGGCGAGACCGTCGGCGGCGTCGACGTCGTGACGACGACCTCGCCGATGATCGCCCACGTGATCAGGACGCACTTTCCGCAGGTGCACGTGCGGGCCTCGGTCAACATGCGCCTGGGGACCGTCGCGGCTATGGCCCAGCAGGCGGACCTCTTCGACAGCTACTACCTGCAGCGCGACTGCAATCGGGACCTCGATCACGTTCGGCGCCTTCACAAGTGGACGGAAGCGCGCCAGAAGGGGTTGATGATCCTGGCCAACAGCGGGTGCCTGGCCTTCTGCGGCGGCCAGACCTTCCACGACAATCTCGTCGCCCACGAGGCCGAGGTGGATGAGACCCGCAACATCGACGGCTTCTCGCCAATGGTCTGCCGCCGCCTCCTGGCCGACCGGGCGAACTGGCCGCTCATCCTGCAGGCGACGTGGATCCGTCCGGAGGACGTGCATCGGTACGAGGGGCTCGTCCCGGTCATGAAGCTCGCCACCCGCATGCACAGCAATCCCCGCGTGGTCCTGGGCGCCTACGCCCGCGGCCGCTATCGCGGCAACCTGCTGGACCTCATGGAGCCGGGGTACGGGCCGCTCCTGGCCCCCTTCGTCGTCGACGCCGCCGCCCTGCCGGACGACTGGTTCGACCGCACCAGCACCTGCGGCCGCATCTGCGAAGCGTGCAGCTATTGCCGCGATGTGCTGGAAAGGACGCTGGTCCGGATGCCGGCGGACCTCTAAGCGGTCACCTCAAGTCATGCCACAGAGGCGCCACGCGTAGGGTGGGCAACTCGTTGCCCACGCGAATGCGGACCGGCCCGCCATCGTTGGGCGCGTGCGGCCTGGGGGACGATCCGTTGTCCACGCGTGGGCAGCCTCGCCTTCGGCTCGGCTGCGCCACCCTACGCGGGTCCGCGATGGACCGGCGACGGCGGGCGCTTCGGCGCCACGCGTAGGGTGGGCAACTCGTTGCCCACGCGAATGCGGACCGGCCCGCCATCGTTGGGCGCGTGCGGCCTGGGGGACGGTCCGGGGTCCACGCGTGGGCAGCCTCGCCTTCGGCTCGGCTGCGCCACCCTACGCGGGTCCGCGATGGACCGGTGACGGTGGGCGTTTCGGCGCCACGCGTAGGGTGGGCAACTCGTTGCCCACGCGAATGCGGACCGGCCCGCCATCGTTGGGCGCGTGCGGCCTGGGGGACGATCCGTTGTCCACGCGTGGGCAGCCTCGCCT
>JAAYZK010000504.1 GCA_012514895.1 Planctomycetota bacterium | reverse complement strand
GTTTGACCTGCCGACGGAGCCGGCCAGCGAAGGCCCGCTGGCGGGCGTTGATCCTAGCGGGCAGACGGTGACCTACTGGCACCAACACGGCGGCCTGCGTGAGGAATATCTGATCCGCATTGTAGAGGAATTCAACGCCAACAACCCGTGGGGCATCACCGTCGAAGCCTCGAACCAGGGCGGCTATGGCGAGATCTACCAGAAGATGATCGCCGCCATCCCCACCGGCGACGTGCCGAGCCTCGTCGTGGCCTACCAGAACAACGCGGCGGCATACTACCTGGCCGGTGGCCTGACGGAAGACATGGACATCTTCGTGAACGACCCGCAGTGGGGCCTGAACGAGGCTGAGGTGGCGGACTTCGTGCCCGGCTTCTTCAATCAGGACTACACCCCGGACGGGTCGGTGCGTATCGGCTTCCCCCCCAACCGTTCGACCGAGGCGCTGTACTACAACCTGACCGCCCTCCAGGAACTGGGCTACGATGGCCCGCCCACCAGTTGGGATGCGTTCCGTGAGATGGCGTGTGCGTTCACCGAGCAGGGCTGGAGCGGCTACGAGGGGACCGACACGATCGGTTTCACCATCCCGACCGATGCCTCCTTCATCGCGGCGGGCACCTTCGCCAACGGCGGTGATCTGTGGCGTGATGGGCAGTTCGACTTCGCCAGCCCGGCTACGGTCGAATTCGTGCAGTTCATGGTGGACCTGTACAACGATGGCTGCGCGACGCTCGTTGCGGAGCAGTACGGCGACCAGAATAACTTCACGGCCGGCCGCGCAGTGTTCTACATCGGCTCGACCTCCGGCCTGCCGTTTGTCAAGGCAGCCATCGAGGGCGCCTTCGCCGAGCCGTTCGAGTGGCACGTGGGCTTCATCCCCTACGCCGATGTGCCGGTGCAGAACGTCTACGGCGCGAGCGTGAGCATCCCGAAGACGACCCCCGAGCAGGAACTGGCGGCCTGGCTGTTCGTGCGCTGGATGACCGAGCCGGAGCAGCAGGCGGAGTGGGCCGCGGTCAGCAACTACTACCCGGTGCGCTTCTCGACCGCCGAGAACATGCAGGAGCTGTTCGAGGACCTGCCGCAGTACGAGGACTCGTGGCAGTTGATCCAGGGCGAGACGAAGGTTGAGCCGCAGATCGCGAGCTACGACGTCGTGCGCGATGAGGTGCAGGCGACCTTCGACCAACTGCTGGCGGGCGGTGGCGACGTGCAAACGGCGCTCACCCAGTTGACCCAGACGGCCAACGAGATCCAGGCGTCGTTCGCGGCTGAGGAATAACCCGCCCGGTCACCGAACGTAACACAGTAACACAAAGGCCGCCCTCAGAAGGGCGGCCTTTTGATCTTCCTGTGCGGGGCACGTCCCGCGTCCTCAACCCCTGGCTTGCTGCGGCACCTGCGCCGTCTTCGGTGCGTCCTTGTCGTCCGCACAGCGGCCATTCACACAGGCCGGTAGCATGACGGTGAACGTGCTGCCCACGCCCGGTTTGCTGTCCACCCAGATACGCCCCGCATGCTGCTCCACGATGCCCTTCACGATCGACAGCCCCAGGCCGGTGCCCGCGTAGTGATCGATCGCCTGATCGGTGCGATAGAACTTGTCGAAGATGTAGGGTTGGTCCTTCTTGGGGATGCCGATGCCCGTGTCGGACACGCGCAGCACCAGGAAATCGCCGTTCAACTCGACCGACACGCCGATCTGCCCCTGCTCCGGCGTGTATTTGATCGCGTTCTCGATCAGGTTGTTGGTGAGCTGCGTCAGCCGCTGCGGGTAACCGAGGACGGGCGGCAGGTCCGCCGGGATGGATAGCGCGACGGTGTGGCGCTTGCCCTCCCACTGGTGACGCTGCCCCTCGACCGCGCCACGCACGATCTCGTCCAGGTACGCCGGCTCGCGGTCCTTGTCGAACCCGGCCTCGATCTTGCCCAGTTCCGGCAGGTCGGAGATCAGCCCGGTGATCGACTGCACGCTGGAGT
>JAAYZK010000503.1 GCA_012514895.1 Planctomycetota bacterium | reverse complement strand
TTCTGCCGCACCCTCGGCACGCTGCTGGCCGCCGGCGTGCCCATCCTCGAGGCCCTGAACATCACCCGCGACACGTGCGGCAACGAGGTCTACGCCAAGGCGATGGGCCAGGTCCACGACGCCATCCGCGAGGGCGAGAGCTTCGCCGGACCCCTCCGCCAGGCGCGCGTCGTCGATTCCATGGTCGTCAACATGATCGACGTCGGCGAGGAGACCGGCGACCTCGACAAGATGCTCATGAAGATCGCCGACAACTACGACAACGAGGTCCAGGCCCTCGTGGACGGCCTGGTCAGCCTGCTGGAACCGGTGATGGTCATCGTCCTGGGCGTGATCGTCGGCTTCATCGTCATCGCCCTGTTCCTGCCGCTGGTCAAGCTCATCACCGAACTGACCGGCTGATCCGACGACCTGCGAAAGGCAACGCACCATGATGAACAAGAACAAGCGACGCGCCGGCTTCACGCTGGTCGAACTGCTGATCGTCGTCGCCCTCATCGCACTGCTGGCCGGCATCCTCCTGCCGGCCCTGGGGGCGGCCAAAGAGGCCGGCTACGAACAGGCCACCCGCGCCCGCGTCATGGCACTGGACCGGGCCTGCGAAACGTTCAAACAGGACCATCACGCCTACCCCGGCCTCAACCGCTGGCTGGTGGGCAGCCCTCAGAACAAGTCGCTGCTGCAGCGCATGGCAGACCGCGAACTGTCGGGCTCGCAGATCCTGGCCATGTGCCTGATGGACTACCACGTCGATCTGACCGGCCCGACCGCCGAGGCGTGGATCGCCATGAGCAAGCACCTCCGGGACAACGGCAAGGCCGGCGACGACCGCGACGCCAGGCAGTACATGGACCCCACCGGCGACATCGTCGACCTGCCCGGCATCGATGACGACCCGGCCACCTACCAGGCCGTCAGCGGCCGCTTCGGCACGCTCATGGATGCCTGGCCCAGGAAGATCGCCGCCGATCCCCAGGCCAGCCAGCCGATCCTCTACTTCATCGCCCGCCCCGGGCAGGTCGCCGTGGAGAACGTCTACCGGGCCGACGACAACCTCGGCCTGTACGCCGGGGCCGCCGACGACAACGACACCCAGAGGAGGTTCTACCGGTCGATCACGCGCGTGCCCGAGGACGCCACGACCTCCACCGACTTCTCCAACGCGACCACGCGCCCCTACAGGGCCGACAGCTTCATCCTGATCGCCCCGGGCAGGGATCGGGAGTATTTCACCAACGACGACATCACGAACTTCGAGAGGTAGACAGGTGAAAGCCGACCTCACATTCCGGCCGAACCGCCCGACGGGCTTCACGCTGATCGAACTGCTCGTGGTCGTCTCGATCATCGCCCTGGTGGCGACCCTCGGCGCGTACGGCGTCATGCGGGCCCGCCGCAGCATGCAGATGGCCTCCGCGCAGACGATGCTCAAGGGCATCCAGGCCGGCCTGGAGACGTTCAGGAACGACACCGGCGATTACCCGACCAGCTACGGCCCCTCGCCGATCTGCCGGACCCCCGACACGCCCGCCGACCGCTGGACCGGCGCCCACTGGCTGGCCCAGGCCATGCTTGGCCTGGCCGACGAGGACGCGAACAACAGGGACAATGCTGACCTGGCGCCCGGGCCGGGATTCCGGCTGATCGCGCGCGGCCGCGTGTTCGGGCCGTACATCGACGTCGAACACGCCAGGACCCGGATGATCGACGGCGTGCCCGTCCTGCTGGACACCTACGACCACCCGATCCTGTACTACCGCTTCGACGCGGCCGCGGGGCAGTACCGCGCGGACGACAACAACCTGGACAACCCCGGCGACGGGGACGACATCCTCGGCCCGCCGGACGTGAACGTCTACGCCCGGCGGGGCGGCTCGGACTTCCTCCGCCGCGATTACCTGATCTGCAGTCCCGGCCCGGACGGCCTGTGGTTCTGCCCGGGCGAGAGCGGCGGGACGTGGGGCTCCGATGACGACGACTTCAACAACTTGGAGTAGACCCGTGGATACGCGAACCTGCCGCACACGCACGACGGGCCGCGCCTTCACGCTGATCGAGCTGATGATCGTGATCGGCCTGATCGGCATCCTGGTGACGCTGGTCGTCTCCGTCGGCTCGGCCGTCCGCGCCAAGGCCGCCGAGAACCAGACCCGCGCCGTCCTCAAGGCCGTCCAGGGCGCGATCGAGGCCTATGCCGATACGTACAGGACCGTGCCGAACCA
>JAAYZK010000502.1 GCA_012514895.1 Planctomycetota bacterium | reverse complement strand
TCGCGCCCGATCCAACAGCCCTGCGGCCACCAGGGCATCGGCGGTCTGACGGCAGGCGGTGAGGTAACTGTCGGGCTCGCACAGCCCGCCGCCCGGACGGACCTCGGCGATCGTCAACCCGTCGCCGACCGCCCCGGCGAGCCTGCGGTCGAGCGACTGCTGGAAATCCAGCCGCACCAGGAGACGGCAGCGGCGCAGGGCCTCCACCTGGCTGGGGCGGATGTCGAAATGCCCCGGACACATGCCCGGCTCGGCCAATCTCAGCACGGGCGCGGCCTCGCCCAGCAGGTCGCGGACGGCACACTCCAGCATCGAATTCGTCGCCGCCACCGACGCGGGAGCCGCCGAGCGGCGACACCCTTCGACAGCAGGGCAGATCAGCAGCGGCACGAGCAGGAGCATCGATCGGCGTCTTGTCTGCATGCGTGTTCTCATGGGCTCATGTGAAGTTGGCGACTGGCGTCCTGGTAATGCACGATCACCCCCGCCTCGCAGCCGCTCTTGAGCCAGTACTTCTGCGGCAGCGGCAGCCGCCCGGGGATATCGAACAGCGCCGAGGCCGGAGCCGGTCCCATGCTCCAGACGGCATACAGCACGGGACTGGTCCTGGGGTCGCTGTGGTAGCGGCCCGTGTCGGCCTCCTCCTCGCCGCCGAACCCGTCGGGTATCCACAGCGTGGAGGCGTTTGCCAGGAGGGTCGACTCGTTCAAGATGCCTGGCCCGACGGCCCGATACCGATACGTCTGATCGCGCACGAACGGATCGGGCATGGCGATGACGTCCAGATTGTCGCGCCGTCCGCTGGGAAGAAACGGCGTCAACTCCACCGGCAGATCGTAGGCGGTCCGGCTGCTGCACGAGAACCGCGTGGGAGGGATGTGGTCATGGTTGACCTGCCGGTACATCTCGATAGCCATGGTGATGCCCCGAAGCTCTGCGTGGGCCTTGGTGATCTTCGCCAGCCGTTTCGCCCTGCTGACCGACGGCAGCAGGATCCCCGTCAGCAGCGCCAGGATCGCCACCACGACCAGCAGTTCGATCAGCGTAAAGGCTTTCGTCCGGATCACGTGTCGGCCGTCCATGGTGCCCCGATCGGCATGGCTCCGCGTCAGCGTCCTGAGGCGGGTGCGGTGCCGAAGCTCTGCTTGAGGATCACGAAGTCGTCCAGGTCGATGTCTCCGTCGAAGTCGAAGTCGGCGCGGCCGTCGGCCAGGGGGGCGGCGCCGAAATTCTGTTTGAGGATGACGAAATCATCCAGGTCCACGTCCCCGTCTCCATCGGCGTCGCCCGGCCGAACGGCCCTGACATCCGCGGCGTTCATCACCAGCAGACGGTAGCCGTCCGTGCTGTAGACGCCGTGCGAGGCGGCTTGGTCCATGATGCCCACCACGCTGAACGGCTCGCCCGGGCCGAACAGGATGGTGCCGTCGAAGCTGGGGTTCAGCGCCAGGTAGACCTCAAAGGTCCGCACGCCGTCGGTGACGGTGAGGGTGGTATCGGTCGTCCAGGCGACCGCGTCGGTCACCCACACCCCGCGGATCTCGACCAGGGTGGACTGGTGCCGCTCGCCGCCGGTCTGGCGGGAGGGGTCGAAGAGGGCCGTGTCGTCGGCGGTCTTTAGGTCGGCCAGCGTCAGCGGCGTGGCGGCCGGCAGGCCGAACCCGGTCGTCAGGCGGACGACCTCGAAGTCGTTGGCCGGATCGTTGCTGTGCCTCTCATTGACGTTCATCTTGCCCGAGTAGTGCAGCCCCCCCCGCACGCGGACTTCCACCAGGTCGCCGGCGCGGATGGGATCGGTCACGTCGTCGCCGCCCAGGAGATCGAGCCGCCCCAACTCCGCGGTCCATTCGGCATCGGTGTAGTTGAACATCGGGTCCTGGTGCATGATGTGGTTGCCGTAGTTCTGCCCCATCCAGCAGGCGGTCCCCCCAAAGTCGTCGGGATTGTAGTACTCCACGCCCAGCGCATCGAGCGTCGAGACGGTCAGCGCCTGGACGTAGAACTCCGCCTGGCCGCCCATGGCCCACAGATGCACAACCGGATCGTAGGCCGGCGTCGGATCGAGCCAGTCCTCGGTGTTGTTCAGCACCACGCCGATCAGGCGGATGGGGAACCCGCCACCGGGATACGCGGTGGCCCCGTCAGGGTTGACCGCCTGATACTCGGCATGACGGACCACCGGCACGGACGACCAGTCCAGCCCCGACGCCCCCGCCACCAACGACACGGCAACCAGCACCACCGCCATCACGACACCCGATCGCAGTGTAACCATGTTCGATACCTCCATCGTCTTCAGGCCAAGAAACCCTCCACGCCGCCCTTGACGATCGCGGGCGGAAGTATTACGATGCGCCGAAACGTAACACGACAGCCAGTATTACGCAAGAGGGAAGTCGTATGAAGATTTCGGATGCGCGTATCGGATACTTCGACACACTGGCGGCAACGTGGGATGACCAGGAGCCGTCAAGCCGCACGATGACCGAACGGCTCAGCGAGCATGCCGACATGCTCGGCCTACGCCCCGGCCAGGCCCTGCTCGAAGTCGGCTGCGGCACGGGCAAGACGACGGCCTGGCTGGCCGCCCAGGTCGCGCCCGGTCGGGTGACGGCCATCGACTTCGCATCCGAAATGATCGCCCGCGCCAAGGGCAAGGGCATCGATGCCGACTTCGCCTGTCTGGATGTGTGCCGCGACGACCTGGGGTGCGCCCGGTACGACGTGATCCTGTGTTTTCAC
>JAAYZK010000501.1 GCA_012514895.1 Planctomycetota bacterium | reverse complement strand
TCTCACCGACGACGCGGGCGCCGTGACGCTGCACGCCTGGTCGCTGAAGATCGTGGACGCCGACCCCGGCGCGCCGGTCTTCGACATGGCCTGGCCCCAGACGGTCGTCGTGCCGGGGGCCATCCTCTTGCCGGTGACGGCGTACGATCCCGACGGGGGGACCGTGACGATCAGCGTCGACACGGCCGGGGGCTATGCGCTGCCGGAAGAGGCCGTCTTCGACGCGGAGACCGGGATGCTCTTCTGGGAGCCGGGCTTCGCCGACATCGGAACGCCCCACACGTTCAGCTTCGTCGCCGTCGACGACGACGATCCGCCCTGCCGGACAACGTTCAGCTTCGCGATGACGCCGGTCCTGTACCGCAGCAACGTCGCTCCTCAGATCGACCCCCCACAGTATCGCGACGCCGTGGCCGGGGACTGCTTCAGCATCGACCTGACCGCCGCGGACCTGGACGATCCGGAATGGCTCACCTGGACCGTCGAGGGCGACGCCGTGCCCGCGGGCATCGGCATCGTCCGCACGGGGCCGCGGACCGCCCTGCTGCAGTGGGTGCCCGGCCCGGCGGACCTCGGGGAGCACACCGTCACGTTGCGGGTGACCGACGCGGCGGGCGCCGCCGACACGCTGGAGATCCCGTTGAAGGTCCTGGAGACACCGCCCGTGCCGACCTTGCCGGCCGTCGCGCTCAAGGACGCCGTGCTGGGCGCCGAGTGGAGCTGCACCATGCACGCGACGGACCTGGCGGGCGACGTGGAGTACGACCTGGTGGCCGGCCCGGGCTGGATGACGATGAGCGACAACGTCGTGCATGGCATCCCGCAGGCCGTCGGCCCCGTCCAGTTCACCGTCAGGGCGACCTGCCAGGGGCGCTGGTCGCAGCGGGTCTTCCAGTTGACGGTCCTGGCCGAACCGCCGCTGCGCTGGGAGGCGAATCCCGACTTCTACGCCGTCTGCGGCAGCCGATACGCCCGGACGTTCGCCGCCGTGGTTCCGCCCGACGCCACGGCTTCCGACACCTTCATCGAGGCCGTCATCCCTGCCGGCGTCGAGGGCATGACCTTCGCGTTCGACGAGACCGCCAGGGTCTTCACGGTGGACTGGCTCAACCCGAAGATGGCCGACCACGGCAAGCGGGTCACCGTCGGCCTGAGGAACGGCCTGGGCATCGACATGATGGAGTTCGTTCTCCGCGTGGCCGAAGCGGACAGCGAGCCGGTGGTCGACGTGCCCGACGTGATCCACCACCCGGCGGGCATCCCGCTGATGCTGGACCTGGCCCCGTACGTCGTGTGGGACCAGGACTTTCTGGCCCTCGAGGTGACGGGCCTGCCGGGCGGGGCCGTGTTCAGCCCGTCGGATCTGACCCTCCGCTGGTCGTCGCCGTCGGCCGGCAGCCACGTCGGCACGTTCAGCGTGAGCGACCTGTGGGACCAGGTGGGCGCCGACAGCTTCACGCTGGATGTCTTCGAGGATGTTGCGCCCCCGACGCTCGACCCCGCGTACGTCTCGGGAGGCGGGCAGATGACGTGGACGGGCGGCACCGGCATCACTGTGCCGCCGGGTACGGAGGTCACGGTGCACGCCGAGGCCGACGACGACGTCGCGATGGGCCACATCATCCTGTCGCTCCAGACGGGTTCGGCGCCCCAGCCCCTGCAGCGGAGCGTCGACGCCGACGGCGACTACCGGTTCCGCCTGGGAAACGAGGCCGTCACGATTACGATCGCGGCGTTCGACCTGGCCGGCAACCCGGCCGCACCGCTGGTGTTCACCGTGGCGCCCGAGACGCACGGCACGGCCCTGCCCACCGTCGCCCTGAACGAGGCTCTGCGCCACTGCACGCTGACCGAGGGCTTCGTGCAGTTCCAGGCGACGTTCACCGACCCCGACCCCGGCGACCCCGTCGACGTGGTCTATACGCTCGAGCTGATCGCCCTGGACGTCCCCGGCGCCGCGCCAGTCCTGGCCGCGTCGGGCACGGCGGCCGCTTCGCCGGATCCCCAGCCCGTCGGCAGCGCGCTGGACGTCGCTCGCACGCCCAATGGCCGCTATCTCCTGCGGGTCGTCGCCACGCACGGCGCCGACACCGTCTGGGACGAGACGGAGCTGGTGATCGATCACGGCACGCTCGACCCGGGGAACCTGGACCTGACCTTCACGGATCTGTCGATCCAGGCGAAGCTGCCGATCGAGATCACCCGCCGCTACAGCCTCGCCGACGCCGTCAGCGGCCGCGTCGGCGCCTTCGGGCCCGGGTGGGAGTGCAACTACGAGCGGCGGTGCGTCACCGTGACCGGCCTGGCCGGCGCGGCCGCCGACGCCGCATTCACCGGCGCCACCGGCGTGGCGATCGCCCTGCCGGACGGGGGGACGTTCCGCTTCACCTTCGCCCCGGCCTTCCCCAGCGACGGCGGCCAGGCCCGCCCGGCCTTCACCCAGCAGGGCGCCGTCGCGGCGACGCTGACCGTCGCCGACGCCGAGATCGTCGATATCGGCGGCGCCTGGGCCCGGACCGGCCCGTCCATGCAGGCGTACAACCCCGCCGGCGAGGGGTTCGGCGGCTATTACGAACTGAGGATCAACACCACCGTCTACCGGTTCGACGCGTCGACCGGACAGCTCGTTTCCATCGCCGACGGCCAGGGCAACCAACTCACCTGCACCCGCCGCCGTGTCGGGTCGGTCGGCCAGACGACGATCACCTCCAGCGGCGAGGGCAGCGCCGTCGCCGTCCTGATCGAGTACGACGCCGCCGGCCGCATCCGCCGCATCACCGACCCGGCCGGCAACGCGATCCGCTACGCGTACGACCCGGCGACCGGCGACCTGGCCGCCGTGACCAACCGCAGCGACGCCCGGGTCGCCTTCGCCTACGACGACCAGTCCGGCGCGCCGGCCCACCGGCTGGCGACCATCCAGGACCCCCGCCAGGTCGCCGTCCTGACGGCCGCGTACGACGCCCAGGGCGCCCTGGTCAGCCTGACCGACGCCGACGGGTTCGCCACCAGCGTCACCACCACCGGCGCCACGACGACCTCCACCGAGGCCGGGGATGGGCGGACCCTCGTCGTGCGGGACGTCCGGGGCAACGTCCTGCGGGCGCTGCAGCTCGTCGACGAGGCCGCCGACCGGTACATCCTCACCCAGTACGCCTACGACGACCAGGACCGCCTGACGGCCGAATCGGTCCCGATGCTCGTGTCCGACCTCGACGCCATCCTGGACGGCACGAAGAACGCCGACATCGAGGCCCACCTCGTCTGGCAGACCGTGACGGAGTACAACAGCGACGGCAGCGTGGCCACGGCCACCGACGCGCTGGGCAACCGGACGGTCTACCGCTACCACAACGGCGCGCTGGTCGAGATGGTCGACCCCGCCGGCCGCCGGACCACGTACCGCCACGACGACCAGGGCCGCCTGTTCGAGACCAAGGACGCCTCCGGCACCGTCACCCGCTACACCTACGACAGCGCCGGCAACCTCCGCACCACCCTCCGCGTTCTGCGCCGCACGGGCCGGGACGACCAGGAGATCATCGCGGCGACCTATACCTACGACCTGCAGGACCGCCTCATCGCCCAGACCGATGCCGCCGGCCGCACCACGTGGTACGGCTACGACGCGATGGGCAATCAGGTCCTGTCGTACTTCCACGTCGACGATGCGTACTGCTTCACGCCGCTCTACCCCGGGCACGCTCCCGATGGGGACCACGAGCCGGACACCTCCCTCGTCACGGTGAGCGAGTATGACGGCGAGGGACGGCGCACGCGGACGGCCGAGTATGCCTACTTCAACAACGGCCAGCTCTTCGTCCCCGGCACGCTGCTGGAGCAACCCCACGCCACGCTGCTGTGGGAGACCGCCACCGAGTACGACAGCCTCGGCAACGTCAGCCGCGAGACGGACCGCTACGGCACCGAGACGGCCATGACCTACGACCGCATGGGACGCATGGTCGAAACACGGGTCCTGGCCCGCGACACGAGCGGCGCCGAGCCGCACGATTGCCTGATCATCACCCGCACCGCCTACGACGCCCGCGGGCGGGTCCTGGCCGAGACGGACGCTTTCGCCGTATTGGCATCGGACGTCACGACACGCGTCCTGCCGGCCAATCCTGCGGACCTGGCCGTCAAGATCAACCTGTACGACACGCTGGGCAACTGCGTCGGCACTCGCCGTCTGCCGGGCGTCACAATCATCTTGGCGGACAATCCCGACGGGACGGTCACGGCCCGGGTCGTTGACGTCGACGACCCCGACACGCCCCGCGGCGCCGATGATCTGGCGACCATGCCGGCCGTGGAGATTGAACAGACCCACTACGACTACGAAAGTGGGATCGAGTTCCGTCCCGCCGGCCGCGTGCAGTATACCGTCACCTCCAGCGGGGCCAGGACGGACTACTACTACGACGACGCCGGCCGCCAGGTTGCCGTGCTGGGGCCGCTGGTTTATGCCGTCGGCCATGACGGGATGGTCCGCCTGCTGACGGAGTACGCCTACGACGCGACCGGACGAAACACCCGCACGAGGACCGGCATCGCCGTGACCCCGCCGCAGGGCGACCCCCACCCCGACATCGCCGACCCGGCCCTGCGCGATGAGACGGGCCTGCAGGGAACCTGGTTCGAGGAGGTCGACGACGACGGCCGCGGCGGCCGCTTCACGAGAACCGTCTACGCCGACGGCACCTCGACGTCCTGCCTGTACGACTCGCTGGGGCGCCTGGCGCAGAAGACCGGCCAGGACGGCCAGAGCACGTTCTACCGCTACGACGACGCCGGCCGCCTGACCGCCGTCATCCTCCCGGCCGTCAGGCTGTGCTGGGAAGACCCCTACGAACAGGGCACCGTGCACTATGACGGCCTCTTCCATCCCCGCTACGAGTACGACTACGACGCCTTCGGCAACCTCACGGCCGTCCGCACCGGCATCGTCCAGAGCTCGCCGACCGGCGATGAATGGGCCTGGCCGCGCTCGGATGTCAAGGAGACCTCGCTCACCTACGACGCCTGGGGCCGTCAACTGACCCGCACCTTGCCCGAGGGGCAGACCGACACCTCCGCCTTCGACCGCCTCGGCCGCGTGGTCCGCACCGTCGACTTCGAAGGGCGCATCACCGAGTACGCCTACGACGACGCCCCCGGCGCCGGCGGACGCCTCGCGGCCAAGGCCTCGCGGCTCAGCGAGACTGATCCGGTCGTTCTGACCGTCGAGTACCACTACGACGCGCTTGGCCGCCAGACGCGGATCACCGAAACCCACTGGGACACCACGCCGGAAACGATCCTCACGACCACCACGGCCTACGACGCACGCGGCCGGGTCACGTCAATCTCCTCACCGCAGGGCGTCGTCAGCTACGAGTACGCCTATCTGACCGGCCGTCAGGGGAGAACCACCACTTCCGAGGGCAACACCCTGCTCTACCCGGCCGACACGCTGAACCGCATCACCATGGTTTGGTCCCAGAGGGCCAGCAGCGTTCCGTCAGCCATGTCCACCTACGCCTACGACCTCATGGGCAATCTCGCCGAGACCCGCACGCTGGGTGCAACGATCACGCAATACCGCTATGACTCGCTCAACCGCCTGAGGGAGATGGTCCACCTCCGCTGGGATGATACCCCCGACGACCTGTCGAACAACCCCGTCCTGGCCCGCTTCAGCTACACCCTCGACGACGCCGGCCGCCGCGTCGCGGCCGTCGAAACCCGCCTGGACGACGACGGCGTCACGAGGACGACGACGTTCCATTGGACCTACGACAACGCCGGCCGTCTCGTCGAGGAGGTCTGCCACGGCTTCGACGATGTCGGCACGCCCCTGCGCTACCGCGACAGCTACGTCTACGACGCCGTCGGCAACCGCATGGAGTTCACGCACGACGAGGGCGATGACGGGTCCGTCGAGAAGACCATCGCCTACGCCTACGATGACAACGACCGCCTCCTGAGCGAGACCGTCACCGGCCAGGTCGCCCAGGAGGTCGTCTACGACTACGACAACGGTCAGTCCACCCAACTGCTGGGCAAGACCGTCACCCAGGACGGCGTCGTCGTCTACGCCGCCGTCTACACCTACGACGTCCGCGGCCGCATGGACTCGGCCACCGTCGACGCCGACGGCGCCGGACCGCAGGAGCCGGTCGTGTCGCTGTACACCTACAACGACGACGGCATCCGCACCAGCGAGACGATCGTCGGCGGCTCCGAGCGGACCTTCCTGATCGACCCATACAACACCACCGGCCACGCCCAGGTCCTCGAAGTCAAGACCGACGGCGTCCATACCCGAAGCTTCCGCCTCGGCCTGGACGTCCTCGCCGAGTACGCCATCGAGGGCGACAATATCACCCCCGTCCTGCTCCTGGCCGACGGCCATGGCTCCACCCGCCTGCTGAGCGACTTCAGCGGCACCATCCAGGCTCACTACGCCTACAGCGCCTACGGCCTGGAACTGCCCGTCGACACCGCCCCGCCGGCCCAGCCGGCCCTCTGGACCACCGACCTGCGCTTCAGCGGCGAGTGGACGGACGCCGATACCACAGGCCTGCAATACCTCCGCGAACGCTACTTCGACTGCGCCGCGGGACGGTTCGTGAGCACCGATCCCTGGGCGGGCAGCATGCGGGAGCCGCAGAGCCTGCATAAGTACTTGTACTGCCATGGGGACCCGGTGAATCATGTGGATCCGAGCGGATTCGTCACTCTTCCCGGGGTAGCCGGCGCAGCACTGCTGCATGCGGGGCTGGCCGTACGGGCACTCGGCCTGACAGTGTCGGCCTATGGGCTTGTCAAGTTTGCCATATCCGCCGTCAATTATGGAATCGCTACCGTCAGTCTTGCACTCGGCCCGGCCGCTGCATACGATCTGATGTACTGGACGGGAAAGCGAGATGCTGCTCTCCAGGGTATGTTCGAGGGCGCGGTCACTGTTGGTGTCGGATACGGGCTCTACGTCGTTGGGGGGGCGATGGTCGCGGCTGCGGCATATTGGCAGGCCAGCCCACAGGGATTGGCCCAGAACCCCATGTACAGAGAGGCCCTGAGACCCTACAACAATGGACTGTTCACCAATGCAGGAAGAGCACTCACCAAGCACCCTAACATTGTTGGAGCCCAGAATGCCCAAGAGCTGACCAGGCGGTTCGGCAATCAACAAGGTATCAACGAGGCTGCCGCGAATGCGCTGAAGAATATCATGCGAAATGGGGCTCCGGCTACGAAAATGACGAAGTCGTATGGTCTGGTGGTTGATTACAGGCTGCCGAATGGGCTTGGTGCGCGGTTCTCCGCAGAGACCAACGAGTTCATCGGTTTCCTTGGGAGAGGGTTGTGAAGAGCTACTCGAGACATATCGAAGATACAGAGCTGGTAACCGACGTTGAGTGCACGTTGACAACTGGCGATTTGGACTACCCAGGGACAGCACTGGAGGTTCTAGCACCAGACGGTTCAGAACTCTTCCACGTGGTTGTGGATGGAAAAGGTCAACGACAGGTGCTGTTCTACGCCCGCGATACGGATTTTCGGATGCCGCTGGAGCTTCTTGACAAGATCCTTCTAGCGGGGAAGGAGAAGGTACACTATCAGGAAGGACAACCATAAGACGCGCGATCGGGCGGAGCCCGGACGTGGCGCGGTGGCGACATTAACGGGGACTGGTCTGTGGCAACACAATGCAGACAATGGGATTCGAAGGCGGCTCTGCTTGAGCACCTCAGACAGACGAAGAACAGCATCCTGTTGGGTGTCCGCGCTGAAGGAGCGAGCAGATTCTGCAGTCTCGAGATTGGGAGGAACTGCGATAATCCGCTTGTGATCGGGATCATCATGAGTTTCCACGGGATCGAGCCAGCCTGGATTGCTTCTGACGACGGCAGATACCTTCTACTGGGGCACGACTTCGACGTCAGTGCCGTGGACGTCTCGAATGGACGTCATGTCGCTACGATTGCGCTTGACGGTGTCTTCTTTGAGTTCGCGCGCGCGCCACTGCCCGGCGCTGCCATCGTGCTCCATGAACTCGGCGTGGATTGCGTAGGATTCGCCGGAACACGTATCTGGTGCTTTAGCGCCCATGATATCGTTACGGAGTTCAGCGTGCGCGAAGACGCGACGGCCGTCCTCGGGAATGACAGTGGCCGAAGGGTTGTTTTGGACCTGCATGACGGCGACGTCGTCGAGGTCCTCTCGAATTGAGGAGTCGGCCCGCTCAGGCATGCCGCAGGAAGTCTGGAGCGTGCGGACAGGGCGCGGTGCACGCTGGAGTATTCCGCCTCGACATCGACGGCGCTGCTGGGCGAAAAGACCACCGAGTTCGACGTCGAGACCAGACCGAGACCTACAGCTACGACGTCCGCGGCCCCATGGCCGAGGCCCATATCGGTGCCGACGGCGACGGAGTGGATGGCAGCGTCTGCACCTACACCTACAACGACGACGGCATCCGCACCAGCGAGACGGTGGACGGCTCCTGGCCGACGGCCACGGCTCCACACGCCTGCTGACCGATGAGAACGGCGTCATCCAGGCCCATTACGCCTACAGCGCCTACGGCCTGGAACTGCCCGTCGACACCGCCCCGCCCGCCCAGCCGGCCATCTGGACCACCGACCTGCGCTTCAGCGGCGAGTGGACGGACGCCGATACCACAGGCCTGCAATACCTCCGCGAACGCTACTTCGACTGCGCCGCGGGACGGTTCGTGATCACCGATCCCTGGGCGGGCAGCATGCGGGAGCCGCAGAGCCTGCATAAGTACTTGTACTGCCATGGGGATCCGGTGAATCATGTGGATCCAAGCGGGATGGTGGTTGGCGCTCTTGCTGGCGCTGCCTTCCGTGCAGGTGGATACGCAGTCTCGGCGGGACAGGCCCTTCGGGGACTTGGGATTGTGACGTTCGTCGTGGGAGCAGCCAGCTATGCTGCTGGTGCTACTGCAGCTGCAATCATGAACGCCAGCGGCCGCTATGATCTACAGACGATGAAGTGCGCCATGGCAGCACAGTCGGCTGGCAATGGCTATGATGATGACAGGTGTGGCTTCATACGTAGCAGGGTATGGACTGGAAGTCTTCGGCCACATGCTACAATGGGCTGCGGCCTGGCTGGCGCTGCCTGCTCTCAACCAGAATCTGCAGTGTCCACCCGGACCACTGCAGACGTATCTTGGAACTGCGGGCGGGAGGTTGGGGGGCAGCGCGACTCGCGCACTGAACGACAGCATCGCCACCCAGCTTGAGAACCAAGGTCTCCGAATTGTTGGCGGGGCCGGACGAGCGTCTGAGGAGTGGATTCCCGGTCCTGGAGGCGGTACACTGGGCGGCACCTGGGTGGATATTACGGCAACAAACGGCACGACAACAGTCCGGGTGCAGACGATCACAACACTGGCCGACGGCCTGACGCCCACGGCTTCGGAAGCGGCGGCCGCTGCCCGAATCCGTGCGGCCTTCCCCCATGATTTCCTTTGCCTCATACCCAAGTGACGGGATGGCACGAATGAAACAACTGCTATTCTTTGCTGCCGAACAGGATCTCCTGCCTGTGCTTGGGGGCGTGGAGAGTGAAGGTCCTCTACAATACGTCCTGCTGGGCAATTCCGCCAATCAGGACCCGCAGGCTTTCTCAACAGGCTCCGAACTTCCCAACCTGGGCAGAGCCACATCGGAGTCGGCCATCGGCAGCGAATCCTTCCTGATCTGCGAATGCGGCACGCCGGTCCGAGTGAGGCAGGTTGGGTCTTCCGGCGGCGACAGGTTCTGCCTGGACCAGCTCG
>JAAYZK010000500.1 GCA_012514895.1 Planctomycetota bacterium | reverse complement strand
TTTTTTCGGGGGAAGGCCGCAGGGGCCGCGCCGTCGTGATGGCGAAGGCCCGGCGGCGGCGGCCGGGCCCGCTGTCCAGCAAAAAGGCCGCCGGGGGCGGCCTTGTCATTACGCCCGACAGGACTCGAACCTGTAACCTCTAGCTCCGGAGGCTAGCGCTCTATCCATTGAGCTACGGGCGCACGAACCACGTCGGCGAAGCATTATTTGCGCGCCGGCGGGGCGTGTCAACTCAATTCGGTCACGCGCGGCCGAGGTACTCGCCGGTGCGGGTGTCGACCTTGATGACCGTGCCGTTCTCGACGAAGCTGGGCACCCGGACGCGGGCGCCGCCTTCGCAGAGGGCCTCTTTCAACTGGTTAGTCACCGTGGCGCCTTTGACGGCCGGCGGGACGTCCACGACGGTCAGTTCGACCTGGTTGGGCAGATCGACCGACACGGGGCCCCCTTCGACCGAGGAGACCTCAAGGTGGATGTTCGGCATCAGGTAGACCCGCTGGTCGCCGATGAGGTCGTCGGGCAGTTCGATCTGCTCGTACGTGTCCATGTCCATGACGATGTGATGATTGCCCTCGCTGTAGAGGTACTCCATCGTCTTGCGTTCGAAGATCGCCTGCTCGAGCTGCTCTTCGGTGCGGAACCGCTCGCGGATGATCGTGCCGTCCGTGACCGACTTCAGCTCGATCTGCTGGTAGCTGCGGCCCTTGCCCTTCGGCACGTGCGTCGAGCTGTGAACCACCCACACCCGGTCGCGGAAACTGACGCCCATCCCTCTGCGCAAATCGATCGCCTTAATCGCCATAAGCTAAGACTCCACAATCCAATGACTCATCAATCCAGAGCCTTGGGAGTATACCTGCGGGAGGGGTCCATGCCAACCCCATTCTTTGACATCCCCATTCCTGGACATCCCACTCCTGGGCCCAGCCTGCCGCATTGCATCGGGCGGACTGGGCGACTATAGTGCGGGACTATGGCTTCCTCCAACAATACCCCGTCGGCCGAGCGGTGGGTCAACCTGTGGGCGCCGTGGCGCATGGAGTACATCGACGCGCTGGACAGCGGCAACGACGACTGCTTCCTGTGCCGCTACCGCGATACGCCCGCCGACGACGAGCGGAGCCTGGTGGTCTACCGGCGGGAGCGGACGATGGTGGTGATGAACCGCTTCCCGTACACCGGCGGACACCTGCTGGTGGCCCCCATGGCGCATGTGGGGGCGATGCGGGACCTGTCCGACGCGGAGCTGACCGAGCTGATGACCACGCTGCGGGACTGCCAGGACCTGCTGGGGCGGGCCGTGAAGGCCGAGGGGTACAACGTGGGCTTCAACATCGGCCACTGCGCCGGGGCCGGGCTGCCCGGGCACATCCACATGCACGTCGTGCCCCGCTGGCAGGGCGACACCAACTTCATGACCGTGCTGGGCGACGTCCGCGTCATACCCCAGGCCCTGGAGGCCCTCTACCGGCGGCTGCGCGAGACCGCGGCCGAGATGGGACTGCTGGAGACGTAGGTGGACCACCCGTCCGAGAGTCTGCGCGAGGCCTTTAACGAGCATCATCGCCGCTGGCTGCGCCCCGGCGCCGTCGGCGAGGCCGACGCCGGCGGGCGCATCCACGAGGAGCACCCCCACGCCTACCGGACGTGCTTCCAGCGCGACCGCGACCGGATCGTCCACTGCTCGGCCTTCCGCCGCCTGGACTACAAGACCCAGGTGTTCGTCCCCCACGTGCACGACCATTACCGCACGCGGCTGACGCACACGCTGGAGGTCGCCCAGATCGCACGCAGCCTCGCCCGCGCCCTGCGGCTCAACGAGGACCTCGCCGAGGCCGTCGCCCTCGCCCACGACCTGGGCCACCCGCCCTTCGGCCACGCCGGCGAAGAGGTTCTCGACGAGCTGATGGCCAATCACGGCCACTTCGAACACAACCGCCAGAGCCTGCGGGTGGTGGACTACCTCGAACACCCCTACCCCGCCTTCCGCGGGCTGAACCTCACGGCGGCCGTCCGCGAATGCCTGGCCAAGCACGCCACCCGCTACGACACCCCCGCCGCCGACGCCTTCGACCTGCGCCGACGCGCGCCGCTGGAAGGGCAACTGGTCGACCTGTGCGACGAGATCGCCTACACCTCCGCCGACGTGGACGACGCCCTGCAGGCCCGGTGGATCACGCCGGAAGCGCTGGGGAAGTTGGACCTCTGGCGGCTGGCGTGGGACCAGGCACTGGCGGCCGACCCCGGCGCGCGGCCCATTCACACGCAGATCCGCGCTACCAAGGGGATTCTGGCGATTCTCGCCGACGACGTGGTCGCCACGACGGGCCGGCGCCTGGATGACGCCGCCCCGGCGGACCTTGAGGCGGTCCGCGACGCCCCGCAGCGTCTGGTGGCCTGCAGCGATCCTGTCCGGGCCGCCCTGGACCAGTTGGGCGACTTCATGTACCGCGAGGTCTACCTGCACCCGGCGAACCGGCGCTCGACGGATGAAGGCCGACATCTCATCCGCGACCTGTTCGCCCGCTTCGCCGCCGCCCCGGACGCCCTGCCGGGCCGCTACGCCCGCCGCATCGAGGCTGACGGGCTCCACCGCGTCGTCTGCGACTACATCGCCGGCATGACCGACCGCTTCTGCCGCGACGAGCACCGGCGCCTCTGCGGCGGCGGCCGCGGCTGAACCCGGCTGCGCGGCCCTATTGGGCCTTGTCCGAGTCGCCCTGGCCGCCTTCGCCGGCCGGCGGTTCGGAGGGGGCCTGCTCGGCGGGCTGCTCCTCGGCCGGCTCGGCCTCGAAGGTGTCGTAGTCCTCGCCGGCCTCCTCGACGTAGACGTCGTCCAGGTCGGTCGCATCGACCTTGCGGCGGAGCAGGTAGTAGATGTTCGTGAACGCCGAGACGGCAAAGCTGAGGACGAACGCGGCGACGAAGCCCACCACCACGTAGACCCACGCGCGGATGATCCAGGCGGCCAGGAGGT
>JAAYZK010000499.1 GCA_012514895.1 Planctomycetota bacterium | reverse complement strand
CTGGAGCGCCCTGCAGGAGGCCGTCTTCCAGCCCCTCCAGGCCGCCCCGCTGGCGATCACCGAGATCAACTACAACCCGCCTTCGCTGGCGACCGACGGCGGCTGGAACAACGACGACTTCGAGTTCGTCGAGCTGTACAACAACGGCACCGAAACGATCAACCTGGCGGGCTACGCCTTCGTGGACGGCATCGAGTTCGACTTCGCCGCAAGCCCCGTCACCACGCTGGACCCGGGCGGCTACGTGCTGATCGTCAGCAATCCCGCCGCCTTCGCGTCCCGCTACGACACGACCGACCTGGTCATCGCCGGCCAGTACACCGGCTCGCTGAGCAACGGCGGCGAGCGGATCACCCTCAATGCCGGCGGCCGGCTGTACTGCAGCTTCGCCTACGATGACAGCGCCGCCTGGCCCGGCCGCGCCGACGGCAAGGGCGCCACGCTCGAGGCGATCCCGGGCGGCGACGTCGAGGACGACGATGCCTGGCGCTCCAGCGGCGAATTCCTCGGCACCCCCGGCGCCGCGGGCGCCGGCCCGCTGGGCGACGTGGTCGTCAGCGAGGTGCTCTCCCGCACGACCTCGCCCAAGATCGACCGGATCGAGCTGCACAACACCACCGACGACGACATCGACATCTCCGGCTGGTTCCTGTCGGACACCTGGACCCACTACAGGAAGTTCCGCATCCCCAACGGGACCGTCATCCGCGCCGGCGACTACGTCAGCTTCGACGAACGCGACTTCAACCCCCGCGGGCTGACACCCGACCCCGCCGACGACACCCCCGAGGACTTCCAGCTCGACGGCACGACCGGCGACGACGTCTGGGTGATGGCCGCCGACCCGCTCACCGGCCAACTGCTCCGCTTCGTCGATCACGTCGAGTTCGGCGCGGGCCTGGACCAACTGCCGCTGGGCCGTTGGCCCGACGCCGACGGCCGCCTGGTGCCCATGACCGAGGCAACCTTCGACGGCGCCAACAGCGGGCCGCTGGTGGGGCCGGTGGTCGTCAGCGAGGTGATGTACCACGCCGAAAACACGGACCTGGAGTTCATCGAGCTGCACAACGCCGGCACCGACGAGGCGGACATCAGCGGCTGGCGGCTGAACGGCGCGGTCGACTTCACCTTCGACGCCGGCACGGTCCTGGACGCCGGTGAGTGCCTGGTCGTGCTGCCGTTCGACCCGACGGCCCCGGCCAACGCGGCACGCCTGGCCGCGTTCCAGACCGAGTACGGCCTGACCGACCCGATCGCCATGGTCGGCGGGTGGACCGGCCACCTGGACAACAGCGGCGAGCGCATCGAACTGCTCTACAGGCGCCCCGGCGGCCCCGAGCACGTGTGGGCCTTCGTCCTGGCCGAGGAGGCGACCTTCGACGACGGCCCCGACTGGCCGGCCGAGGCCGCCGGCGAGGGCAGCTCCCTGGTGCGGATCGACGAGGAGGTCTGGGGCAGCTACCCGACCAACTGGGAGGCGCTGGAGCCTTCCCCCGGCGTCGGCCGCGAGGCCGGCCCGCTGCCCGGCGACGCCGACCTGGACGGCGATGTGGACCTGGACGACTTCGTCATCCTCAAGCAGAACTTCGGCACGCTCGCGGGGGCGACCTGGGAGATGGCCGACTTCACCGGCGAGGGCGCCGTCGACCTGGACGACTTCGTCATCCTCAAGCAGAACTTCGGGACCGTCGCGACGGCCGTCTCGGCGGTCGACGTTCTGGCCGAGCTGCGCGTAGCCGATGCGGGCGAGCCTGCGTCCGTCCCGCCGGCGCGGCCGGTCGAGCGGGCCGCCGTCCGGCGTCTGCGCCGCCGCGCGCCCGGGCGCGGGGCGCCCCAGCCACCCGCGACGATGAACGTGCTGGACCTGATGCGGCTGGGCCGCCCGCTGGGGTAACCCGGAGGGGCCGGACCGAGAGTCTGGCAACGTCCCCCATCGGTAAGGTACAATACGGATAAGTCGGTCGGAGGGCCCCGCTGGGCGGGGTCGGCCGGTCGTTCCGCGGTGCGCCTGGAAAGGAGGGCCTGCCAGGCGTGTCGTGTCTGCTGTTGTACGTCTCAGGCATCGGGGCTCGTCCGAGGCGGTGCTCGGGCGAAACTGTCCCCCCGGGGGGACCGTAAAGGAGTGAAGGAATGCAGCTTGTGTGCACGTTGCGCCGTCTGACGCCGCTGGCGGTCGTGTGCCTGATCGGATCGCTGGCCGCCTCGCCCCTGGCCTTCGGCCAGCCGGCTGGACCCCACATCACGGAGTTCATGGCCCTCAACGATTCGACCCGGACCGACCAGGACGGCGACTACTCCGACTGGATCGAGATCCACAACCCTGCCGCCTCCGCCGTCAACATGAACGGCTGGTATCTCACCGACGAGGATGACAACCTCGACAAGTGGCGGTTCCCCTCGGTGACGATCCCCGCGGGGGGCTACCTGGTGGTGTACGCCTCCGACAAGGACCGCGCCGTCGCCGGCAGCGAACTGCACACGAACTTCAAGCTCAGCGGCGACGGAGAGTACCTCGCCCTGATCCGCCCGGACGGCATCACCGTCGCGCACGAGTTCGCCCCGGCCTTCCCCCGCCAGCAGGAGGATGTCTCCTACGGGCTGGGCATCACCTCGGCCAGCGACGTCACCTTCG
>JAAYZK010000006.1 GCA_012514895.1 Planctomycetota bacterium | reverse complement strand
CTCGGTGATGTAGAGCTTGTCGTACCCGTAGGACTCCTGCAGCAGCCTGACGCCCCAGTAGATCGCCTGCGGGACGTACTTCACCCATTCGGCGGCGCCGCTGGGGTAACTGGAGGGGAAGGGCAGCTCGACGAACCCGTCCGCGGCGGTCGCCTGGCCGGCGGTGGAGGGGGTGCCCTGGACCGGCAGGGCGACGTTTTCGACCGCCCCGACGTTCAGCGCCCCGGCTCTGGCGGCGCCCGGCGCCTCGACGTGGATGCCCCGGTAGACGTTCAGCCCGATGAAATCGCAGGGCGAGCTGATGACCGCCATGTCGCCGTCGGCGACCTCGGGGGCGTCGCTGCCGATCCGCGCCAGCCACGCCTGGGGGTAGCTGCCGCGGGCCATCGGCTCCAGCATCGGCCCGTTGGCGTACTCGAAGGCCTTGCGCGTCGCCTCGATGTGCTCGGGCGTCTCGTACACCGGCACGTACACCCTGGCGTTGTGGGCCGTGCCGACCTGGCTGCCTGCCTGGCCGTGGGCGCGGACCGCCTGCACGCCGTACCCGTGGGCCAGCAGGCAATGATGCTGGATCTGGTTGACGACCCTGGGCGGCTCCTGGGCCCCGGGGGCGTGGAAGCCGGCCTGGTAGCCCGCGACGATCGTGGCCGGCATCTCGTTGAGCGTCATCCAGTGCCGCACCCGGTCCCCGAGATGCTTGACGAGAACCTCCGCGTAGCGTGCGAACGCCTCGGGCGTCCTGCGGCTGCGCCAGCCGCCGTAGCGGGTCTCCAGGGCCAGCGGGAGGTCCCAGTGGTACATCGTGACGAAGGGGGTGATCCCGGCGGCCAGCAGCTTGTCGACGAGCGTCGAGTACCACTTCAGGCCCTTGGGGTTCACCTTGCCCTCCCCGTCGGGCAGGATGCGCGACCAGGCGACGGAGAAGCGGTACGCGCCGACGCCCAGGTCCTTCATCAGGGCGATATCCTCATCGACGCGGTGGTAATGGTCGCACGCGACGTCGCCGGTGTGCCCGTCGCGGACGCGTCCGGGTTCGCGGCAGAACGCGTCCCAGATGGTCGGTCCGCGGCCGTCGGCGTCGGCGGCGCCTTCAACCTGGTAGCTGCTGGTGGCGGTGCCGAAAACGAAGTCGTCAGGGAAACGGTGCAGGGCCATGGTCTGGCGTTCTCCGATTCGAAGGGCGGCCGCGCCGTCGCCGGCGGCCGTGCGCCTCATCATACGGGATGCCGCGGCGCCGTAAAGGGCGCTGTCGATCGTTCCTGGCCTGGAGGCCGAGGTTTTTGCGGGACGAGCATGAGCGGATCGACTAGAATGGATCGCCTGTCCGGTCGGACGTGTGGCCGGGCGAGGGATGATCAGTGAGCGGCCATGAAGACGGAACTGCATACACACACCCACCCCTACAGTTCCTGCGCGGTTGACTCGGTCGAGACGATCCTCAAGGCGATGATCCGCGCCGGCTACGAGGCCGTCTACCTGACTGAACACGAGCGGGTCTGGACGCACACGGAACTGCGCCTGCTCCAGCAGACCTTCCCGAGCATTCGAATCTTCCCCGGCGTCGAACTCTCCCTCGACCCGGCCGGCAGCACGCACATGCTGGTGTTGGGCACGACCGACCAGGAGTACATCTGGCTGCAGTACGAGCCGGAGGCCGTCCTTCAGAAGGCACGTCAGGAAAATAACTTAACGGTGCTGTGCCACCCGTTCCGCTGGACCGAAACGCCCGAGTTGCTGAAGTACGGCCCGCTGCCGGATGCGATGGAATACCGCACGAACAACCACCAGGGCGACATGGCCCAGCGGGCCCTGCTGGCCGCCCGCAAGCGCAAGCTCCCCCTGGTCAACAGCGGCGACATCCACGCCGCCCGGTCCGTCAACCGGTTCTACCTCGAGACCGAGTTCCCCCTGGAGCACCCCTGCGACATCCGCCCGATCGTGATGGGCGGGCGGTACACGCTGGTGCCCCCCGAAGGCGCCGAGCCGGCGCCGGAGGGGACTGCGTGAAACTCATTTCCTGGAACGTCAACGGGATACGCGCGGTCATCTCGAAGGGTTTCCACGCCTTCGTCGCCCAGGCCGCCCCCGACGTGCTGTGCATCCAGGAGTCCCGGGCCCTGGCGGACCAGGTCGACCTGGCCCTGCCGGACTACCGGGCGTTCTGGACGCCCGCCCGGAAGAAGGGTTACGCCGGCACACTGACGCTGACCCGGCGCGAGCCGCGATCGGTGTCGCGCGGGCTGGGGCGGGCGGAGCTGGACGACGAGGGGCGGGTGACGACGCTGGAGTTCGACGACTGCTTCGTCGTTAACGTCTACACCCCCAACAGCGGACAGACCCTCGACCGCCTCGCCTGGCGGACGGAGGTCTGGGATCCGGCCTTCCTGGCGTACGTCAAGGACCTCGAGCGGGCGCGGCCGGTGATCTTCTGCGGCGACCTGAACGTCGCCCACAGGCCCATCGACCTGGCCAACCCCGACATCAACGAGCACAGCGCCGGCTACACACCGCAGGAGCGCTCCGGCATGGACGCACTGATCGCCGCCGGCTTCATCGACACCTTCCGCGAGTTCTGCTCCGACGGCGGCCGCTACACCTGGTGGACCTACCGCTTCGGCGCCCGGCGCAAGAACATCGGCTGGCGGATCGACTACATCTGCATCTCCCCGGCCCTCCGGCCCCGCCTCCTGGCCGCCGACATCCTCGCCGACGTTCTGGGCTCCGACCACTGCCCGATCACCGCCACCTTCGCGGATCGGTAAGTCGCAGATCCCGAATTCCAGTTCAATCACTCCATCGCGGCCTTGAGCCCTTTCAGGAAGATCTCGTGCCCCATGTCCACCGGATGGTTGAGGCACGTTGCCAGCGGGATCATGTAGTTGTAGCCCAGCTTGGGCAGATCCTCCCACACCTGGAAGCTGTCGACGACGCAGGTTCCCTCGGCGGCGCCGACGCGGCGGGCGGCGGCGGCGTACTCGGCCATGTTGCCCACCGTGCTCGTCCAGCCGAGGTTCTTCATGGCGGGCGTCAGCAGGATCACCGCGGCGCCGGCCTCGCGGCAGCGGCGGACCATCGTCGTGAGGTTGGAGGCGTACTGCGCCGGCGGAACCATGTTCTGATTCGTCCCGGCACGGCGGTTCTCGTCGTTGGCGCCGAACAGGATGATCACCAGGTCGGGGTCATGGGCCAGCACCTCGCCGTCCAGACGCTCCAGGGCGCCCTGGGTGTCGCAGCCGCCCTGGCCGCTCTTGACCACGACGATCTGCGAGCCGGTCGGCCTGACCACCTGCGTCAGTTGCGTGGCGACGACCTGGCGGTCGCTGAACCGCTCCTGGAGGTAGGCGGCGAAGCGGTCGACGAACGACCCCTTCCCATCGCGGAAGTCCTTGGGCTGCTGGGCGGTGATGCTGTCGCCGAAGAACACGATCGTCGCCGGCTCGCCGGCCGCCAGCTTCGCCTTGACCGCCTCGAGCGCCGCCTCGCCCGCCACCGGCGGGACGCCCGTGCAGGCCGGGTCGATGATGTTGAGGTTCGCCTCCGTCAGCGCCGTCGTGTCAGGCGCCAGGTACACGCCCATCACCGCCGTGCAGCCGTCGGCCGGTCGGGGCAGCATGGGCTGGGTCCGGTCTTCCTGGCCCGCCACCACGCTGTAGCGGCCGTCGGGGCCGCGCTGGACGAGGTCCAGGCGGGTGAGGGTGTAGTCGTAGGCGAACTTCACCTTCGTGTCGGGCCCGATCCGCCCGCCCTCCACGGCGCCGATCGTCGCCCAGTCTGTGTTGACGACGTAGTCGCGGCCCTCCGCCAGCCTCACGTCGGGCTGCTCGGCGAGCGTCGCGACCAGCGAAGCGGCCCGCAGGGACCTGAAACGCCACGCCGGGCCCGCCAGGTACAGCCCGTCCCGCCACGTCGGCTGGAGCACCTTCAGCGTGCCGGTCATCTCGTGGTGCTTGACCTCCAGCGGGGCGATCGTGAGCGTCTGGCCCGTGTCGGCGAACGTCAGCTTCATCCCGTCGATCCGAACCTGCGACCGCTGGAGCAGCGGGGCGGCCTGGGCCACAGAGGCGAGAACCAGCGTCGTGACGGCGGTCAACAGCACGGCTTTCATGCAGAACTCCTTTGACAGTCTGTTTGAGAAACCCGGTTGAGTCGCGGGTTCTCCAAGGGTCCGACCTCTCAGGAGAGCTTCTCAAGCAGTTTCCTGAGGTCGATCAGACTACAGCATAGCAGAAGTGTGCGGGCAAGTCAGCCCCGTCAGGGGAGATCAATGGCCCGGCCCGTCTCGGCCGCCCGCTTCAGTGCCTCCAGCGTCGCGGCATTGCCGAGGCTGTCGGCGGCGGTGATCTCGCCGATCGTCCCCTGGCGGATGCACGCTGAGACGTGCTCCAACTGCGCCCGCATGCCTGTGCCGGGGCCGACCTTCTCGACGCGGGGCGGTTGCCCCGCCGCGGCCAGGGTGACCGTGCTGGGGCCGAAGAGGCTGTCGGTGTGGATGCGGCCGGCGGTGCCGATGATCTCGCAGCAGACGCGGAAGGGAGCCTCCATGCTTGTGGCCAGACAGCCCATGCGCCCCCCGTCGAAGGCCAGCAGGCCGGTGAAGGTCGAATCGACCCGGCAGTCGGGATGCACCCGCTGGAAGCCCGTCGCGGCGTGCGGCTCGGCGCCCATCAGGTGGCGGATGATGTGCACGCAGTAGCATCCGGCGTCCAGCAGGGCCCCACCGGCCAGGTCCGCACGGGTGCGGGAGTCCCCGCCCCAGTCGGCGATCGTGTAGGTCAGTTCGGCCCGGATGAGGCGGATCTCGCCGATCGCCCCGGAGTTGATCGCCTCGCGGATGAGCGGCAACTGCGGATGGAAGCGGATCCAGAAGCCCTCCATCAGGACCACGCCCGCCTCTGCGGCCGCCGCGAACATCGCCCGCCCTTCGGCGGCGGTGGGTGCTAAAGGCTTCTCGCACAGGACGTGCTTGCCCGCCCGCGCCGCCTTGATCGCCCATTCGGCGTGCAGGCTGTTGGGCAGCGTGATGAGGACCGCGTCGATCGACGCGTCGTCCAGCAGGGCGTCGTAGCTGCCGTATGCCCTGGGGATGTTCAACTCGGCGGCGTACGCCTCGGCCCTGGCCTGGTCGCGGCTGGCGACCGCAACGATCCGGGCGCCCGTCGCCTCGGCGGCGGCGGGGATGTGTTTGCTGCGTGCGATGCGCGAAGCGCCCAGCACGCCCCAGTGGACCGTCTGTTCCATGGTGTGCCCTACGGTGTGGTGGTGAAGTCGAAAACCGTGCCCAGCAGCGCCGACGGCTCATCCCGCAGCGTATCGTACACGCCGGGGGCGCCGGCCAGCGGGACGACCTGGCGGATGAGGGGCTCGATGCGGATGTCGCCCCGGCACACGAGGCGCAGGACCTGGTCGAGGTCCATCTGGTCGAAGTGCTGGGTGTGGATGATGTCCAGTTCCGCGGCCCCGGCGGCATTGAAGTTGTACGTCACGTCGAAACGGCCGGCCACCAGGATGAGCCGCGCGTGGCTGCGGTGCCCCACGAGGGAGGTCTGGCCCGGCCTGCCGATGATCGCATCGAGCACGTCGGCGCCCGAACACTCGAAGACGGCTGAGTAAGGACCCCCGGCGGCAAGCCGCTGCCTGCCTTCCTCGCTGCTGGTGTTCACGACGACGTCGGCACCGAGTTCGGCCGCCAGGGCGAGCCGATCGTCGAGGCGGTCGACGACCGTCACCTTCGCCCCACGCACCCGCGCCGCCTGGGCCGCGAACTGCCCGATGAGCCCCGCGCCGAAAACGACGACGTTGTCTTCCGGCGCGATCCGACCCCGCCGGGCGTCGTGGAACGACACGGACGCCACCCCCATCAGGGCCGCGACCTTGAGATCCAGGCCCTCGGGAAGCCTGACGATCAGGTCGCTCTCCCGCGCCAGGTGGTATTCCACGTGCCCGTGGCAGCGGCCCGTGTAGACGATGTCTCCGACGGCCAGCCGCGTGATCCGCGAGCCGCATTCGACGACCTGCGAGACGTGCTGGTAGGCGATCCGCTGTGGCCATCGCTCGCCGCCGTAGCTGCCGCCCATCAGGAAGCTGCGTTCGGTGCCGTTGGACAGCCCCGAGTAGAGCGTCCGCAGCAGCATCGTGTCGTCCGTGCAGACGGGGGTGGGTTCCTCGATGATCTCGGCCCGCCCCTTGGCGGTGAACATGATGCCTCTCATGGCGGTCTCCCGTGCGGCGTTCAGCACGGCACAAGGATAGCGGCAGGATCGGCGTGAAGACAAGGGGGGATCCCTGTCTGGGAGGACCAGGGGCTCCCGTTCACGTCACGGCTGGAACATTCCCCGCCAGGCCTCCGGCGCCATGCTCCACAGCATGGGCCCGGACCGGCGCGGGCCGCCCCCGCCGGCGTAGACGCGGACGACCTCGGCGACGCGCCCGTTGCCGTCGAAGACGACGCGCACCGCCCAGCGGCTCAGGCCGCTGTCGTCGGTCCGCCCGTAGCGCATGTCGTGCAGGTCGATGACCGTCCGGCCGTCCACGCTGCCCTGCACGGCGCGGAGCTGGCCGGCGGCGAACCAGGCGAAGGTCTCGACGTCGCCGTTCGCCTGCGCCCTGTCGACCAGCGGCCCGTCGTCGTCGTCGTACGCGCTCACCTCGAGCGGCCGGTCGAACAGCAGGTTCGTCCCGGCGACGTACCACGTGGGCCCGTCGCGGCCGACGATCCGCCAGCGGAAGATGCCCCCCAGGGTGGGATAGGCTTCCACCTCCGCGGACGGCTCCATGCCCGCCTCGGCGAAGGCGGCGCGGCCGAGCCGCACGGCGCGGTCGTGCATGGCCCGTCCGCCGGCCAGGTAGCCGACCGACAGGCCGAACCCGATCCACGCCGCCGCCAGGGCGGTGTGGCCGCCCCGGGCCGCCAGCCATCGCGCCAGGCCGCACGCGATCAGCGTCCCGACGAGCAGGCCCGTGTAGATCAGATCGACGATCGGCACCACGTGCAGCGCCAGCCGCCGGTCGGAGAACGGCGACAGCAACTGCGTGCCGTACGAGGTGCACACATCCAGCAGGGGGTGGGACAGCGCGGCAACGATGGTACAACCGAAGATCCAGCGGTAGTCCCGCCGGCGGAAGGCCGCCCAGACGGCCCCGGCGATCGCCCCCAGGACCACCACGCCCAGGATTCCGTGCGAGAGCCCCCGGTGATGGCGCAGGTGGGCAAACGGCCCGGTAGCCAGCCCCACCAGGCGGAGCGCCGAGACGATCGACGAATCGAGGTCCGGCACCATGGCGGTCGCGGCGGCGATCCACGGCGCCTTGGCGCCGAGCTTGCCGCGGAAGCCCAACTGGGCCGTCACGGCGCCGAGCAGTCCCTGTGTGATCGAGTCCATGCGCATCATTATACGAGACGCGGCCGCCGGCGCACGGCCGGCCCCGCCGCTCGAAAGACAGGGCCGCCGAATGCCGAAGGAAGAAGAAGATACTCTAGAGGAGCAGGCCCTTGGAGAAGCGAGCCAACACGCGTGTCGCCTATGCCTCCGCCGTGACGGTGGTCTGGAACGGTCGGATCCTGACCGGGCGCGTGGACGATCTGAGCCTGCGGGGGCTGCGGTTCCACACCGACGACACGCTGCCGATCGGCGATCCGGTGGCGGTCCACATGGACCTGTCGGCCGGCGCGCGGCGGGAACGGCTGGCCATCGAGGGGCGCGTCGTCCGCCACGATGACGCCGCCGTGGCGATCCGCTTCGAGTCGATGCCCCTGGAGACCTTTGCGGCCCTGCGCCGGGTGGTGGGCCTCAACTCCGGCTGCCCCGACGCGGTCGACGAGGAACTGCGTCTTCAGATGAGCCCTTCGCGGCCGGCGCGGCCCTGACGCCGCGGGCGCAAGAAAATGGCGAGCGACGCTGAGGAGGAGGGAGGCCTCAGCGCCGCTCGAGCCTCTGGCCATTTCAGTGAAGGAGAGGGTATCACTTCATGGTTCCACCTGTACTACGCCCCGGGGGGCCGGGGGTTCGCGCCGGCGGGCGGAATCCCGCGGTGAGCGCATAAAAAAAGCGCCAAGGTGGAAGATCCATCCGATGAAGTCCGAGGACTTTTTTCGGATCGAGGAGATCCTTGGCCTCCGCGGGACCGAAGCCCCACGAACCATTCTCTAATACATGGTTCGCCTGTCCGGCCGCAAAGGCAAGGGACGCGCGGGAATTCGCGCAACCCCGCGGAAGCACGGTGCCTGGCGCCTTTCTCGCCGGCGGGGCCGCCGGTACACTTCGGGCATGGACAGCAGTCTGGACATGGTCGTCGTCGGCGCCGGCCCGGCCGGCCAGATGGCCGCCATCGCGGCGGCCGAGCGGCACCTGCGCGTCATCGTCGTGGAACAGATGCCCCGGCCGTCGCTCAAGCTTATCGCCAGCGGCGGGGGGCGGGCGAACCTCACCCGCACCGCCGGCCGCGCCGATTTCGAGGCCGCCTTCGGGCGCCAGGGACGGTTCATCGGCCCGGCCCTCGGGGGGCTGGGGCCCGAAGCGCTCCGGGCGTTCCTGGCGCATCTGGGCGTGCCGACCCGCGCCGACGAGCAGGGCCGCGTCTACCCCGCCAGCCAGCGCGCCCGCGACGTCGCCGAGGCGCTGGGCCGGCACCAGCGTGGACTGGGCGTGCAGCTTCTGCTCGGCCGGCGGGTTGCCGCCCTGGACGTGCGGGATGGGACGCTGGGCGGCGTTGTCGTTGACAACGGCGAATCGCTGGCGGCGCCCTGCGTCGTCCTGGCGTGCGGGGGGCGGAGCTGGCCGTCGCTGGGCGGGACCGGCGGGGGGTACGACCTGGCCCGGCAGGCGGGCCACACCGTCACGGCGCTGACGCCCGCCCTCGTGCCGCTGGTGGCGCGGGAGCCGTGGGTCGCCTCGCTGGCCGGCGTGAGCCTCGCCGACGCCCGCGTGCGGATCGCCCTGAGCGGGCAGCCGAAGGCGGGGGTCCGCGGCGACGTGCTGTTCACGCACCGGGGCCTGTCGGGCCCGGCGGTCCTGGACCTGTCCGGGGACGTCGCCCAGCGGCTCGCCCGCGGCCGCGACGTGCCGCTGGAGATCGAGCCGATCGCCGGCATGGACCGCCGGCGGTGGGACGTCGAGATCCTCGCCTGGCGGTCCGGCCAGGGGCGGCGGCAGGTAGGGACGCTGCTCCAGCAGCGGCTGCCGCGATCGCTGGCCGATGCGCTGTGCGAGCTGGCGGGCGTGCGGCCGCAGACGGTCGCCGCCGAACTGCCGGCAGGCGGGCGGGACGCGCTGGCGGCCCTGCTGGGCGGGCTGGCGCTGAACGTCGCGGGGACGGAGGGCTTCGAGAAGGCCTTCGTCACCCGCGGGGGCGTCAAGCTCAAGGAGGTCGCGCCCGACACGCTGGAAAGCCGCGTCCTCGGCGGGCTGTACATCGTCGGCGAGCTGCTCGACCTGGACGGCCCGACCGGGGGCTACAACCTCCAATGGGCCTTCGCCAGCGGCCACGCCGCCGGGCGGGCCGCCGGGGGGCGTCAGCCCGTGTAGGTCAGCCGTGCCGTCAGGCCCTCGCGGCTGTGGGGGCCGACCTGGATGTCGAACCCGCCGGCCTCGGCCTTCCAGGCGCCGGACGTCTCGTCGAAGAACGACAGGTCCATCGCCGTCAGCGGCAGCGTGACGGTCGCCGTCTCGCCCGGCGCCAGGAGGACCTTGGCGAAGCCCTTCAGCTCCCGCACGGGGCGGGGGACGGAGGCCTCCAGGTCCCGCACGTAGAGCTGCACGACCTCGCGCCCGGTCCGCGTGCCGGTGTTGGTGACGTCCACCGAGACGTCGATCGTGTCGCCGGCGGCCATCGTGGCGGCCGAGAGCCGGAGGTTGGCGTAGGCGAACGTCGTGTAGGACAGGCCGAACCCGAACGGGAAGGCCGGCTCGATCCCGCGGGTGTCGTAGTGGCGGTAGCCAACGAAGATGCCCTCGGCGTAGGTGACGGAGGTACCGTCGCCGGGGTAGGCGCCCCAGGCGGGGTTGTCTTCCAGGCGGCGGGGGAAGGTCGTGGGCAGCTTGCCGGAGGGGCTCTCGTCGCCGGCGAGGATGCCCGCCAGGGCCGTCCCGCCTTCCTGCCCGCCGTACCACGTCTCCAGCACGGCCTTGACCTCGTCGATCCAGGGGGCCACGTTGATCGGCGTGCCGTTGGCCAGGACGACGATCGTGTTGGGATTGGCCCGGGCCACCGCGCGGATCAGGTCCACCTGGCGACCGGGCAGGTCGAGGTCCTTGCGGTCGTTGGTGCCGCCCTCGTGGCGGTTGCACAGCCCCGCGCAGACGACGGCGACGTCGGCCTTGCCGGCGGCCTCGGCGGCGCGTTCGATGCGGCCGGCCCACCCCGGGACGGTCCACTCCAGCCGCAGGGCCGACTTGTTGGCGATCTTGTAGAACTCCAGGCGGATGTCGACGGGCTTGCCGGCCTCCAGGTCGACCTCGACGCTGCCCTCGTAGTTGGTGCCCGGGCTGACGTCCTGGTGTTCGCCGAGCCCCTGGCCCCAGCGGCTGATGACCAGCTCGCCGCCGAGGTACAGGCGGAACCCGCCGTCGGTGCACAGGGCGCCGAGGGTGTAGCGGCCGGTGGCGGGGGGCAGGAGCGTGCCGGTCCAGCGCGCCGACCACTGGTTGCGGCGGACGCGGTCGCCCGGGGCCGCCCAGCCCCAGGAGAAGTCGATCTGCCCGTGCGTGGCGGCGTAGATGGGCTCGCCGTCGAGCGTCTGGTTGTTGAAGAACACCCCCCGCAGCCCCGCCGCGCCGTGCCCGTCGGCGAGGTAGTCGCCGTAGACGACGGTCCGCTCGCCCAGGTGGGACCAGCCTTCCTCGTAGACGACCCGCACGTCGTCCCCGCACCGCTGGCGCAGGCCCGCCAGCGGGCCCACCGCGTAGAGCGGCGAGACCGACGCGCTGCCGCCGCCGCCGAGGCGGGCCTGTTCGGCGTTGGGGCCGGTGACGAGGATCGTGCCGATCCGCGGCAGGTCCAGCGGCAGCAGGGCACCGTCGTTCTTGAGCAGGACGATCGCCTCGGCGGCGACGCGGCGGGCGACGTCGGCGTGGGCGGGGTCGCCCAGCAGTTCGGGAGACGGCTGGACGGCCCCGTCCATCCGGCCGGTCCTGACGATCGCGCGGAGCAGGCGGCGGACGTGGTCGTCCAGGTCGGCGGCGGTCATGAGCCCTTCGGCCAGGGCCGACTGGATGTCGGCGGGGCGCATCCACTTGCCGGGACCGGGCATCTCCAGGTCCAGCCCGCTGGTCAGGACGTCGCGGTTGTGCGTGCCCCGCCAGTCCGAGACGATGAAACCGTCGAAGCCCCAGGCCTCCTTGACGATCTCGGTCAGCAGGTGGCGGTTGGAGGAGCTGTGGTGGCCGTTGAGCCCGTTGTAGCAGGTCATCAGCGCCCAGGGTCTGGCCTCGGCGACGGGGATGCGGAAGTTGGGCAGGTAGATCTCCTGCAGCGTCCGCTCGTCCATGCGGACGTCCAGCTCTGTCTGGAAGGCCTGCTGGTTGTTGGCGGTGCAGCCCTTGACGCACGCGCCGACGCCCTCGGACTGGATGCCCCGCACCAGGGCCGCGGCCAGCTTGCCGGCGAGGAAGGGGTCCTCGCTGTAGCACTCGTAGTGGCGGCCGTTGAGGGGCATGCGGTGCATGTTGACCATCGGCCCCAGCAGGATGGAGTTGCCCGAAGCGCGGACCTCCCGCCCGATCGCGGCGCCGGCGGCCTCCAGCAGGTCGGCGTTCCACGTCGATGCCTGGCCGATCGCCGTGGGGAAGCACGTGGCGCACGTGTGCTCCTGGTCGGTGGCCGTGACCCCGTGCCCGCAGTCGGTCATGCGGATGGACGGCACGCCCAGCCGCTCGACCCCCCGCAGAAACCACATGCCGTCCCCGCAGAGCATCGCGATCTTCTCATCGGTCGTCATCCGCTCCAGCAGCGAGGCGACCCGCTTCTCCACGTCCGCGTGCGGCTTGGCGTTCATACGGCGTGCGTCCTTTCTGTCCGGGCTACTCCCACTCGATCGTCGCCGGCGGCTTGGAACTGATGTCGTATACGACGCGGTTGATGCCCCGCACCTCGTTGATGATCCGGTTGGACATCGTCGCCAGCACCTCGTAGGGCAGGCGCGCCCAGTCGGCGGTCATGAAATCGGTCGACTCGACGGCGCGGATGGCCACGACGTTCTCGTAGGTGCGTTCATCGCCCATCACGCCGACCGACTGGATCGGCAGCAGCACCGCGAAGACCTGGCCGGTCTTGCGGTAGAGCATCGCCGCCGTCAGTTCGTCCAGCACGATGGCGTCGGCCTCGCGCAGGATCGCCAGGCGCTCCTCGCTGACCGGCCCCACGCAGCGGACCGCCAGGCCGGGCCCGGGGAAGGGATGCCGCCAGACGATTTTCTCGGGCAGGCCCAGCAGTTCGCCGACCTTGCGGACCTCGTCCTTGAGCAGATCCCGCAGGGGCTCGATCAGCTCGAAACCCAGTTCGTCGGGCAGCCCGCCGACGTTGTGATGCAGCTTGATGTTGGCGGTCTTGCCGGCGACCGCCTGCCCGGATTCGATCACGTCGGGGTAGAGCGTGCCCTGCGCGAGGTACCTGGCGTTGGGGATGTCCCGGGCGGCCTGCTTGAACACGTCGATGAAGGTGTGGCCGATGATCCGGCGCTTCTGCTGCGGCTCGGACACGCCCGCCAGGGGGGTCAGGAACTGCCGGCCGGCGTCGACGACCCGCAGGTCGACGTGGAAGTGCTCGGTGAAGGTGCTCTCGACCAGGTCCCGCTCGTTCTTGCGCAGCAGCCCGTTGTCGACGAAGATGCACGTGAGGCGCTCGCCGATCGCCTTGTCCAGCAGGGCCGCCAGGACGGACGAGTCGACCCCGCCGGACAGCCCGCAGATGACCCGCTCGTCGGGCCCGACCCGCCGGCGGATCGCCTCGACGGCGTCGTCGATGAAACTGCCCATCTTCCACAGCCCCGAGCAGCGGCAGATGTCGTAGAGGAAGTTGGCGAACACCTGGTTGCCCAACGGGGTGTGGGTGACCTCGGGGTGGAACTGCACGCCGAACAGGGGCAGGTCGCGGTGGCGAACCGCCGCGAACGGGCAGGTGGCCGTCGTGGCCAGGGGCACCAGGGCGTTGTGGAGGTCCACGACCTGGTCGCCGTGACTCATCCAGACCTGCATCCGCTCGGGCAGGTGCTTCAGCAGGCCGCCGGCCTGTTGAATGGCCACCTCGGCCCGCCCGAACTCGCGGGCCTCGGCGCGGCGGATCTCGCAGCCGAGGAGCTGGCAGGCCAGTTGCATGCCGTAACAGATTCCCAGCACCGGGATGCCCAGCTTGAGCACCTCGCCGTCGCAGCGGGGCGCGCCCGGCTCGTAGACGCTGGCCGGGCCGCCGCTGAAGATGATCCCCTTGGGGTTCATCGCGCGGATCTCGTCGGCGGACAGGTCGGGTCGGGCCAGGATGCTGTAGACCCCGTTCTCGCGCACGCGGCGTGCGATCAACTGGGCGTACTGGCTCCCAAAGTCAAGAATGACAATAAGTTCGGATTGTGCGTCCACCTCGGTTCCTCAGTGTGGGCCTGGGGCGCATCCCGCGGCCGGGTCCCGCGGAAACAGGCGGGCGATTGTACCGGCCTGCCTCACAGCGGGCAAGGCGGGGCGGCCGGAGAAATCGGGTGTGGCCGGATGGCATCAAGCCCGCGGCCCCGTTGCGACGATAGTCAGGTATCGGATGTGGAGATCCTTGGCCCTGGGGGGCGGCGGCCGCAGCGATGCACGTGATGACCATGGCGGGGCTGCAGACAGGTCCGGACCGCTGGCTGACGTCCTACGATCCCGTGGAACGCGGCGCCATCCTGGACCACAAGTACTTCCTCGGGATCGAGATGGGCTTCGACCCCGGTCTGCTCTGTGCCATCGAGAGCTGGGAGGCCCGCTATGCCGCCGACTGGCGGCGGCGCCGGCTGGCGGCCGACTGGGCCGCCCAGTGGATCGAGATCGAGCGCTACCGCGACGAACTGGCCCGCAGCGGCCACCGGGAGATCACCCTGGAGGACGCCGCCCGCGGCTGGATCGCCTCGTACGCGGCCGACTGGCGGCGCCGGCGAACGGATCAGGCGTCGACCTGAAGCACGCCCACGCCCCGGCGTCCGATGGCCGCTGTCACTCTTCCCAGTTCATCCCCACCGAGTAATTCGGCGCCTCGGCGGTGATGGTGATGTCGTGGGGGTGGCTTTCGGTGAGCGTGGCCGCCGAGATTCGCAGGAAGGTCGCCTCGGTGCGGAGCTTTTCGATGGTGGCCGTCCCGCAGTGGTCCATGCCGCTGCGAAGCCCGCCGAGCATCTGGAAGACGAAGTCCGCAAGCGTGCCGCGGTAGGGGACGCGCCCTTCCACACCCTCGGGCACCAGCTTGGTGCGGTCCTTGACGTTCTGGTTGTACCGGTCGGCCGAGCCGGCGAGCATGGCGTCCATCGAGCCCATGCCGCGATAGGTCTTGAAACGGCGGCCCTTGTAGATGATCAGCTCCCCGGGCGCCTCATCGAGGCCCGCGAACAGGCTGCCCATCATGACCGAGGACGCCCCGGCGGCCAGGGCCTTGACGATGTCGCCGCTGTGGCGGATGCCCCCGTCGGCGATGACGGGCACCCCGTGGGCGTCGCCGACGCGGGAGGTCTCGCCGATGGCGGTCACCTGCGGGACGCCGACGCCGCTGATGACGCGGGTCGTGCAGATCGCCCCGGGCCCGATCCCCACCCGCAGGCCGTCGGCCCCGGCGGCGATCAGGTCTTCGGCGGCGGCGGCCGTGGCGATGTTGCCGGCGATCACGTCGATATCATGGGCGGCCTTGATCTGCCGGATCGTCTCGATCACGATCTCCTTGTGGCCGTGCGAAGTATCGATGACGATCACGTCGACGTCCTTGGCGATGAGCTTCTCGACGCGAGCGTAGTCCAGCACGCCGACCGCCGCGCCCACGCGGAGCCGCCCGCGGGGATCCTTGCAGCTGAGAGGGAACTGGCGGAGCTTCTCGATGTCGCGCATCGTGATCAGGCCGGCCAGCTTGCCGTCCTTGTGGACCAGCGGGAGTTTCTCGACCTTGGCCTCGTTGAGGATCTTCTCGGCGTCGTCCAGCGACGTATTGGGCGCGGCAGTCACCAGGTTGGCCGAGGTCATCACCTCGCTGACGGGCCCCTCGCCGGAGTAGAACTTCATATCGCGGCGGGTCAGGATGCCCACGAGGCGGCCCTGGCCGTTGACGATGGGGAAGCCGCTGACCTTGTGTTCGGCCATCATGCGGCGGGCGGTGTCCATGGAGTCTTCCGGCCGCAGGGTGATGGGGTCGACGATGATCCCGTTCTCGCTGCGTTTGACGGACTCGACCTCCAGCGCCTGGGCGTTGGGCGAGAGGTTGCGGTGGATGATGCCGATCCCGCCCTCCTGGGCCAGCGCGATGGCCAGGGGTCCCTCCGTCACGGTGTCCATAGGGGCCGAGACCAGCGGGATGCGAAGGCGGATGTTCCGCGTCAACTGCGTGGTCATGTCCACGTTGGCCGGGTCCACCTTGCTGGCGGCGGGCACGAGCAGCACGTCGTCGAATGTGATGCCGTCGCCGATGATTCTGTTGAACATCGCCTCCGCCTTTCTCTTCTACCCGGGGTCGTGCGGCTGAATGGTTGGGATAGGGTATTGACATCGCCGCCGTCTTTCAACGAAAAACGCCGGTCTGATGGCCAACGATCCGACACCCCTGCCGCCGTGGGACGCGCTGGCGGCCGACCTGGCGGCCCGCCGGGCGGGCGGCACGTACCGCCGGTGCTCGCCCGTCGGCTCGGCCGCCGATGCGAAGGTGGTCGTGGACGGCCGCGAGATGGTGCACCTGGGGTCCAACAACTACCTGGGCCTGGCCAACGACCCGGCCGTGAAACGGGCGGCCGCCGAAGCGATCGAGCGGTGGGGCGTCGGCAGCGGCGCCAGCCG
>JAAYZK010000067.1 GCA_012514895.1 Planctomycetota bacterium | reverse complement strand
GCCCGTGACCATCACCGACGACCAGGTCGACGCCATCGTCGCCAAGGCCCCGGCCTGCCCGGCCGTCGAACCGATGGACCTGAAGGTGCGCCTGATCGACTACATCGACTGCGCCGACGACGGCGACCCCCACGACCGCATGGACCAGGGCACCAGCCGCGTCTTCATGAACCCCAGGCTCGGCGCCTACCGCGAAACCGCCGCCCACCGCCACGCGTTCTTCGCCTACCGGTTCCGCTCGGCCGGCAAGGACAAGCCGGTGCTGATCGTCTGGGAGTACCCCGACAACGCCGAGCGGACGATCAACTTCTCCACCCACGAGTCCCCGCTGTCGGGGCGGTCCAACTCCGACTGGTCGCTGGAGACCGGCGTGTACACCGGCGATCCGCTGCCGCTGTCGAACCGGATGCAGTACCACACTTTCATCATGTGGCCGCAGGATCGCTGGCCCGTGGCGATGGTGGGCAACTTCCACCGGTACGGCCACCGCGCCGCCGCCAGCCGCATCTGGGTCTACGCCATCGAGGGCGGACTGCCCGCGCTGCAGGTCGACGCGCCCGACCCCGACAACCAGCGGAAGCTGGCGCACTTCAACTCCTTCGCGTTCCTGCCGACGTCCTTCCACTTCGGCTACCGCAGCGCCGACGCGGTCGAGCACATGCTGGAGTACTGCCAGTATGTCGGCGTCAACGAGCTGGCCTGGTGCGTTCTGGCCAACAACAGTTGGGGCGCCTGGGCGGATGTGCCGTCCTGGCCCTCCAGCGGCAGCGACCGCCGGCACCTGGACAAGGTCCTGGCGGCGATGGACCGCCGGGGCGGCTTCAGCTTCGCCGCGTGCGTGGGGCCCGAGGGCAACGTCACGTTGGGCGGCAAACGCTACGCGGACATGACCAGCGATGAGCTGCGCCAGGCGTGCTTCACCCTGTTCGACGAGTTCCTCGACCGCTACGGCAGCTACCAGTCGCTGCGGGCCATCGGCCTGGGCAGCCAGTATGGCATCCATTTCGCCAAGCGGCTGGCGGAGGCGGGCGTGCTGGACGATGTGGTGGCGCACATCAAGGCCAGGCGGCCGGACCTGCAGGTGTTCGTCTTCACCGGCGGGCTGGGCCTGCACGTCGAATACTTCGGCGGGCGCAACGGCGGCCCGACCGCCAACGACGTCATCGCCGCCTTCGAACAGGGCGGGGGCTCCTGGGACGAGGTCCTCGGCGACATGGCCGTGAAGGCCTGGACCGCCTGGGGCCAGTCGCCCGCCGACTTCAAGGCCGTCGAGGGGCTGGACGTCTACGAGCAGTACCAGCCCGACGACCACCGCATCTTCCCGCTGTACGCCCAGCAGCCCCGGTCGATGATCTACTACGACCTCGACCGGTCCGCCGCCCGCAGCGCCGCCGTCGCCAGCCCCTACGCGGCGGTGTGGAACACGCACTACGAGGGCTGGTACGGCCTGCACCCGGAGGTGAACTTCTGGTACCAGAAGCTCTGGGTCGCCCCGGACTTCAACGCCCCGCCGCCGCTGTCGCTGGCGTCGTTCGCCCGGGTCCTCGGCCACCGCGACCGGCTGGTGATCATGCCGGGCTCGTGGAACAACAAGTTCTTCGGGTTCGAGACCTCCATGCGCCGCTTCGCCAGGGCCTACCGTTCGCTGCCGCCCGTGGAGATGGCCGACGTGAGCGACGTGCCGGCCGACACCGTCAGGGTTCGCTGGACGCGCTACGAGGGCAGGCGGTACGTGTCGCTGCAGAGCCTGATCCCGTTCGACTCGCAGGTGAAGGTCGATGACCGGACCGTCGAGCTGGCCCCCTACGAACTGGCGGCCCTCGTCGACGACGGCACGGCGGCCCCGACGGTCGGCGGGACCGTGCCGCCCGAGTACGTGTTCTGGGTCGGCGAGCGGGTGCTGAAGGCCAAGCAACTGCTGGAGGAGGTCAAGGCCCTGGACGAGGCCGCGGCGCCGGAAGTCTACGCCCGGACGATCGACCAGGCCACCGAACAGATCCGCCTCGGCAAGCCCTACACCGCCGACCTGACGCTGGGGGCGGGCCTGGTGGCGGAGCTGGAGCTGCGGCGCGACATCCTCGACCCGCCGACGCTGAGGGCCTACCGCCTGCCGGCCGCCCCGCCGATGGACGGGAACCTCGACGCCTGGCCGGCCGAGGCCTCGAACATCCGCGCCGACGGCGGGGAGATCCTCGCCGGGCACCTGTACTTCCCCAACAGTTGGGAGGGTCCGTCGGACCTGTCGGCCCGCATCCGGCTGGGCTACGACGATGAGTACCTCTACGTCGGCGCCCACATCCGCGACAATGTCCTGGCCGCCAAGGACGCCTGCGCCTTCCGCCTGTCGACCGACGGGGCGTACCTGGACTGGGCCGCTCCCTCCGCCAACAGCGACCTCACCTGGAGCATCGCTCTGCCCGTGGACGGCCAGCCGACCAGCGGCACGGGCCGCGGCGGCTTCACCTACACCTGCCGTCGCACCGATGACGGGTACGTCGTCGAGGGCAAGGCCTCCCTGGCCGAGCTGGGCCTGGCGCCCGGCGGCGCGATGGGCTGGCTGCTGTTCGTCACCGACCTGGACAACCTGCCCAACACCAACCCCGCCTCCTGGGGCGCCAAGCAGGCCATGCTCGTGCCGCACAAGCCCAATTTCTCCTACTGGAGCGACGCCCGCAACTGCGGCCGCCTGCTCCTGGCGGAGTGATGTCCCCGGCCGGCCGGACCTGACCGGGCAAGAGCGACGGGGCGGCCCGCAACGGCCGCCCCGTCTGCTTGCGCGGACAGGGCAATCCCTTGGGGGAGCGGTTACGACCCCTCCCCCGTCGGGGGGAGGTAGGGCCGACCTGTCCGCCGGCGCAGACAAACGGGGCGGCCGGCGGCGGCCGCCCCGTGAGGTGACGTTCTGCGAGCGGCTGCTGCTACGGCAGGGCGATCCTGTACAGGTGGACGTCGTAGGCGCCGAAGGCGTCGGTGAACTGGCCGCCGCGGGCCGTGAGGGTACGATCCTCGCCGAGGACCTCGACCTCGGCGCGGCGGGGCAGGTCGCGGACGAGGAAGGTGGCGTCGGTGGCGGCGTTGCGCATGCCGGCGGCGAAGATGTACAGGGCGCCGTCGTGTCGCTTGACCATGATGCCGACGGGCACGTCGGGGTTGGCGCTGATCGCCTCGGCCGCCTTGTCCAGCGACGGGCTGTTGAGCACCGGCGCGAGGCTGAGGACCAGGTGGTTGTTGGCGGAGACGGCCTCCATCATTTCCGGGTCGCTCAGCAGGGCCGCGGCGTTGCGGTGCCCCTCGCGGAAGTCGTGGACGAACCAGCACAGCCCCCGCGAGCCGTGGATCAGCGACATCCAGACCTCGGCCCGCACCTGGTGGGGCGTGACCTTGTTGCCGTCAGGGTGGCTGATGGCGGTGCATTCCAGGACGTTCCAGACGGGCTTGCTCCCGCCGGTCCACAGCTTGAGGTTGTCGATCCCGCGGGCGACGTACCAGAGGTAGTCGGCCCCGTTGTCGCGCATGTCGGTGAAGGTGCTGCCGTCGTCGGCGACGGCGGCGTACTTGAGGTTGGCCACCGGGTAGACGTCGTACGAGACGATGTCGGCCGCCTGGGCGTACAGCGGGTAGCGGTCATAGGCCAGCGCACGGCCGCGGAAGTCCTCGTTGGCGACGCCCTGGCCGAAGTTGACCACCACGGGGCGGGTGGGGTCGGCGGTGATCGCCCTGGCGTAGTCGTTCAGCAGGGGTTCCAGGGGGACGGGGCCGCCGAGGTCCTGCTTGAAGTTGTCCGGCTCGTCGCCGTGCATCCAGGCGAGGATGGTCGGGTCGTCCAGGTGGG
>JAAYZK010000498.1 GCA_012514895.1 Planctomycetota bacterium | reverse complement strand
GGCGGCCAGGCGGCCCGCTTCGACGAGATCGCCTGCCGCGGCGGCGAACTGGGGACGTTCCACGCGAAGGAACTGCTGCCCCTGGCGATGGCCCACGCCGGGAAGCTGGAAAAATACGGAGCTTAAGTACAGGCCGCCAACTGATTCTAGAATGCAGGACACGAAATCTAGAATGACAACACCACGACACCGCAACGGCACGCGCGAAGCTTGAGCGGAAACGCTTGGGAATAATCCTGTTGCGTTTTCGCTCGGATTGGGTTGTAGGGCCGGCCAGGAGGTGACATGGCACCGCCTGGCCGTATGTCATTTGCGTGTCGCAAAGGGTCGGTTCGAGATCAGGACCTCGCTCGCTTCACGCGTGCCGCCGGTGCCGCTGTTGGCACCGAGGGAGTACGAGTGCGACAGCGGCAGGATCGACCGATCGCGGTAGAGCCGCCGCACGTCGGAACAGTCGTTGTAGCTCAGCAGCCAAGTCGCCCGCAGGCCGGCCAGCGACGACGCCAAGCGGGCGTGGTCGGCGGGGCCGAAGGTGCAGGCGTAGGGCTGAGACACGCCGTAGTACGGCGGGTCCACGTAGAAGCAGGTCGACGGCGCGTCGTAGAGCTCCAGGAGCCGCACGACGTCGACCGCCTCGAAGATCACGCCTCGCAATCGCTCGATGAGGATGTCGAGGTTGGCCAGGATCGCCGGGGGCAGGACGGCCGGCCGCCGGGACTTGGTCACGCCGAAGGTCGGCCGTTCCCGCATGCCGCCGAAGGCCACGCGGTTGCAGTACCAGAACCGTACCGCCCGCGTGAAGGCCGTCCGGGGCCGCGAGGCGAGTTGCTCGGCCAACAGCCGCCTGCTGTAGGGCATAGCGTCGACGGCGGCGGCGAGGCGACGGCCAGTCTTGTGGAGCTGCCAGTAGAAGTTGACCAGCTCCCCGTCGGTGTCGTTGAGGATCTCGCAGGTCGAGATGTCGCGGGGCTTGGCCCAGAAGACGGCCGCGCCCCCGCAGCAGGTCTCCACGTACGCGGCGTGCGGCGGCAGGGCCGCGACGATCGTCGCGGCCAGCCGCCGCTTCCCACCTGGCCAGCGAAGGGGAGGCACGCATCGATTTGTCGCCGAACTCACTGTTGACCATCGCTGCGCCCGCGTGTTTCATGGACCTTGCAACGCACCTGCAGGGCAGGTGCACGGGGGAAACGCCTGGGCGTGCAAAAGGCCGCGACGGTGCAACGTCGCGGCGTTGCGAGGTTCGCAGCGCCTGCGTGGCCTCGCCGCGCCCGGGCACTCGCGTCAGCCGGCGGCGGCCGCAGGGGCCGCAGGGACCGCCGGGACCTTCGCAGCCGTTGCGGCGGCGCGGGCGTCGAGGTCGTCGATGGAGGCCTTGGCGCGGGCGATCGCCTTATTGAGACCCGCAACCTGCGAGTTGCTGAAGGCCAGGACCGCGTCAACGCGGGCCAGGGCGTCGGGGGACTGAGCGACGTCCTCGCGGACGGCCTGGACGGACTGCACGAGGCCCGAGAGCAGCCGCATGGGCTTGTGGCGGGCAATCAGGGCCCCGATGGAGCCGGCCAGGGGAATGCTGATGCCGATGGCGGCCAGCAGGTCGGCCAGGCCGCTGTCGACGGTGCCGGCGCGGGCGAGGGCGTCGCGGCTGCCGGGGACCTCGACAGGCAGGCCGGTGGCCGGCTCGATCAGCGGGGCGCCGCTGGCGGCGTCGACCCAGACCATCGCCTCGGCCACGCCGTCGGCGTCGGCGTCCAAAGGGGCCTGCCGCAGACCGGGGCGCGGGGGGACGGCCTCGGTCGGGTTGTCCAGGGCGGCGACGAGGCCCCGGCAGCCGCAGAGAGACACGGCCAGGGCAGCCAGCAGCACGATCACGGCACAGGGGGCGATCCTACGCATGGGGCAACTCCTCAGTCAGGGGTGAAGCCGCATCCATCGCGGCGGTGTCGGTGCAACTCGGGGGATGAACGACAGAATCGAGCAGGCCCAGGGGGCAGGCGGCCGTACCCTGACAGACCCGGCTGCGTCGCTGGCAGGCGGGCAGGGCGGCGAAGGCGCAGTCGGAGATGATCTCATGCTCATCATCCGGCGTACGGACCTGGTCGAGACGGCGGCGGCAGCGCAGGCAGATCGCGTCGACGCGGCGGATCAGCGCGGCCTGCCGCTCGAGCTCGGCGGCGATGGCGGCGAGCTGCTCGGGCGGGGGGGCGGCGGCCGGTGCGGGCAGGCCGCGTGTGCGGAGGCTGGCCAGGTCGGCGGGGGTGAGGCGTCGGCGGCGGTGCTTGCGGGGGATGCGGATCATGCAGCGCAGACCTCCGCGCAGGAGTCGCCGGTGTCCACGACGGTGACGACGCCGGCGCTGGCGTGGCCCTCGGTGTCGATCTCGACCTCGTACCAGATGCCATCGTCGAGCTGGACGACGCCGCCCACGTGGCTGCCGAGGGCGGCACCGACGGCCGCGTGCGTGTAGATCGGATCGCCCCCGGGGCAGGCCGTGGTGCCGGCCGCCTGGTAGATGTCGCCGGCGTAGACGATGGCCGTGCCGCCGGTGAAGCCAGAGAAGGCCGCGTTGGGATAGTCGCCGAGGTGAACCCTGCATTCGTAGTACCACTGGGTGAAGGTGATGGTCCTGCACCGGGCCACGGCGATATCCTGCAGGGCAGCGAATTGCAGGCATTGAGCCCACACGATTTCAGAGCCGTCCGTGCGAATGTAGAATCCGATCTTGCCGGCGATGTTATTCCACTGGAGGCTCACGTACTTGCTGTCGATGTTGTAGGTTCGGGCGTTGGTGCATGAGGCATCGACCCATCCGACCCCGAAGGAGCCTGACGCCGCCAGGATGCCGCTGCCCCATGAGCACGCGCCTCCAGTCAGGAGGTATGTGCCGTCGACCGTCGGAGCCGACAACCAGCGTCCGCTGGCCACGGTGTACGGGGCTCCGCACGACACGCAGCCGGCGACCGGGGAGGTGCCGGCCACGACGGCCGTCCAGTACTTCGGCGCAGGCCGCCCGCACGTACTCTCGTAGCTCTCGCACGTTACCCCAGGTTCGTAGCACGGCGTGAGCTTGTACACACGCGTGCAGCAGCAGCCGATGATCGGGATCCACCAGGCCATCAGCAGCTCCCCGGCATCGCGTTGAGCGCGGCGAACCACCACTGGGTCTCGCCGTTGCCGCACCACAGGCGCCAGGCCAGGACGGGCGTGCCGTTGGGCACTGGGCCGATGGCGAAGTTGTCCACATCGTCGTCGTCGGGATCGAGCTGGTCGACGCGGATGCCGTTGCCGAAGTAATCGTCGTCCTCGGTGGCGCTTGGGCTGATCTCCTCCCACACGTTCTTGGCGGCAGTAATGTCCGTGCCGATCGCGGTGAGGTGCCCCCAGCCCGGCTCGGTCTGACGGAGGCGCTCGAGCGTGTACCAGAAGCAGCCGGGGACATCCTCGCCGCCGACCTGGTAGGCCGAGTACGCCTTGACGCGGGCAAACACGAGCGGGCCCACCACCCCCTCCGTGGGCGGCGTGAGCATCTGCGGATGGACGACGGCGTCGCGCCTCATGCGGTCACCTCCTGGGCATCCAGCCACGCGACGGCGGCCGGGCCGGTCGCGTCGGCGACGGCCGGCGGCAGCAGCAGCACGGGGCCGGCCGTGCCGTCGGCGGCGTAGGTGCGGGCGGCCAGGCGGACGGTGCCGTCGGCCCAGGGGCCCAGCAGGGCACGGTAGCGGACGACGCCGGCGTGCACGGTCAGCGTGGCCAGGGCCTCCTCGTCCCAGTCGATGGCGGCGGCGCCGGCGGCGGGGACCTCGGCCAGGCGCAGCGAGGCGGCCGCGACGGCCTCGGGGTCGTTCTCCCAGCCGCCGAGGGTCACCTCGGCGCGGAGGTAGCCGCCGGCCAGGACCGTCACCGCGCCGGCGGCGGCCGCGACGGGCGGGGGGCCGACGATCGAGCCGTCGGCGGCGATGACGACGCGGCAGATGCAGCGCGTGCCCTCCTCCTCAACCTCGGCGTCGCTGACGGCCCGCAGGCCGAGCCAGTACGCTTTGCCGGGCGTCCAGGGGAGCCCCTCGTACGTGGGGACCTCCGCCACGCCGCTGGAGGCAATGCCGATCGGCAGGCTCCAGTTGATCGAGTCGGGCCCGTGCTCGCCGCGGTAGAGGTGGTAGCCCATCGTGCTCGCCCCTAGCTCAGCAACGTCATCATGGCGCGGCCGCGCCGGTCGGTGATGTCGGCGATCGCGTACGTGCCCGAGACGCCCGCCGCCGAGGCGGTGCCGACGGCGATCTCGGCCAGGGGCACGTGCGCCGTGACGCTGGGGGTCGGAAAACCCGTCGTGTTCACAACCAGCACGCCCGCATCCGTGAGATAGATGTAGTTAACGTCGTCGTCGGTGAGGTCCTCCTCGGTGGTGCCGGCGTAGGCGACCGCGGTGTCGCCGTTCATGAACTCGCCGGGCGAGACGCCGAAGGTCAGGTCGCCGTCGCGGTAGACCCGCAGGTCGCCGGCGCGGCCGAGGATCTCCAGCAGGTGGGCGATCCGCCGCAGCTCGGCCGTGTACCACGGCTCCTCGCCGATGGTGGGATAGACGTAGTTGGTCGCGGCGTCCGTCGTGCCGGCCAGGGCGTCGGCTTCGGCGTCGGTCAGGCGGGTTTCAGCCATTGCATGCTCCGTGAATCCAGTGAAATCACCCGGAATCATCCGGGCTCAGCGTGTAGCTGAGCGTCAGCGTGTTATTGGGCCCATCCCACGCCGTCGGCCGCAGGCGGCTCGGCGGGCGGGGGGCGGCGGCGACGGTCACCGCGGCCGTCACGGCCGCCGGCGTGACGGCGTTGCCGGCGGCGTCGAAGCCGACGACGGCGAACGTGTGCGTGCCGTCGGCGAGGTAGCGGACGACGTGGGCCAGGCCGCCGCGCCCGTAGCCCCAGGGGCCGAAGCCCCACAGTCCCAGGCCCCAGCCGGCGCCGGCCGCCGAGGCACCCCAGCGGCCGTAGCCCCAGCGGCCCAGGCCCCATCCGCCGTAGCCCTCGCCGTCCGGCCAGGCCACGATCGGCCGGGCGTTCAGCGGCGTGTCGTAGTCGATCGCGCCGCCGGAGCCGCCGTCGGAGTAGATGTTGAACCAGGCCACGCCGGACTGCTGCGGCCAGCGGAGGCGGACGGCGCTGCTGCGGGCGATGAGGGTCATGCCAGCATCCCCTCCCTGTCGGTGTCCAGCATGAGCACCATGCCATCGCGCTGCAGGTCGTGTCGGATGGCCACGATCCGCGGGGCCCGGCGGGCCGGGCCGCTGTTGGCGGCCAGATCCAGCTCGACGCCCTCGATCCGCTCGACGGTGTCGCCCAGCTCGACGTCGTCCAGGGGGATCTCCAGCGGCAGGCTGGCGTGGATCAGGCGGCTCTCCAGCAGGTCCTGCAGCCGGGTGGCGTAGGCGTCCAGGGAAAGCCCCTGGTGCGTGCCGTCGGATGCGCCGGCCGGCGCGGCGTCGTCGGCGGCCAGCGGGCTGCCGGCCGTGCGGGTGCGGCGCTGGAAGGCGGCGCCGCGGTCGAACCAGTGGCTGGCGGCGAAGCTGGTGCCGCCGCCGGGCCGGCGGGCCGGCCAGGCCAGCGGCCGCGAGGGACCGGCCACGCAGCAGACCAACCGCACGAGCGGCACATCCGCCGTCGGCGGGTCGGCCGCCGCCCCGGCCAGGTCGCCCCACAGCGTCTGTTCGTCGTCGGCGGGGTTGGCCACGGCCCGCAGATCGGCGGCCGTGATGCGGATCGCCAGCTCGTCGTCGGCGATCGCCGCCTGGGCCAGGCGGACCCACGTGTCGCCGGCGTCCCAGGAGATCTCCGCGAAGGCCGGCTCGCCGCCGGCCGTCGCCGTCGCGGCCAGCAGCGCCAGCGGGCGGTGGCGCATGGGCGGCCAGGAACCGGCCGCCTCGCCGACCAGCGCCGCCAGGTCGCAGAAGTCGTCGGCCGTCGACGCCGCATCCGTGATGGCCCGCCAGTAGCGGCCGGCGTCGCGGTACTGCGCGTGCTCGGCGCCGGAGGTGACGTATCGCTTGGCGTAGTCCAGTCCCATCTCGCCGGCCGCCGGCGGGCAGGCCGAAGGCAGCGTCAGCGTCGTGTCGAGGTCGGCGGCGGTCCACGCGGCCGTCAGGGGCACGGCAAGCTCGTAGAGCGGCCGGCCGCCGGCCACGCAGGGGCAGGTCACCGCCGCAGCCGCGTCGACATCCAGCGTGTGGCCGAAGAGGTTGGTCTGCTCGAGGTCCAGCACGGGCGCATCGGCCGCCGCCTGCAGGCGGATGCTCACCGCGCTGCCTGTGCCCCAGGGCACGACGGCGATCGCGTGGGAGATGCCCGCCACGACGCCCGGGCCGGCCGGGGCGGGCGACTCGCCGGCGGCGGCGGCCGCTGCGGCCAGGGCGGTTTCATCCTCGGCCGTCGGGGCGATGGTCTCAAACAGGTCGGCGCCGCCGGCGCGGGCGACCAGGGCCAGGGCCTCCCACAGCCGCAGGCCGGTCAGGTCGCGCTCGATCGCCAGCGGCCAGCCGCCGGCCAGGCGCTCGGCGGGCGTGAAGTCGCGATTGGCGATGAACCCCTGGTCGCCGTTGTAAAACCACTGCAGGTACTGCAGGGCATCGCGCCACGTCCACCAGCGGGCGCCGGCCGCGCCCGGTTCGCAGAACAGCGGGGCGCGGAACTCCGGCGCCTCGCCGTCGGCGGTCGTGAAGTCGACCGGGTCCATGTTGGGCCGGCCGCCGGGGTTGAACTCGCAGGGCAGCCCCGCGTAGAACGATACGCCCTCGGCGCCGGCGGGGTGGGTCGCGGCCTGCAGTGCCGAGCGGCGGTACTGGCCGAAGACCAGCCGGTCGCGCCACAGCCGCCAGGCCAGCGAGTGGCAGCGGATGACCGTGGCGGCGCCGTGGGCGTCGGCCTGCGTGCGCACGCTGGTGACCAGGCCGTCGAACAGGTGGTCAGCCTCGACGGCCTGGCCGCCGGGCACGTAGCGGTAGATGCGTATCCAGTCATCGACCCCGACGAACTGTTCGGCCTCGAGGTGGTGGCGGCCCTCCTCCAGCAGCAGCGTCAGCGTGGCCGTGGTCCACCGCGGCGCGGCTCGCCGCTCGACGGTGTCGGCCCGCAGGTGCCAGGCCTGGGCCAGCGGCCCCCAGGAGCCGCCCCGGGCGCGGGCCTGGGCGACCAGCCAGGCGGGGGCCGTGCGCGTCAGGTAGCCGGGGGCCATCACTCGAACCTCCCCAGGAGGTTGCGGACCTGGACGACGTAGTCCACCTGCACGATGGTGCCGTTGGCGGCGTACTGCCGCAGGCCGGTCGGGCGGTAGCTCTCGACCACCAGGTGCGTCATCGTGCGGCCGGCGTCATCCTCGGCCGCGACGTCCTCGCCGGCGGCCGCCAGGGCCTCGATCGCGGCCTCCAGCGTCGTCAGGGCCGCGTCGCTGGCGGCCCGCAGCGTGCCGACGATGCGGCCGGCGCGGCTGGCGATCCGCAGGCGGGTGCGGGCGTCGCCCTGCAGGCCGACGGCGCCGACGACCTTGGCCGGCACGTGCAGAGGCTCCCATACCCAGCGGTGGCCGCCGGAGGCGAACAGGTCGCTGCCGCCGATGTTCTCGGCCATCAGTCCACCCCCTCGGTGCGCCCGGCGTCGGGCCGCCCGCCCGACCCGGCGGCCTGAACGTTGACCACGCCGCCGTTGTTGATGATCGTGGCGCCGCTGCGGCGTTCGCCGGCCAGGCGGAAGTCGACGAAGCCCGACCCTTCCATGCCCAGGATCTCCTCGACGGCCGACTCGAACGCCCCGCGCCGCCCGGCATCGGCGTCCACGGGCGCCATCGCCGGCGCCCAGCCGATCGACGAGCCGCCGGCGCCGATGCCGACGCGGCCGACCAGGTCGAGCAGGTCGCCCCGGCCCGCATCCAGCAGGCGGCGGCGGAGCAGGCGGCGGAGATCGACCTGACGCTCCTCGGAGGCAAACGACATCGCCCGCATGGCCCAGTTGAGCGCGGGCTGCTCGACCCCGGCCCGCGTCGCCTCGGCGTCCAGGATGGCGACGAGGGCGGCCGTCTCGGGCGAACCCTCGCCGAAGGCCGCCTGCATCTCCCCGGCGATCTGGCCGCCGCGCTGCACGATGGCGCGGGGGCCGGCCAGCCAGGCCTCGTCGGCGGCGGCGCTGCTGCCGCCGGCGGCGATGCGGGCGGAGATGTCCCCGGCCAGCCCCATGCCGGCCTGCAGTGCGGCCAGGCGGCCGCGCATCTCCGGCTGCACGTCGAGGCGCGTGAGGATGGCATCCTGCGCTGCGCCCGTCTGGCCCAGCAGCGTGCCCATGACCGCCTGGTGGCGCTGCGTCATGCTCATCCGCCACCAGGCGCCCCGGCCGAAGCGGGACTCGACCTCGGCGATGACCTTGGGGTCATTGCTCAGGACGAACCGCTCGGCGACGGTCCGCCAGGTCTCGCCGGCGGCGGCGCCGCTGGGGGCGTACGTGGCCTGGGCCCCGTACTCGCTCATGGCCACCTGCGGGTCCAGCCCCATGGCCATCATGCGCAGCGTGCCCCGCGTGGCCCCGCTCATGAAGTCAGCCCAATCGGATGACTGGCTGGCCTTGAACGTCGTCTCGATCATCCCCAGGGCATCCTGCACGCCGAGCTGCGGGTTGGCCTGGCGGATGGCGTTGACCAGCTTGGCGATGTCGCCGCCGACGGGCATCGTGCCCGTGCGCTGCATGAAGGTGGCCATCTGCGTCAGCGTGGAGCGGTCGGCGTCGGCGATGGTCGCCGGCCCGCCGGCGGGCCCCTCGCCGATCGTGCTGATCAGCCCGGCCGAGCTGGCGGCGACGGCCAGGCCGGCCAGGCCGCCGAGATCCTCGCGCCCCACGCCGGCCGATGCGCCCACGTCGGCCAGCAGCCGCCGGATGCCCGACTCGCTGACGCCGAACTGGGCGGCGGCCCCGGCCACCGAGGCGTTGTCGGCGGCCATGAGGTTATTGAGCTGGACCTTGAGGCGGATCGCCTCCTCGATGGCCTGGCTGATCCCGACGATGGCCCGGCGGATCGCCTCGAGGCCCACCAGGCTCGTCGCGGCGTTCCGGATCTGGCCGAGGAACCGCTCGTAGGCGGCCCCGGCCTTCTCGGTCTGCTCGGCCGCGCCGCCGGCGCCGCCGGCGATGCCCTCGCCGGCCCGCTTGCCCTCTTCGCCCAGGGCGCGCAGGTCGCTGCGGGCCTGGTCGGCCCCGTCGACGGAGACGGCGATGTGGGCGTTGTCGGTCATCAGGCGAAGGCGATCATGGTGGCCAGCGTGTCGGCGGCGTCCCAGTTGGCGACGCCCGAAACGGCGAACAGGCCGGCGGGGATCTGACCGCTGGTCTGGGCGCGGGGGAAGTTGACATTGCCTAAGCCCGTCCATACGACCGACTTGATCGTGCAGGTGCCGGCGGCGCCTCCTTCCTTCTTGAAGTTGATCACGAAATTGCCTGCGGCATCGCCGATCAGGCCGTTGATCTCGGCCGGGTCGGCCGCGAACAGCGTCACGCGGATCTCCGCGGGACCGGCGTAGTGCGCCGCTGCGCCCGGAGCCCCGGCCGGCAGGACGCTGTCGACCAGCTCGGACATATTGACCACGTAGCCGGCGTAGGCCGCCGACGCGATCGTCGTCGCGCTGTGGCTGGCGCCCGTGCAGTTGAAGATACGTCCATCGCCCGTTGCCATATCATGCTCCTTTCAGCATCGTTTCAGGCCGTTTTCAACGGCCCGACGAAGTCCAGCGTCAGTTCGATCACCGCGCCGACCAGTGCGGCGGCGCCCTGGCGGACGAGGGCCGGAATGAACCACTCGCCGAACGTGATCGACGCGCCCATCGCGGCCTCGGCCTCGCTGTCGAGCACCGCCTCGATCTCGGCCACCAGGCCGAGCACCGTCTCATCCGCGGCGGCCGACTGGTTGACCCCCGCGATCGCCAGCTCGACCGTCAGCCGCCGCACGCCCGCATTGCCGTGGGCCAGTGCCGTGGGCATGAGAAACACCGTCACGCCGGCCTGCGGCCGCACGAAATCCGCCCGGCCCCGCAGCACGCGATCCACGCCGTCCACGGCGGCCAGGGCGGCCTGCAGGGCATCCAGGATGGTCAGTGCCGCGTAGGCCATCTAGCGGCCCTCCATGGCGTCAGGAAGGGCCTCGTCCAGCGTGTGCTGGAACGCAGCCACCATCAGCGGCATCGATCGCGACACGCCGTCGGAGAGCCAGTGAGTGGCCTTCAGCGTGACGCTCTTGAGCAGGACGAACCACGGCTCGACGCTGTCGCCGAACACGCGGGCCAGCAGCGGCGGCTTGCCGGGCCGTTTGATCATCGTCAGTTCGACCGTCGCGTCGCGGGGGCTGGTGAGCGCCCGCGCCCGGTCGTTCAGGGGCACAGCCAGGGCCTTGCCCGGCTTGGCGGTGATCGTCCCGCCGGTCTCCTGGATGCCCGCGTACGCGTGGGCCGGCACGCCCTCGCTCACGCCGACGGCGGCGGTGGCATCGTCGATCATCCACGCGCTGACCGCACCGGCGATGCCCATCCCACCCGAGCGAGTCTTGAGGGCAAGCTGGTTGGTCTGCAGCAGCATGCCCACGTTGTCGGCCCCGGCGGCCGCTGCCGACTCCAGGCACGCGGCCAGCAGGCCGGGGATCTTCCCGGCCAGGACGCCGTGGGCGGCCAGGGCCGCGCGGCTCTCGTCGGAGATCGTGAGGAGGACCTTCATGCGATCGAGATCCTCCGGTACTCGGCGAGCAGGGCCTTGACGTCCGGCAGCAGCTCATCGGTGGCGTAGGCCGTCACGCCGCCGTCGGGGCCGCTGACGGCCTGCAGGCCGCGCTCACGCCGGCGATGGTAGACGTAGCAGCTCTGGCGGACGGCTGCCTCGACGACCTTGTCGGGCATGGCGATCTCGCCGGCGCCCAGGGCCACGCCGGCGGGCGTGTAGCCGCCGAGGTAGACCACGCGGACGGCGTCGACTCCCCGCAGCCAGCGGCCGCCGTTGTGCAGGCTGCTGGGGTACAGCATGCCGCGGTGGTCGTTGAGCCAGTAGCCGTCGTCGGCGGTCAGGGCCGTGGCGTTGTCGTGATCGTGATCGAGCGACTCGGTCACGCTGGTGATCACCACGGCCGGGAAGTACTCCAGCGGGATCGCCTGCGGGTTCGCATCGCCGTCGAAGTAGGCGGTCACCGCCGCCGTCGGCCGCACGAACTTCCGGCGGCAGTACGCCTCCAGTTCGGCCGTGACGCCCGCGATGATCTCCTCGAGCATCGTGTCGGCCGCCGAGTCGGTCAGCTCCAGGCGGCTCTTGACCGACGCCAGCGTACAGCAGGCGCGGAGGGTCGAGCCGTCCCCGCCGGCGATCGTGCCGGTCTGGCGGTAGGTCTCGCCGTCGTAGGCGTACTCGATCGCCGCGGTGTAGGTCAGGTCGGCGGCCGGATCGTCGAACGTGTACGTGTAGCGGCCGGCGCCGGCATCCGTCATGGCCGTGCCGTCGGCGACGACGACGGCGTCGGTGTCGTTGCGCTTGACGCCGTACGTGCCTGTCGCATCGCTCAGGACGACGGTCAGCCCCTCGCGGGCCTCGCCGTCGATGACGATGGTGACGGTGATCGTGGTCGTGCTCATGAGATGCTCACCTGGTGGCCGGAGATCGTGACGCTGTGATCGTGGGTGTCGGCCGAGCCGGTGACCTCCAGCGTGCCGACCGTGCCATCGACGGCCACGCCCGCACGGACATCGGCCGCCCCCGGGATCGCGGCGGTGCCGACCGTGTCATCGACGGCCACGCCCGCACGCACATCGGCCGCAGCGGGGATGGCGGCCGTGCCCTCCGTCGGTGTGCCTGTCGCATCGTCGTACACCACGCCGTCGCGGACATCGGCCTCGTCGGGGGCGTCGTAGGTCGGAATCTCCAGCGTGCC
>JAAYZK010000497.1 GCA_012514895.1 Planctomycetota bacterium | reverse complement strand
TGGTCGCGTCCGTGGATCGGCACTCGCTGCGACCAGGCGAGCGGAATGGGGTGTGCGGCCCCTGCCGTATCGCGCTCTCACGGCTCACGCGCCGGGCGGGACCGGGGATCTCAGCGGTGAGAGGAACACACCCGCGAGCCCCGGTCCGCACGCCCGGTGGTTGCATCAGGTGATGTCGAGGAGGCGGATGATCTCGTAGTCGGTGGGCCAGTCGTTCTGGCCGCGACAGGCGAGGAGCCTGCCGATCGCCGCCTCGTTGATCCGCCGGAAGGACGTCAGCGTGTCGTCGCTGACGCGCCAGACGCCGCAGCGGAAGGGTTCTCTCTTCTCGATAGCGATGATGTGGACGGGGACGTGCCGGCCGGTGACCTCGGCCAGGACGCTCTGGTAGAACGCCACCTGGTTGGCGTAGCCGTAGCGCTTGGCGTCGGCCTCGAACCAGGTGAGATCGTCGCAGGTCTTCAGATCGACGATGCCGCGCCGCGGATGGGTCCAGTCGATCCGGATCTGGCAGGGCGTGTCGCAGTAGGTCGCCCGCACGACACCCTCAGCACGGCCACGGCGCAGCAACCGGGCCGCTTCGGCGTTCATCATCACGCCGCTGACCATGTTCTCGATCAGCTCGACCTGCTCATGCGACAGGACTGGTCGGCCGGTCGCCTCGGCCCACTCCCGGAACGCCTTCGTGTTCGAGCCGAAGGACCGGCCGGTCGAGGGATTGATCGGACCACCCAGCGCGTACGAGGCCTCGTAGACGTCGCGGCCTTCGAGGATGCGGCAGTGCGCCGCCCGCCCGATCAGGTAGGCCGCCGTGTCGCCGCCCTCGATCAGGCCGGAGTGCTTCTTGAAGAACAGCCACGGGCACTTGATGAAGTCCATCAGCTGGTGGCTGCTGAGGTACTTCGCCGCCTTGGCGTGGTAGTCGTACGCCGATTCGATCTTCAGAACGCTCAGGTCGATGAGGATCTCGCCGTCTGTCACAGGGGCACCTTCCTTTCGTTGGGGGGCACCCTCTACATCTGCAGCTGGCGGCAGAGTGTCCCAGGCATCGACGGGGAAACCGCAATAGCCCATGGCCGTGAAGTGCGTGCGGATCTCGGCGATGGCCCGGTAGAGGGTGGATTTGCCGATGCCCAGCTCCCGCGCCGCCGCGCGGCCGGGGGTATGCATCAGCACCCGACAGACCGGCTGCAGGTCCGCCGGCAACCGGTCGATCAGGGTGGCGACGTCGAGCTGCAGTTCGCGGAGGGCCTGCTCGTCGAGTTCGCCAGGGTTGGTGTTGTTGACCCGCGGCTCGAAGCGGCTGTCCAGGTCGTCGAAGCTCACGGCGTTCTCCGCCGGTCGGCGCTGACGGGTGCAGAGCTGGCGGGTGAGATAGAGGACGAAGCGGTCGAGGACGCGGCTGATGAACGTCCGGCGTCTGGCCTTGCGGGGGTTGAACCGCTTCTGGGCCGACCACAGCTCGATCACCATGTCTTGCCGGATGTCTTCCAGGTCGTGGTCGGACAGGCCGAACTGGCGACCCAGCCGCCGCAGACGGAAATCGATCTCCGTCAGGGCGTAATCGTCGATGTGTACATCGGTTACGTCGTCGGATGAGCCCTCGGGGAAGGTCTCGGTAGCCATACGGATTGGCCTTTCGCGATGGCACGGAGGCCGTCCGGATGCGGACCGTCCCTGGGGTTCCGAATGGACCTGCGCGGAGGGCGCGGATTCGTCGGAGCCGCCGGTGAGGGCCGGCATCCAGACGAACCTCCGCGCGGAGTTCATTTGGAGTGAGTCAACTGCTCATATGTCATTTCAGAAACTGCTGGTTACGGCGATCAGGGGGGGCGGGCGGATGTTGCTGGGCATCGGTGGCGTTCCTCGGGGTTGGTCGCCCTGGGCAACCCGCCCAAAGCGTG
>JAAYZK010000066.1 GCA_012514895.1 Planctomycetota bacterium | reverse complement strand
CGTACACTTTGATGGCGATCGCTTCACCCGCCGTCAGCGGGGCCGCCAGATCCATCACCAGGTTGACGCCTTCGACGTACAGGCAGTGGTTGGCGGCGTTCTCCGGATCGGCCACGACCGTGCCGCCCGAGAAGGGGTTGCCCGACTCGAAATCCGCCAGCATCGTCTGCGCCAGGGCGCCCGACGCGACCAGAGCCAACACGCACAAGCTGATTCCCGCCAGTCTCATCGTCCGTCTCCTTTCACATACGGTAACTGAAATGAAACGTCTCGGTTCCACAGGACACATTGACACACCTGCGGCGCAGGCGTCGTGACTGACCTTCTCCCTCTCCTGCCGAACAGGAGAACAGACGGCCCATGAGCACGTGCGCCAGGCCGGCGGTCCGACGCTCCGTTGGGCGTTGCATCGAGGCCATCCAGTCTTCGCCAGTCAAGGTCCGGACCGGACGAGCCGGAGCACACCGCTCCGGGGGGCTTCTGACCTCGACCCAGCCGCTGTTTCGACGGGCGGACTTGTGTTTCTTCCTGCATCGGCCAGCAACAAAAAGATCCGCGGGCCCTGCGTCCGATCGGACGCGGCCCCGGATCCTCCGCCTGTTGCACGAACAGATCGACAGTCTGCTCAGGTTCAACAAAGACGTGAGAACCCAACGTCTATGTCCAGTATACCACATCCCGGCCAGGCATCAAGCCCCTTCGTGCCCGGGGTGCGGCCTGCGCGCGCCACGAGGACGGTCGCTCGGGCGGGCCGTCCTCGTGTTCAGGTCCGTCATCCGGGCCAGGGTCGCCTGCCGGGTGGGGCAGGCCGGGGCACGGATCAGTACGTCGCGCCGAAGTTGTTCTTCAGCAGGACGAAGTCGTCCAGGTCGACGTCCCCGTCGCCGTCGAAGTCGCCTTGGGCGCAGGTGGCGCCGGTGGCGGTGCCGAAGTTGTTCTTGAGGATGACGAAGTCGTCCAGGTCGACGTCCCCGTCGCCGTCGGCGTCACCGGGATTGCAGGTGCCCCCGGTAACGATCCTGACATCATCGACCCATACCTCGCCCATGTCGGCGGTGTGGCTGGCGACATAGATCCTCGTGATGGCAGACTCGACACCGGCGGGCGAGCTCGACAGCGCCGGGTTGGGGATGCCGTCGTTGGCCGCACTCATCGACCCGTCGGGGTTGAACGTGAAGGTCCAGGTGCTCCACTTGCCGTCGCCGGGGACCTGGGGGTTGGCGATCGTGCCGGTGCCGATGATGGACAGGGCATCGGCCTGCCGTGGGCCGCCGTAGTAGTCCATCGACCAGATGGACGTGGGGCCCATCGGGAAGTCGGGGCCGTACTGGTTGCCGGTCCAGCCGTACCCGGCATTGCCGCCGAGGTAGCTCTTGTTGAGCAGGACCACCCCCCAGGTGTAGGTTCCCGCGACGCCGAGGTTCCAGCCGTACACCGCCGGGCCGGGGCGGGAGTCTTCCGCGGGGCCGGTGTGCTCTGCATTATCCAGCGCCGAGAGGCCCTGGTCGTACACGCGCATCGCGATGCCTTCGCCGGGCGCCAGCGCGGCCGCCAGGTCCAGCGTCACGGTACCGCTGGCGACATACAGCACCTTGTTCGCCGCGTTCTCCGGATCGGCCACGACCGTGCCGCCCGAGAACGGGTTGCCCGACTCGAAGTCCGCCAGCATCGTCTGGGCCGCGGCGCCCGACACGGCCAACGCCACCACACACAAGCTGATTGCTGCCACTCTCATTGTCCGTCTCCTTCTTCAGAGATAACAGAAAAGAACCGTCACCCGTACACGGTGAACCCTTGCCCCATGGGCAATGAAGGGGATATGTCTGCGTCGCTCTCCCGCCGGACCGCCGCACGCCCTGTCCGGCACACGACAGCGACTCACGGCGCACACTCAGACGTGGATGGCGGCGGGAGTTCCTGCCGTCACCGACCGGACAGCCTGCCTCATCGTCATCCAGGCCGGGGCCCGCGCTTCGCCGCGAACTTTCCGGCCGGGAGCAACAAGGGCGGGCCCGTTGGGACCCGCCCTTGCCTTGGTTCAGTCATCACGACGCGCAACGCGCTTACCGCCTGCGGCGAATCAGCGTCAGAGCGCCCAGGCCCAGCAGGCCCAGCGTGGCCGGCTCGGGAACGGCGAAGGCGATGTTGTCGACCAGGACGCCGGCCAGCCCGACATCCCTGCCGCTCCAGAGGAACACATCCGTCATCAGCCCGACCTTGTAGCCGGTCGAATTCAGGACCGTGCCGTTGTTGATGTAGCACGCGCCACCCGAAGAGGTGAACGTCCATGTGCTCCAGGCGCCGTCGGCGACCACGCCGTTAGCATCATCCTGAAGGGCATCCACCAGGCGGGGGCCGCCGAAGAATTTGGCGGAGAACCAGCTTGAGGCATTCCAGGCCCACGCCGAGGTCGGCTGGCTGTCCCAGGTCATGGCGTAGCCGGCGGTGCTGTTGACCCCGGCCCCCTGACGGAGGTACGCGGCCGCGTAGTATTCGGTCGCGAGGACGCCCCACCGCGGACCGTAGTGGGCCCCGGGCGCCTTGCCGTAGTCATAGATGTCCATACTGACCACGCCAGCCAGCGGGGCATCGGGGATGGCGATCAGCGCCGAGGTCGCTGCAGTGCCGTACTGAAGGCTCAGCACCTTGTTGCCGGCGTTGTCCGGGTCGGCCACGATGGTGCCGCCCTGGAAAGCAGCCCCGATCTCGTATCCCTCGAAATCCTCGATGACGGCGCCCTGCGCGCCTGTCACCACCATCGCCAATACGACGACAGAAAGTCCGAGCAGTTTCATTGTCCGCCTCCTTCAGATGGACAGATATGCGGGACATGAGGCTCCACGTCCCTATGGCTAACATTGCCCCAATGGCAATAGTCACCTCCACCGCCGGAACGTAACGGCCGCGCATCGAGGCTCAGGCCCGATCGGGCGTAGAGAAATGATGCCCGCGGGCACCAGCGCACTGAACTGAAGGGCGCGCTGAAAGGATGCGCTCAAGCATGTATCATCAGGATAGCACACTCTGCCGTATCGTCAAGGGGGATTCCCGGCGAAAATCCGATCGCGCGGACCGGCGCCGGGACGCGGAGCGCCCCTGCCGCGCATGAACAAGGGCGGGTCCCGCGGGACCCGCCCTTGTTCGGTACGACATGGCGTCCGGCGGCGGATGCCGCCGGGGTGCTGACGATCAGTACGTCACGCCGAAGTTGTTCTTCAGCAGGACGAAGTCGTCCAGGTCGACGTCGCCGTCGCCGTCGAAGTCGCCCTCGGCGCAGGTGGCGCCGGTGGCGGTGCCGAAGTTGTTCTTGAGAATGACGAAGTCGTCGAGGTCGACGTCGCCGTCGCCGTCGGCGTCACCGGGGTTGCAGGTGCTGCCGGCGTCCACGATCTGGACGTCGTCGATCCACACGCCGCCCAGGTCGGTGGTGTGGCTGGCGACGTAGACCTGCGTGATGCCGCTCTCCAAGCCGGGCGCCGTGGTGTGCTCGGCAACGGGGGCGATGCCGTCATTGGCGACCGTCATCGACCCGTCGGCATTGAACGCGAACGTCCAGGTGCTCCAGGCGCCGTCGCCGGCGGTCCCGGGGGCGGCAATCGTGCCCGTCTCGCCGATCACGGACAGGGCGTCCACCTGGCGCGGGCTGCCGAAGAAGGCAACCGAGAAGATGGAGGTGGCGGTCCTGGGGAAGCTGGTGTGATAGGTGCCCGTCCAGCCGTAGCCCTTGTTGGCGCCCAGGGAGGGCTTGTTGACCAGGGCCACGCCCCAGTTGTAGGTGCCGGCCACACCGAGGTTCCACCCGTGCTTCCCGCCCCACGACCGCGAATCTTCGGCGGGCTGGCGGTTGCCCAGGTCGTCCAGGATGTAGTTGAGCGGCTGGATGGCGACCTTCGCGTCCGCCGGATCCAGTTCCACCATGTCGCCGGCCGACTTGCCCTGGTCGTACACCCGGATCGAAACCGCCTGGCCGGCCGCCAGCGGGGCCGCCAGGGTCAGCGTCAAGCTGCCGCTGTTGACGAACAGCACGTTGTTGGCCGCGTTGTCCGGATCGGGCACGATCGTGCCGCCGGAAAACGGATTCACGCCGCCCTCGAAGTCCGCCACCATCGTCTGTGCCAGCACGCCCGACGCGGCCAGCGCAATGACACAACCGACCATACCCAGGAATCTCATCTTCGGCCTCCTCATTGTTGAGTCATGAAACACAGCGAGACGCACCATTCGTGCCACAAATGCTCAAGAACGCGTCACTCCATGAGCGACAGGACGTACTGATATCGTGCTCTCGGTGCCGGCTGTGTGGCCGCAGGCCACGATGAGGAGGGTGGAAACGGAACGGGAGCCTGAACCAGGCCCTCTACCATCCTCGTCCGACGAGGTTCGCCTCAGGATTGCGGTTCAGGCGAACGCGCGGATGCCGCACTCCATGGCATTGCACGCGATTATAGCACAGCGGCATCGGGTGTCAACGGAAGGATGCCGAAAACCGGCCTCCGCCGCCGTCAGCGCCGGTCCGGTATCGTGGCCGGGACCGGCTCGGCCCGGTCCGCGGCGGCCTTGGCCCGAAGCGCCGCCACCTGGGCCTCCAGGTCGGCGATCCGCTCGTCCTTGGCCGCCAGCGACTGTTTGGCGCCGACCAGCGCCGTCTGCAGTTGCTCCAGGCTCTGGCTGGCCTGCGCCGTCTGCCGGCGGGCGGCCTCCAGGTCCCGGGTCAACTGCCCCAACTGGGCCGTGATGCGGTCCATCTCGGCCTGAAACTCGGTCAGTTTGGCCTCGTAGGCCTCCCGCTGCGTTCGGGAGGCTTCGGCGGCCGCCTCCAGGTCAGTCTGAGCGCGGGCGTGCTCGGCCCGGATCGCCGCCGTCTCCTCCTGGGCGGCCGCCAGCGCATCGCCGAGCTGGTCGGCTTCCGCCTGGGCGGCGGCCAGCCGGCGATTGGCCTCATCCAGCCGCGACCGCGTCGTGCACCCCCCCAGCAGCGCCAGGCTCCCCGCGACCGCCAGGCCGATCATCCAACGTCCGAAAGTCCCTCCGGTCATGACTCGCTCCCCCCCCTGTAGAGTCCCTGCCGCGCCCGTCAGCGCACCACCGCGGCCAGGCGCTGATCGACGGCCGGCCAGGAGACCAGGTGCTCCATCCACACATCGAAGTACTTGCCGCGATCCGATTGGTAGTCGAGGTAATAGGCATGCTCCCAGACGTCGACCACCAGCAGCGGTTCCATGCCCATCACCACGACGTTCTCATGGTTCTTTACCGGGGCGATCACCAGCAGGCCGCCGCGGGGCTCATAGGCCAGCACGCCCCAGCCGCTGCCCTCGACGGAGGTGCCGATCGCCTTGAACTGCTTGACGAAGGCGTCGTAGGACCCGAACTGGCGCCGGATCATCCCCCCGACCCGCCCCTGGGGGGCGCCGCCGCCGTCGGGGGCCATGTTCTCCCAGTACAGCGTGTGCAGCACGTGGCCCGACGCATGGAACGCCAGCTTGGCGGCATACTCGCCCGCCATCGACGTGCTGCCCGTCCGGCGCGCCTCGACGAGATTCGACACCGCCTCGTTGGCCCCGCGGACATAGCCGGCGTGATGGGTGTCGTGATGGAGTTCGAGCGTCCGCGCCCCCAGGTACGGCTCGAGGGCGTCGTACGCGTACGGCAGCGGCGGCAGGGTATAGGGCGACACGACCATCGGCTCCGACCCCGCGGCGGGGGGATCCGGCGTCTGTGCCGACGCCATCGCCCCCGCCGCCGCCACGCCGGCGGCCAGCGAGGCGCGTCGAAGGACGTCGCGGCGCGTGAGTGACCCATCCATCAGTTCTCTCCTTTCAGGCAAGACACCGGGCCCGCCCGATGCCGGCCCCGCCATTCCTTCGGCGGAATCCTCACCGCCCATGCTCACCCCGCGCGGCAAAGGACACCTCCCCCGCCCCGCCGCGCCCCGTCGGCGCCTAGAATCACGCAAGGGCCTGCCGGCGGCCCCCGACGCGGCCACGGAACGGACGATGATGGCTATCGCCTTCCTATTATTGTGCTTGGGTGCATGGATCCTGGCGATGCAGGCGGCCTCCGACAGCCCGCCGGCCCCGTCCGACCGCGGCGGCGCCGCTCCGCCGGCCGGCCCGGGCCCTCACGATGCGGACGACCGGCACAACCGGCTCATCCGTCAGAGCAGCCCCTACCTGCTTCAGCACGCCGCCAACCCCGTCGACTGGTATCCCTGGGGCCCGGAAGCCTTCGCCCGCGCCCGGGCGGAGGACAGGCCGGTGTTCCTGTCGGTGGGCTACTCGACCTGCCACTGGTGCCACGTGATGGCCCGCGAATCCTTCGCCGACCCCGGCGTCGCCGACGTCCTCAACGCGCACTTCATCGCCATCAAGGTCGACCGCGAGGAGCGGCCCGACCTGGACGACATCTACATGCGGGCCACGCAGGCGTTCACCGGCCGGGGCGGGTGGCCCAACTCCGTCTGGCTGACGCCCGACGGGCGGCCCTGGTTCGCCGGGACGTACTTCCCCCGCGACAGCCGTCCGGGACAGATCGGGTTCGTGGACCTGCTGGTGCGGCTGGCGGACCTGTGGGCCCACCGGCGCGCCGACGTCGAAGCCCAGGCCACGCAACTGGCGGAGGTCATCCGCAACAGCAGCCTCCCGGAGCCGCCCCAGGGGGAGGTCCGGATCGACCGCCAGGTCGCCCAGCAGGTGATGACGCACCTGGCCGACGCCATCGACACGCGTCACGGGGGCCTGAATGGCGCGCCGAAGTTCCCGCCACATCACATGTTGCGTTTCCTGCTCTACGAAGCCCGCACCCGCGGCGACGCCCGCGCCCTGCAGTGGGCCACCGCCACGCTGGACGCGATGGCCGCCGGGGGCATCCACGACCACCTCGCCGGCGGGTTCCACCGCTACGCCACCGACGCCCAGTGGCTCGTGCCCCACTTCGAGAAGATGCTGTACGACAACGCCCAACTGGGCCGTCTGTATGTGGAGGCCTGGACGCTGACGGGTCACGCCCGCTATCGCCAGGTGGCCGGGCGGCTCTTCGACTGGGTCCTCGACGAGCTCACGGATGCCGCGGGCGGCTTCCACGCCGCCTACGACGCCGACAGCGAGGGCGTGGAGGGCAAGTTCTACGTCTGGTCGCTTCGAGAGGTCCTCGACGTGCTGGGCGACGACCTGGGGCGGCGATTCGCGCAACGCTACAACGTGACCGAAGAGGGCAACTGCCGCGAGGAGTCCTCCGGGCGGCGAACGGGCGCCAACATCCTTCACCTGGACCATGCGGAGGATCTGACCGCCGATGATGCCATGGCGGAGGCCCTCCGGCGCCTGCGCCTGCGGCGGAGCGAGCGGGTCTGGCCTGGCCGTGACGACAAGGTGCTGGCCGGCTGGAATGGGCTGATGATCGGCGCGCTGGCGTGCGCAGGCCGCCACCTCGACGAGAGCCGCTACCTCGACGCGGCCCGCCGGGCGGCGTCGTTCACCCGGTCCACCCTTCGTCATAACGCACGGTTACAGCGAAGCTTCCGAGCCGGCGTCGTCACCGGCCCGGCTTTCCTGGACGACTATGCCTTCCTGGCCGAGGGATTGCTCGACCTCCACGACGCCACCGGCGAGGACCGCTGGCTGGCCGATGCCCAGTCGCTGGCGACGGCGATGATCGAGGCGTTCTCCGATACCGCCGGCGGGTTCTTCTTCGTCGCCCGCGATCACGAGGACCTGCTCGCGCGCGAAAAGGATCCGCTGGACACCGCCCTGCCCTCCGCCAACGGCGTGGCGGTCCGCATGCTGATGCGCCTGGCGGAGCGGACCGGCCAGGACCACTACCGGCGACAGGCGCATGATGCGCTGCGGGCCTTCTGGCCGACCCTCCAGCGCATCGGCCACGCGGCGATCACGCTGGTGCTCGCGGCCGCCGAGTGGGTGGATCGCCAGCAGGTCGAGTCGGGCCGCCCGCGCGCCCGGACCACCGGCGCAGCCGTCGAAGCGATCGGCCCCGATGCGCCTGTCCCGGCGGGCGGGCGGACCACGATCACGCTCCGCCTGACCGTCGAAGCCGGTTACCATGTCAACTCGGCGGCCCCGCGCCGGCATGACCTGGTGGCGACGGCCGTGGCGACAACCGCCGAAGGGCCGGTGACGCTCGGTCCGGTGGACTGTCCCCCCGGTGAAGCGATCGCGGTGCCGTTCATGGATGAACCCCTGTCGGTCTACAACGGGACCGTGGATCTGCGTGTGAGCCTGGAGGTCGCGCCCAATGCCCAGCCCGGCCGCCACAACGTCCCCCTGGCGGTCCGGCTCCAGGCGTGCGATGCCTCGCGCTGCCTGCCGCCGACGGCGCTGGCGCTGACAGTCCCGGTGGATGTCGTCACGGCGACGTAGGCGGCCCGGCCTCTTGTCGAAATCGGGGTCTTCTGATATAGTATCTTCGAGAGCGTCGCGGCCGACACCGAGGCCGCCCATGACGATCCCGCCTTGCCGTGCCATCCAGGCTTGGTTGCCTCCCATCCCCGCCACCCGGGAGGACGCAGAAGGAGAAGACAGATGATCAGCCGATTCGCCCGGTTCGCGGTGCCCACGGTTCTGGCATTCACCCTCATGATCGCCGCGGCGCCGGCCGCCGCCGACAGCCCCTACGACCAGTGGTCCCACGGCCCGTCGCCGGACCCGGACTTCTTCCCGATCGCCGTCTGGCTGCAGGCCCCCAGCCGCGCACAGCAGTACCTGAACGCCGGGTTCAACATCTACGTGGGCCTGTGGAACGGCCCGACTGAGCAGCACCTGTCGCAGTTGGCGGCGGTCGGCATGCAGACCATCTGCTCCCAGAATTCCGTGGGCCTGGCCCACATCAACGACCCGACCATCATCGGCTGGCTCCAGCCCGACGAGCCCGACAACGCCCAGTCGAACGGCTCGGGGGGCTATTACTCGCCGATGGCCCCGCTGCCCACCACCACCTGGGACACCTACCCCGGCACCGACATCTACACCCGCTATCTCCAGATGAAGTCGAACGACCCCTCGCGCCCGGTCATGCTGAACCTCGGCCAGGCCGTCGCCTACGACAACTACATCGGCCGCGGCACCCGCCGCAACCACCCCGAGGACTACCCCGAGTACATCCAGGGCTGCGACATCGTCTCGTTCGACATCTACCCGGTCGCTTCGAGCTATCCGGAGACCGACAACAAGATCTGGCTGCCCGCGTACGGCGTCGAGCGTCTGATCGGCTGGTCCCAGCCCGACCAGCCGGTGTGGAACTGGATCGAGTGCACCAACATCAGCGGCAACGGCAAGGCCACGCCCACGCAGGTCAAGGCCGAGGTGTGGATGTCGCTGATCAGCGGTTCGATGGGCATCGGCTACTTCGTGCACCAGATCGAGCCGGACTTCATCGAACCGGCCCTGCTGTATGACGCCGAGATGCTGGCGGCCGTCACCGACATCAACTGGGAGATCCGCTCCCTGGCCCGCGCGCTGAACAGCCCGACGATCGCCGGCGCGTTCTCGGTCACCTCCTCCAGCCCGATCGTGCCGATCGACTGGATGGCCAAGCGGATCGACGGCGCAACGTACCTGTTCACCGTCGCCACCCGGAACGGATCGACCACCGGATCGTTCTTCAGCATGCAGGTGCCGCCGATAGCCGTCGCCAAAGTGATCGGAGAGGATCGGGAGATTCCCCTGGTCGGCGGCCAGTTCAGCGACACATTCACCCCCTACCAGGTGCACCTGTACAAGATCGTCTCCCGCTGGCCGGGCGATACCGACGGGGACTTCGACGTCGATCTGGACGACTTCGTCCTGCTCAAGCAGAACTTCGGGATGGCCGCCGGCGCGGTGTGGGAAGACGGCGACTTCAACGCCGACGGCGACGTCGACCTCGACGACTTCGTGATTCTCAAGCAGAACTTCGGCCTCTGGGGCGCGCAGTGACCGCCTTGGCGCTTGCGTTGCGGAAACCGCGCGTTACGATCCCTCTGTTGCCCGCCCCCTCGCTGGAGGCGCAGGGCGGCGCGGCCGCGATGGCAGAGGGTGGATGAGTCATCGAACAGCATCTCTGTTGCCGGTCGTTCTGGTGACGGCAGGCCTGGCGAGCGCTTCGGCCTCGGATGACGAGGTCCGCCGGTGCACCGCACAGGCCGCCGAACGCCACGCCCGGACCGCCCTGATGCAGCAGGTCCACGCCCAGAGGATCTCCCCGACGCTGACGGTCGGCGCGCTGGCCGCGGTTCATCCGGCCGTCGGGGCGGACCTGGAGGCGTGGGTGGGCTCGCTGCGGCCGTTCGGGCCGGTCCGGTGGAGCGCTGATGCCGCCTGCGAGGTGACGCTGCAGGTGGCCGTCCAGTCCCTGCTGGCGCACCTGCGTGATGCCTGCCGCGACCGCGAGGTGGCCGAGCCATCCGTCGACCGGTGGGACCGGCTCATCGCCGGCGCGGGCCGCCAGGTGCTTCGCGCAACGGGCGTCGCTTCGGCGCCGACGACCGGCGCGGCCGACGCGTCGCGGCTGCCGGCCCTCTGGCAGTCCTACACGGACCAGGAGGGGCGGCTCCGGGCCGTCCAGGGCGCCCGCGCGGACGCGGCGGGCAAGCTGGTCCGGCGGTTCGAGCGTCACCGGATCGCCAACGGGGTGACCGGCGGGCATCTGCTGGGCAGCGCCCCGGCGGTGCGGGAGGCGTTCGAGCGGTTCTGCGCCCAGGCCCCCGCCGTCGGCCGTCCGACCTTCCGCCAGGACGCCCTGATCGTGGATGTTCACCTGGAACTGGCGGCCACCGACGTGGAGCAGTGGCTCGTCCGGCATGCCCCGGCGCCGGCCGACGGCGACCAGGCCGCCGCCGGAGCGCTGCGGTCGCTGGCCGCCCAGCCGCCCGTGATCTTCGCCGAGACCGGCAGCGGCGCGCCGCCGGAGCGTCTGGGGGACGCCCCGGCGTCGGGGCGCCCGGTCCGCGGCGGCGGGCCGGCCTGGCCGCCCGTGCTGCAGGCCGCCGGTCAGGCGGCCCCGGCCGACGACGCTTCAGCCCAGATGAAGCTGCGCGCGATGCGCAGCGCCGAAGACGCCGCCCGAAGGGCGCTGGCCGAGCGGGTCGCTGCGCTGGAGATCTCGCCTTCCATGACGGTCGGGGACCTGATGGACGCCAACGAGGACGTTCGCGGCGCCGTCGGCGCCTGCCTGGCCGAGGCGCGCCTCCTGCGGTCGCGCTGGACGGCGGATGGGCGGGCCGAGGCCGTCGTCGAGATCCCGACGGGGCGGCTGCGGCGCATCGTGGCGGCCTGGCAGTCCAGGCAGGCCGCCGGGATCAGGCGAACGGCAACCCGCCCGGCGCCGCCCGCTCGGACGGGCGGGGAGGCTGGAACTGCCGGGGGAACCGGTCATAGCCGCTCAGGTCGAACGTCGCCGTCCGATGGGCCCACGGCAGCTCCAGATCGCTGAACAGCGCCCCCTCGCTGGCCGCCTGCGGAATGGCCGCGTCGATCCCGTCGATGATCGTCTTGGTCGAAGGCCCCTGGCCCTGGACGCGGAGGAACGCCGGGCCGATCCGCCGGACGGCGCGGGCCGACTCGAAGGCGCCGTTGACCGTCAGCGTGTGCGGGCGGCACATTTCCAGCGAACACCGCAGCAGGGATGGATCGTTCGCCTCGGCGGCGGCGATGAAGTTCTCGAACTTCGCGACGTCCAGCTGCGAGTCATCCAGGGCCGGTTCCTCGATCCGCCCGTCGTTGTAGCGGAGGCTCACCCGCCCCGGGCTGTGGCAGGCCACGCCCTGAGTGCCGTGAACGACGACCTCGGGGTTGAAGTGCTCATCGGCGCACAGCGTGGCCAGGAAGTAGCATCGCGGCCCCTCGCGCGTGAGCACCTCGACGGCGGCGGTGTCCTCGCTCTCGATGTCGTGGCCGGCGTACAGCTCCGCCCGCACCGCCGAGGGCGTCGCCAGCGTGCGGCGCTGGGTCGAGGCCAGGTAGAGCATGTTCACCAGGTAGTGCGCCAGGGGGTTGTTGACCGAGCCGTCCAGGACCCAGTGGTCGCCGAGGCGCACCCGCCCGGCCCACGAGGCGCGCTGGTAGTACTCCTGCTTGCGGATCCAGCCGGCGGTGCAGGTGACCCGCTCGATGGCTCCCAGGGCGCCTTCGGTGACGCGGAGCTTCAGCAGTGCGATGCTCCGGCTGTGCAGCCACTGGAAACCCACCGCGCAGATCCGCCCGGCGGCCCGGGCGGCGGCCACCATCTCGTCGAACTCCTGGACGGTCGCGGCGGCGGGCTTCTCGAGGAAGACGTGGTAGCCGCTGCGGACCGCCGCGATCATCAGCGGCGCATGCGTGTGGATCGGCGTCGGGATCGCCACAGCATCCATGGTGCCGCGCATCGCGTCGAACATGGCCTCCGCATCGGTGAAGATGGCCACTCCCTGCCCGCGCAGCTCCTCCAGCCGCGCCGGATGGTTGGCCGGGTCGATCACCGCCGTGGCCACGATGCGGCAGGCGCCGCTGCGCTGCACCTCCTCCAGCGCCCGCCAATGATTGGCGGCGAAGCCTCCGATCCCGAGGATCCCGATTCGCATCATGACCGACTCCCTTCGTGCAAGAGCTTGTTCTGCAGAACTATAACGAACGCGATCGACCTGGACAAGTTCGCAGTCCGCCCCTCGCCGGCCGCCGCACTTCGTGGCGACCCCCGCGGGCCGTCCTGTCGTAGAATGCCTGCAAGGCAGATCGGCAACGGCGGATACGGAGGGTCGATCTCTGCCTGGGCTTCAGGCGCGTCCGACCCGGCGCCCTTTTAGAGGACCACGTTGCCACATGACTGGCATTCTTCTGCCACAAAGTGGCCTGTCAGTTTGGCGGCCCTGATTCGAGGCAGGCTCTGGCATCCCGCCGGTCTTCGGGTATACTTAGTGGTTTGTCCGCCGGCGGCAGGCTGAAGCCCGTTCGAGGCCGTCGTTTGACGTAAGTGGAGAAGGATGAATGTATAAGGTTGTCAGCACTGAGGTCATCGCCCCGTCGGTGCACCGGCTGGTGGTCGAGGCCCCACGTGTCGCCGCGGCCCGCAGGCCGGGGCAGTTCGTCATTGTCCGATCCAGCGCGGACGCCGAACGCATCCCGCTGACGATTGCCGATGCGGATGCCGATGCTGGCACGATTACACTGATCGTTCAGGCGATCGGCCGTGGAACGCGGGAGATCGCCGAGGTTCCTTCCGGCGGAGCGCTGCGCGACGTGGCCGGGCCGCTGGGCGAGCCGACGGAGATCCGCAGGGTCGGCCGCGTCGTGTGCGTCGGCGGCGGCGTGGGCACGGCGGTGCTGTTCCCGCTGGCCAAGGCGCTGGCCGAGGCGGGCAACGAGGTCACCACGATCATCGGCGGGCGGAGCGAGCCGTTCGTGATCCTCCGCAGGGAGTTGGCCGCCTTCAGCAAGGCTGTGCTGACGGCGACGGAGGATGGCTCGCTGGGGGTCAAGGGCTTCGTGACGGCGGTCCTGGCCGAGATCCTGGCCGATCCGGCCCGCGTGCCGGCGGCGGTCTATGCCGTCGGTCCCCTGCCGATGATGGCCGCCGTCGCCGAGCAGACCCGCCCGATGGGCATCAGGACGATCGTCAGCCTCAATCCGATCATGATCGACGGGACGGGCATGTGCGGCGGCTGCCGCGTCACCGTGGGAGGACAGACGAAGTTCGCCTGCGTCGACGGCCCGGAATTCGACGGCCACCAGGTCGACTTCCGCGAACTGGCCAACCGCCAGGGGACGTATGCCGAGCACGAGTGCCGGCTCAGCAACGCCCGCGGGGAGAATCGCTCATGAGTGACAACGCCCTGACCCCCAGACAGCGCATGGCCATCGAGCGGGCGACGATGCCCGAGCAGGACGCGGCCGAGCGGGCGCGGAACTTCGACGAGGTGAACCTCGGCCTGGCCGAGGCGGCGGCCGTCCGGGAAGCCCAGCGCTGCCTGATGTGCAGGAACCGTCCCTGCGTGGAGGGCTGCCCGGTCCGCGTTCGGATCCCCGAGTTCATCGCCAAGGTGGCCGAAGGCGACTTCGCCGCGGCGGCGAAGATCCTGCGGACCGACAACGCCCTGCCGGCCACCACCGGCCGCGTCTGCCCCCAGGAGGTGCAGTGCGAAGCCCGGTGCGTGCGCGGGCGCAACGGCCTGCCGGTCGCCATCGGGTGGCTGGAACGCTTCGTGGCCGACTGGTCGGCCGACCGTCCCCCCTCGCTGCCGGCGGCGCCGCCGACGGGCAAGTCGGTGGCGGTGATCGGGTCGGGTCCCGGCGGACTGACCGCCGCGGGCGAGCTGGCGCGGCGGGGACACGCGGTGACCATCTTCGAGGCCCTCCACGCCCCCGGCGGCGTGCTGCGGTACGGCATCCCCGAATTCCGCCTGCCCAAGCGGATCGTCGACGCCGAGGTGGCGGCCCTCGAGGCGATGGGCGTGACCATCGAGTACAATGTCATCGTGGGCAAGACGCTCACCCTCGACCAGATCCGCCGGAGGTTCGACGCCTGCTTCATCGCCAACGGGGCCGGTCTGCCGATGTTCCTGAACGTCCCCGGCGAGAACCTCAAGGGCGTCTACTCGGCCAACGAGTACCTCACGCGCGTCAACCTCATGGGCGCGTGGCGCGGGCCCGAGAGCCGCACCCCGGTCCTGCGGGGCAGGAGGGTCATCGTCTTCGGCGGCGGCAACACCGCCATGGACGCCGTCCGCACCGCCAGGCGGCTCGGCGCCGAGCGCGTCGTTCTGGCCTACCGGCGCACCGACCAGGAAATGCCCGCGCGGATCGAGGAGGTCCAGCACGCCCGCCAGGAAGGCATCGAGATGATGTTCCTGGTCGCCCCGCTGGCGATCCTCGGCACCGACGACGGCTGGGTCCGCGCCGTGCGGCTCCAGCGGATGGAACTGGGCGACCCCGACGCCTCCGGCCGGCGCCGTCCGGTGCCGATCGCCGGCAGCGAGTTCGAACTGGACGCCGACGTCGCCATCGTCGCGATCGGCACCCGCGCCAATCCCCTGCTGACCAGCACGTGCCCGGACCTGAAGCTCAACAAGTGGGGCAACATCCAGACCGACGCCCGGGGAAGGACCTCCCTGGACGGCGTCTTCGCCGGCGGCGACATCGTCCGCGGCGGCGCCACCGTCATCCTTGCCATGGGCGACGGCAAGGAGGCGGCCGCCGCCATCGATGAGTACCTGACCGGCGCTAACCGGCCGTGACGACCATGCCGTTGGCGAAGACGTCGAGGATCGTCTCGGCCATGCGCTGCAGGGGCACGGCCTTGTCGATGGCGTCGAGACGGGCGGCTTCCCGGGGCATGCCGTACACGACGCAGCTGGGTTCGTCCTGGCCCAGCGTGGGAGCGCCGGCGTCGCGCATCGCCTTGAGGCCCTGGGCCCCGTCGGCGCCCATGCCCGTGAGGATCACGCCCAGGGCGTTGGGGCCGGCGTGCTGGGCGACGCTGTGGAACAGCACGTCGACGCTGGGGCGCTGGTGGTGCACGGCCGGGCCGTCCTTGACGCCGACGGCGTAGCTCGCGCCGCTGCGGCGGAGCACCATGTGCCTGTTGCCCGGGGCGATCAGCGCCAGGCCGGGGACGACCTTGTCGCCGTCGCGGGCTTCGCGGACTTCCATGGCACACAGGCCGTTGAGGCGCTCGGCGAATGCGCGGGTGAAGTGCTCGGGCATGTGCTGGACGATCAGCGTGCCCGGCGTGTCCGCCGGCACGGCCGCCAGCACCTGGCGGATGGCCTCGGTGCCGCCGGTGGAGGCGCCGATGGCGAGCAGCTTCTGTGCGGTGCGGGGGACGTGCCGCCCCGCCGGCGCCCGGGCCGGTTGCGCGTCGTCGGCCGCGACGGACCCGGCCACGCGAACGGCGGCGGCCTCGCGGATGCGCTGCACCAGCGCGGCGGCGATGTCGTCCACCGAATGGCCCGCCCCGGGTTTGCCTACGACGTCGACGGCCCCCAGGTCCAGCGCCCGCAGGGCCGCGGCGCTGCCCTCGGGTGTCAGCGAACTGACGACGATCACCGGCAGGGGATGGTACTTCATGAGCCTGGCCAGGAAGGTCAGCCCGTCCATGCGGGGCATTTCCAGGTCCAGCGTGACGACGTCGGGGCTGAGCTGGACGATCTTGTCGCGCGCGATGAGGGGATCGGCGGCGGTGGCGACGACGTTGATGTCGCGGGCCTTGGACAGCTCGTTGGACAGGGCCTTGCGCACGACGGCCGAGTCGTCGACCACCAGCACGTTGATGGTTCGCCTGCCGATCACGGGGATCCTCCGGCCGTCAGCCGGTGTGATGCGCCGCCAGGACGGGCGCATCGGCCGGCGCGTACAGCGCCAGCGACGCCCGGCCGGCATCCAGGTCAAGCCTCACCGACGCCAGCGGCGCTGCGCCGCCGGGGAGGGAGGCCCCCTCGCGCAGTTCGGGCGCCAGGACGTCGAAAACCGCCTCCTGGCCGGCCAGTTCGGGCAGGAGATTCCCGCAGATCACGTTGAGCAGCTCCTTCAGGCCGTCGGCCTGCTGCTCGTCCGTGAGATCCTGCGGATCCATCGCGCCCAGCATGTTGCCGGCCAGTTCGGCCAGCATCGCCTGCTCGACCGTCAGCAGGAGCGTGCCGGCGAAGGGGCCGGCGAAGCGGACCGAGGCGGTGACGGCAGGCGCGTCGATCGCCGCATCCCCGTCGCAGGTCATGGGCAGCATGAAGGCCAGCGCCTCGAAGGTGTCCTCGGCGACGCGCCGGACCAGGTCATCGAGACTCATGGGGCACCCCCACGATGTCGCGGATCACGTCGCGGATCACTTCGGGCGTGAAAGGCTTGTGGACGAACCTGGCGTTCCTGGCGACCAGCCGTTCGATGTGGGTCTGGCTGCCTTCGGTCGAGATGACGACGATGGGCGTCGCCGCCCAGGCGGGATTGGCCCGGATGCGGTCGATCATCTCCTCGCCGTTCATGACGGGCATGTTGATGTCGGCGAACACCAGGTCCACCCAGTGCGCCTCCAGGACGTCCAGCCCCTCCCGGCCGTTGGAGGCCTGGTGGATCTCGCCGACGTCGACGCCGCTGAGCTTCAGCGACTTGATCACCATGGCGCGGCCGACCATGCTGTCGTCGACGACCAGTACGTTCAATGCCATCGTCCTCACCTCCCACGGCGGTCCGGTCACAGCCGGGCGGATACCCCGGCGGTGCTCAGCGTGACGGCCCCCGTGTCGATGTCCAGCGACATCGTCCTGGGATGCGATCCGCCGGTGTCTTCCGCCTCGATCAGCACGTTGTTCTTCCACAGCAGCTTCTTGAGCACGGTGTAGTTCCGCTTGCCGATGGCGAAGCGGTCCTCGTTGTCGTGCACGTTGGCCCCGCCGGCCACCTTGACCACCATCCTCCGCCGGTCCACCCCCCGGTTGAACAGGGCCGTCATGAAAGCCGGCACGCCGGTGTCGACGAACATGAACGGGTTGCTCCTGGCCTTTTCGGGGTTGACGTCCGACATCGGCATCATCACGTGGAGAAGCCCGCCGATCCTGGCGGCCGGATCGTACACCGCCACGCCCAGGCAACTGCCCAGGGCGTGGGTGACGATCACGTCGCCCGGTGCGGAGGCGATGGCCATGTCGGCGACACCCACGACGTATTTCACAGTACGCCCTCCGCCGGGGTCTACGGCTTGCGGTAGACCGTCGGCTGCACGTAGCGGAAACGGTGCTGGATCCCGGTCAGGCTCTCGGAGTGGCCGATGAACAGCAGCCCACCCGAGGCCAGCAGATCATGGAATCGGTTCACCAGCGCGCCCTGCGTGGCCTTGTCGAAGTAGATCATCACGTTGCGGCAGAAGATCAGGTCGAACGGCCCGCGCATGGGCCAGGCTTCCATCAGGTTCAGGCGGCCGAAGGTGACCATGCGGCGGATCCCGTCGCTCACCTGGAAACACCGTTGCCCGTCCCGCAGGACGGGCGTGAAGTACCGCCCGCGCAGCGCCGCGGGCATGCTCTCCAGCCGGTCGGCGTCGTACACGCCGGCGGCGGCCTTGTTGAGCACCCGGGTCGACAGGTCCGTCGCCAGGATCCTCACGTCCCTCCCGGCGGGCTTGGGCAGGTTCTCCTGCAGGCAGATCGCCAGCGTGTACGCCTCCTCGCCCGACGAACAGCCGGCGCTCCAGGCGCGCAGCGGACGCGCCGACGCCCCCCACGCCGGCAGCACAGACGACGCCAGAAACTCGAAGTGCGCGTTCTCGCGGAAGAAACTGGTCAGGTTCGTCGAGATCGCGTCGAGCATCGCCGTCAGTTCCCCGGCCGTCGTGTCGGCGGCCAGGTACTCGATGTACTGGTTGAAGTCCCGCAGGCCCAGGTGGCGAAGCCGCTTGTTCAGGCGGCTCTTCACCAGTTCCCGCTTGCCCTCGTGCAGGTTGATGCCGGCGACCTGCTTGACCAGCCGGCTCAGCGCCGAGAACTGCGCGTCGGTCAACTCCGTGGTCACGATCGAGAGGCTCACGTACCCGCTCCTCCTCCGCGCCTGCCCGGGCCCGCCAGGCGTCGGACCGGCCGCCGTCCCGCACGGAGACGGCGGCCGATCCGGTACAGATCGAACCGAGAACCGACGGCCGGCGCCTTACTCGGCGCCGTCGCCGGCGGCGGCATCGTTCATGACGGCCAGGTCGGAGGTGCTGATCACCTTGTCGATGTTCAGCAGTATCGTCACGCACCCGCCGGACTTGCCCATGCCCAGGATGAAGTCGGTGTCGACGCTGCCCCCGAACTGCGGGGCTTCCTCGATCTCCTCGCCGGCGATGTCGCGCACCTCCGACACCTTGTCGACGATCACGCCCATCTCCAGACGACCGACCTGCACGACGATGATGCACGTCTCGTCGGTGTGCGCGGCCTCGTCCATGTTGAACTTCAGCCTCAGGTCCATCACCGGGATCACCTTGCCCCGAAGGTTGATCACGCCCTTGACGAAATCGGGCGTCCGGGGCACGGCGGTGATGCTCATCATGCCGATGATCTCGCGGACCTTGAGAATCTCCAGGCCGTATGTCTCCTTGGCAAGCATGAACGTGAGATACTTGCCGCCCTTGTCGATCAGGGCAACGGCTCCGGTGTCGGTCGCGGCTTGCGTCATGGTCCCTACTCCTTCGTTCGCCAGGCGAACAGTTCAGTGTCCTGTGCCCACGGATTCACGACTCACCCATCACCCCAGGGCCCCTGCGGGCTCGAGGATCTCAGCATGGTCCCGCGCGGTCGCCAGCTTGATCAGGCTGCCGGCGTCGAGGATCAGCCCGACGTTGCCGTCGCCGAGGATCGCGGCGCCGGCCACGCCGCGGACGTCGCCGAACGAAGCGCCCAGCGACTTGATGACCACCTGCTGCTGGCCCAGCAGCTCATCGACCATGACCGCGCAGCGCCTGCCTTCGCCCTCCACGACGATCAGCAGCCCGTCGGTCAGCTCGGTCTGGGCATCCGGCACGTCGAAGAGGCGGTGCAGGCGAAAGACCGGCAGCAGGTCCCCGCGGAGCATGACCACCTCCCCCCGGCCGACGACGCTGGACAGATCCTCGCCGCGCGGCCGCAGGCTCTGCTCGATGGAGATCGTCGGCAGCAGGTAGCGTTCGCGGCCGACGCGCACGAGCATCGCGTCGGTGATGGCCATCGTCAGGGGCAGACGGAGGGTGAAGGTGGTGCCGACCCCGAAAACCGAATCGACCTCGACCCGCCCGCGGAGGCTCTCGATGCTCCGCTTGACGACGTCCATCCCCACGCCCCGGCCGGAGACATCGGTGATCGTGTCGGCGGTCGAGAAGCCCGGGTGCCAGATCAGCTTGAACGCTTCAGCTTCGCTCAGTTCGCGCCCCGGGTCGATCAGTCCGCGCTCGACGGCCTTTGCGGCAATCTTCTCCCGGTTGAGCCCCTGGCCGTCGTCCTGGAGTTCGATCACCACGTTGCCCGCCGAGTGGTAGGCGCGCAGCCAGATCGTTCCGGTCGGCGGCTTGCCCCGGCCGGCCCGGGCGTCGGGGCCTTCCACGCCGTGATCCACCGAGTTGCGGATCATGTGCAGCAACGGATCGTTCAGCGACTCGACCATGTTGCGGTCGATCTCGGTATCCTCGCCCTCGGTGATCAACTGGACCGACTTGCCCGACTTGCGGGCCAGGTCGCGGACCAGCCGGTTCATCTTGTGGAACAGGGCCTTGAGCGGCACCATCCGCAGGGACATCGTCAGGTCCTGCAGATCGCGGATGATTTTGCCGGCATGGGCGACGTTCCGCGCCAGGCGCGGGGAGGTCGTCTCCCGCCCGGCGGCGTCGTCGGCCACCATCGACTGGGCGATGACCAGTTCGCCGACCATGTCGATCATGCTGTCCAGCCGGTCGGTGGCGACGCGGACCGAGGTGTCGGACGCGGCGGCGGACTGCTTCTGGAGGCGAAGGGCCCTGGCCACCTCCTGCGCCGGCGCGACGTGCCCGCGGACGAGTCTCTCGCCCAGCCTGCCCGCACCCGGCGCCCGGGCCGCCGCCTCGACCTGCTCGCGGTCGGCGGCGCCCTGGGCGACGAGGATGTCGCCGACCCGCAGCGGCTCGGCGCAGTCTTCCTCGCCGATGCCGGCGGCGGCCGGATCGCTCAACTGGCCCAGCAGGTCCCCCAGCCCCGCCGGCAGCGGGATCGGCCCGCCGGGCCTGGCGTTCTGCACCCCCTCGATCAGCAGGCGCAGCATGTCGCACGACCGCAGGGCCAGGTCGGCGTAGCCCCCGACCAGCTTGATCTGCCCGTTGCGGGCCCGGTCCAGCAGGCTCTCGGCGTGGTGGGCCAGTGCCTGGTTGCGGTCCAACCCGAAGAAGCCGCTGGTGCCCTTGATGGTGTGGAACGCGCGGAAGATCGTGTTGACCAGTTCGATATTGTCCGGGTCGGTCTCCAGTTCCAGCAGGGCCGCCTCGGAGGCCTCGATGTGGTCCAGCGACTCGGCGATGTAGTCCTTGAGGATCACCATGTCCGCATCGGACGGCAACAGGGCGACGTCCTGGACGACCTCCGTGACCGGCGCGGGTCCTGCGGCGGGCTCGGCCGGCGGCCGGACGTCCCGGACGGCCTCCACGTCGCAGGGGTCCAGCCGCGCGACTGCCTCGGCCAGGACGTCCGCCGCCAACCGCAGCGAGGCGTCCGGATCGTCCGTGGTCCGCGTGAGAGCCTGCTCGATGAACGCTGCGCTCACGCGCAGGGACTGGGCGGCCTGCTCGTCCACGCCCCGATCGGCCCAGGCTTCCAGGTGCTGGATGATCTGGCGCAGCGCGGAGGCGTCCTCGGCAGCGCACCCGATCAGGCGGGCGGTGACGGCGTCCAGAGAAGGCAGGTCCGCGGCGCAAAGATCGTCGGCCACAGCGACCCGTTCCCCGGACAGTGCCTCGCCCGGTGCACGATTCGGCTTCCCTGAGCCCTTCATCCGTTGAGTTTCCTTCACGTGTTGACGCCGCGCCACAGGCGGCGGGACTGGCGGCGGGCAGGGCGAGGTCATGGACCGCGCACCACAGGGCCCCCGCCCTGCCATCGCATGACAGCTTTAGCTATCGGCATGTGGCGAGAGGACTTTAGCGCAGAACAGTAGAACGCGTGCCGGCAGCGCCGGCGCCGCCGCGGACACTCACGGCAGCAGGAGGGATCCGACCTGGTAGACGACGAAGGTGGTGACGTAGGCGACGGCGGTCATGCCGGCCAACTGGGCGATCGCCCACCCCCACGACCCGCTCTCGCGGCGGATCATCGCGACCGTGGCCACGCAGGGGGCCGTCAGCAGGCAGAACAGCATGATGCAGTACCCGACCAGGGGATGGTCGTAGTCCTCGACGATCTTCTGGCGGAGCGAACTGCGGCCTGCCTCGTCATCCCCGACGGCGTAGACGATGCTCATCTGCGTCACGAACGCTTCCTTGGCGCCCAGCGCGCCGATGAGGGCGGTGCCGATCTTCCAGTCGAACCCCAGCGGCCTGATCGCCGGCTCCATCCACCGGCCCAGGCGGCCGGCGGCGGTGTGGAGCAGCCGCTCCTGGTGGCGCTGGGCCTCGAGGGTCCGCAGTTCGTTCTCGCGCAGGTCCGCATCGGGAATCGTCGCGGCCGCGACGGCCAGCGCGTCGTAGTCGCGGTCGAAGTGCGTCTTGCGGGGGAACGTCGTCAGGGCCCACAGGACGATCGCGAAGGCCAGGATCACCGTCGCGGCCTTGCGGATGTACATGCGGGTGGGCTCCCACACGTGGACGGCCAGGCCCTTCAATGTCGGCTTGCGGTACGGGGGCAGCTCCATCACGAAGGGCATGGCCTCGCCCTTGAAGATCGTCGAGCGCATCAGCCTGGCCGCGACGATCGCCGCGACGATCCCGATGACGTAGAGGCTCAGCAGCACCGGCGCCTTCCACGCCCGCGGGAAAAACGCCGCGATGAACACCGTGTAGATCGACAGCCGCGCCCCGCAGCTCATGAACGGCACGATCAGCATCGTCACCAGCCGGTCGCGCCGGCTCTCCAGCATCCGCGTCGCCATGATGGCCGGCACCGTGCAGCCGAACCCGATGAGCATCGGGATGAAGCTCTTGCCGTGCAGGCCGATCTTGTGCATGAACCGGTCCATCACGAACGCGGCCCGGGCCATGTAGCCCGTCCCTTCCAGGATGGCGATGGCCAGGAACAGCAGGGCGATGTAGGGCACCAGCTCCAGCACGGCCCCGACGCCGTTGATGATGCCGTCGACGACCAGCGAGCGCAGCAGGGCGTCCGGGTCGCTCCACAGGCTCCCGACGGCCGCCGCCAGCAGGCCGAACCCCGATCGGATCCAGCTCTCGGGCAGTTCCCCCAGCGTGAACACCAGGTGGAAGGTCAGGTACATCAGCACCGCGAAGACGGGCAGACCCAGCGCGTGGTGGGTCAGCAGGACGTCGATGCGGTCGCTGAACGCCCGGCGGGACTCGGCCTGGCGCCGGATCGCCTCCTTGCAGGCGCCGGCGATGTAGCCGTAGCGGCGGTCGGCCAGGATGATGTCGGCGGTGTCGCCGAAGACGCTCTCGATGTGCCGCCGCTGGCGGGCGGCTTCGTCGACCAGGCGGTCCAGCCCCTGCGGCGCCAGCGCTGCCAGCCGCCGGCCCGTCCGCTCGTCGTCCTCCAGCAGCTTGACGGCGTACCAGCGGGCGCGCACGGGCGTGCCCAGTTCCGCCTCCACCAGCGCCGCCATCTGGCGGACGTGCGGCTCCAGCTCGCTGCCGTACTCCGGCAGCCGCTGGGCGGCAACCGCCGACGCCCCGCGGCGCGCCACGTCGACGGCCGCGTCCAGCAGGTCGTCCAGCCCTTCGCCCCGCGTGCCGACGGTCGGCACGACGGGAACGCCCAGCAGCCCCGAGAGCATGGCCACGTCGATCGTCAGCCCGCGCTGCTCGGCCATGTCGACCATGTTCAGCGCGATCACCAGCGGGGCGCCCAGTTCCAGCAGTTGCGTGGTGAGGTACAGGTGCCGCTGCAGGTTGGACGCGTCGACGATGTGGACCACCACGTCGGGCTTCTGGTCGATGATGTAGTCGCGCGCGACGACCTCTTCCATCGAATGGGCCGTCAGGCTGTACGTGCCCGGCAGGTCCACGATGCGCAGGTCGGCGCCGTTGCGGCGGACGGCGCCCGTCTTGATCTCGACGGTGACGCCGGGGTAATTGCCCACGTGGGCGTGCGAGCCGGTCAGGGCGTTGAAAAGCGTGGTCTTGCCGCAGTTGGGGTTGCCCGCCAACGCGAGTGTCAGGGCGGCCGGTTCAACGCGGGTCGTGGAGGGTGTCGCGCGCATCGTTCACAGCGGTGTCACAAGAACTCGATGAACCATCCCACGCCCCAGCACCAGCTTGGACTCGCCCACCTGCACGATGAACGGCCCGGGGCGGCCCTGCGCCACCACCCGCATGGACGTGCCGGGCGTCAGGCCCATCTCGGCCAGGCGCCGGGCGAGGCCGTGCCCGCCGAGCACTTCGACAAGGCGCACTTCCTGGCCTTCACCGGCCATCATCAGGGGCATGGCCGGCACCGGCGGCATGAAGCCGCCCGGGCCGGTCGATTCGGCGGTCATCGACATGGCTCCTCTGAACGTTCCTCATCGGCGAGGAAGCGGTGGAATCCTTCCCGAACGGACCGCCCATCGGGCAGGTCCGTCTCCATGAACGTCACGAGCTGTTCCAGGCGCAAGAGGACCTGGTCGTCGGCGCAGTGCTCCAGGCGGCAGGCGTTGGCCTCGGCGGCGGCGTCGTCCAGGGCGAGCACGTGGCGGCAGAAGTGCCGCAGCGCCGTGTGGCGGTCGATGACCCGCTCGGCCGCCGCCTGCCCCCGCTCGGTCAAGGTGATGAACTCGTAGGGGTCGTAGTTCACCAGCTTGCGCTTCGCCAGCACCTTCAGCGCCCCGGTCACCGCCGACTTGCCCACCCCCAGCCGGTTGGCGATGTCGCGCACCCGCGCGACGTTCTCCTGGCGGACCAGCGCCAGGATCGCCTCGAGGTAATCCTCCTGGCTGGATGTCAGTCTTCGGGCCGGCCTGGACACCATGACGCTTCAACCTTCCGCACACAAGAACTACAGCACGGTTAACAGTGTTCACTATAGTGAACTTCGCGCCGTAAAGCAAATTAATTCCTGAACGGCAGGCTGGAGGCGAGCCCCCCATCGTCTACAATGCCGGCCGGACTGCTCCGGAGGCACACCCATGCACCTGACCCGTCTGATGACCATGAACCTCGGCTCGCCGGCCGGCCAGTGCCGTGCGGCGCCGGTGGATCTGGGACCCGGGCGGCCCGGGGCCGTTCTGGCGGCCTGGGCGGCCGACTTCGACGTGGACCCCTACTCGGAAATGTTCTTCTTCCCGACCGACACGCTCAAGCTGGCGCTGTTCACCACCGACGGCGACCTGCTCTGGCGGCGGGACCTCGGGCGGGCGGTCGTGCCGGGACTGTGGTTCTGCCCGGTCTTCCCCTTCGACCTCGACGGCGACGGGGTCGACGAGATCTGGCTGGTCAACAACGTCAACACGCTGCACCCGCTGGGCCTCTCGGGCTATCGGCTGGAACGGCTGGACGCGGCGACGGGCCAGACCACGGGCCAATGGCCGTGGCCGGCCTGGCCCGAATCACGCCTCAGCCACACCTTCCGCAACTTCATCGCGGGGGGATACATCCGCGGCGAACCGGTCCTCGTGACCGCCCAGGGCACCTACGAGGATATGCACCTGCAGGGCCGGCGGCCGGACATGGCCGTCCGATGGACCTGTGACATCCCCGCCGACGCCCCCGGCGCCCGCGGCAGCCACATGTGCCCCGTGGTCGACCTCAACCAGGACGGCACCGACGAACTGATGTGGGGCGAGCGGTGCATCGAGTTGGATCGGGGAACGGAACTGTTCTGCGCCGACCGAGACGCCTACCGCGGCCACAGCGACGTCGTCCAGCCCCTGTGGGACGCCGCCGCCGGGCGATGGCGGCTTTACACCGCCCGCGAGAGCGACAGCGGCACGGCGCCGCGCGTGGTCCTCTTCGACGACGCCGGCCGGCGCCTCTGGGGCGACGTCGATCACGGCCACATGGACATGGGCTGGACCGCCCGCCTGGGCGACGACGGGCGCCACACCGCGATGGCGATCCGCATCGGCCGCAAAACCTGCGGGCCCGACGGGCGCCACCACCAGGACATCGGCGAGTTCGCCTGGGACGCCCTGACCGGCCGTCCCGCCCCCCTGCCGTTCAGCGTGTACCGCACGCTCCCGGTCGATCTCAACGGGGACGGCCGTCACGAACTGGTGCGGGGCATCCCCGGCGGGGACGGGGCCGTCCTGGACGGCCGCGGACGCCCCCTGGGCAGCGTCGAGGGCACCGTGGCCCTGGCGGCCAAGCTCTGCGACCATCCCGGCGAGCAGGTGTTCACCTACCGCGACGACGGCACCGTCGCCCTCTGGGCCGACGCCGACGCCCACGACAGCCAGGCCGCCCTGGAACGCTACGCCCAGCCCTTCTACAGGCTCGCCCGGCGGCTCACCGCCACCGGCTACAACCTGCCGCTCCTGGGGGGGCTGTGAGGCGTTCGTCCGGAGAACCGCCATGAGACCCCGCATCCGCACCGTCGTGGCTGCACTGGCGCTCGCGTGGGCGGGCAGCCCGACGCTTACGGGAGGAACGGCGATGGCCGCTGACTTCGAATGGAAGACCGACGCCCCCGAACGGCAGGGCATCGACCCGACCAGGCTGGCCGCGGCAACGGCGGCCCTGAAGGACCGGAACACCTGGGGGCTGCTCATCATCCGCAACGACCGCATCGTCTACGAGTGGTACGCCCCCGGCGCCGCAGCCGACAGGACGCACGGCACCGCCTCGCTGGCCAAGGCCCTGAGCGGCGACGGCCGCACCGTCCACCTGGTCTTCAGCGGCGAGGACAGCTTCTCGGTCCGCCGGGCCACGCTCAGACTGCACCGGTAGGGCAAGCGCGGCCATCCGGCCCCTTTCACATCCGCAGCGCGGGCCTCACGCGTGCGCCACCGGCCCCAGCACCTCCAGGCGGTACTCCCGCGGGTTGACGGCGATGACCTCTTCGCTGGGGATCGCCCCGACGTTCACCCAGCTCTGGTACTGGTCGAACGTGCCGGGCTTGTCGTCGGCCTCGACGATCTTCTCGCGGTTGATCGTCCAGCTCTCCTGCTCGGCCAGGACGTCGCGGACGTACTCCTTGTTCGACTGGAAGATCATCAGCGGCTCGGGCAGCTCCGACGGCAGGATCGCCATCGGGTCCTTGTCGCCGAACTTGCGCATCAGGTCGACCGCCCCGTGCAGGTGGGCGATCTCGCAGTCCAGGTGGAACTGCCACCACCGGCGGATCCGCTCGTCCGGCTCGCTCTGCATGCACGCGTAGTACAGCCAGCACTCGTTGTACTCGTGCAGCAGCGCCCGCTCGAACCAGCTTGCCGTCGGGGGGATCAGCGACTCGTACTGCGTGACGTGCTCCTCCTCGACCTGGGCGATCTCCAGGTACAGCCCGCGCCCCAGCATGTCCACCGGCCGGTTGCCGATGTTCATGTACAGGTTCATCGTCTGCTGCTCGGCCGCCACGATCGTCAGGATGTGCAGCTTGCTGAGCAGGTCGGCGTCGGCGGGCGCCGGTTCGAAGACCGTGTCGATCGGGTGGCGGTGCTCGGCGGCGGTCGGCCGTCCGGGGAAGACCTCCGTCAGGTCGTCGCCGATGATCTCGGCGGGGTCCCTGTTCTCGTCCATCATGTACAGGTTGGAGTAGCGGTACAGGTGGTCGAAGTCCTCCAGCAGTGCGAAGTCCAGGGCGGCCTTGACGTGCGCGCTGGGCTCGGTCTTGGCCAGCCACGCCGTCAGGTCCACCGCAACCTGCTCGAAGCCCAGCGTCACCTCCAGGTTGGTCTGGGTGCCGGGGATCAGCCAGTTGACCATCTTCTGCTGCTGCTGCTCGACGCGGCGGGTGATCGCCAGTTGGCGGCGGACGTCCATGTTGTCGCAGTGGCGCGCCATCTGGTGCTTGAACAGCACCCCCTCCACCTCGATGCCGTTCATGAGGATCACCCGCGTGCGGGTGTACGGGTGCACGTCCCGCCGATCGAACGGCTCGATGTTCGCCTCGTCCCACTCCAGGATCTGCTGATCCAGCGGCAGGCCCTTCTCGTCCAATGGATTGAATCCCATGGTGCTGCTCCCTCTGACGTACGTGGTCCCTCTGATGTCCTCAGTCGTTCACGGTTCCCGTTCATGCCGATCCGGATCGCAGATGCAGCCGGTCCCCATGGCGCACCCCTCGCAGCAATAGACGTCGCCGCCCATGGAGAAGCCCATCGGGTCCTCCCACTGGTCCTCCGGTCTGCCGCACCCCTTGCAGCGCATCTCCCCGCGATCGTGTCGCCCTCGTTCCTCGGTCGGATCGCCCATGGCCGCTCCCTCCGTCCGCCGGCGCGCCGCCGGCCCCTGCGCGGATATACGGAATTGTAGGCCCCCGCCCGAAACGATTATGTGCCCCCGAAGTACCCCGCGCCCCCCCCCGGAGGGTTCGCCCCTCCAACGTCCGAAAGCCCCGGGAAATGCGCGGACGGCCGGCGGCCCGTCGGGTATACAGCGAACAATGGAAGGCCGATGTGCCGTCCTGTGCCGCAACCTGGAGATGAGCATGAGGTGGGTCCGCCGCGACGTGCTGAGCCATTCGCTGTGGATCCGGGCCACGCCGGAGCAGGTCTTCGCCTTCCTCACCGGCGTCGTCGACGACGCCACCTACCGCGCCTGGCACCCGGGCGAACACCTCTCGCTGCAGTGGGTCAAGGGCGAGCCCTGGCGCGTCGGGTCGGTCCTCTACGCCACCGAGCGCCTCGGCGGCCGCCTGCGCAAGATGACGCTCCGCGTCACCCGCGTCATCCCCGGCCGGCGCATCGACCTGGCCCCCCTCTCCCGCTTCCAGCGCCGCTACGCCCCCCGGAACACCTACGCGGTCCGCCCCGAAGCTGACGGCTGCCGCCTCACCCTCACGCTGCATCTTCGCCTGCCCCTGCCCCTGCGGCTGCTGGCCCGCGCGATGCTCGATCGCCGCCTGGCCGCCGCCAAGCGACATATGGTCGAAGAGGCCGAGCACCTCAAGCATCGGCTCGAGGGCCCCGAGGGCTGATGAGCCAGACCCCCGACCCGCCCCCGCCAGGAGCCCCATCCTCAGGCCCCTCGCCGCAAGGAACCTGCTGTTGACACTGCCTCAGACCGCTCCACTCCACCCGCGCGGCCGGCTCCCGCGGTGCCCATCGTCCGCAAGGTCGGCTTGCCCATGGCGTCCGTGCCCGGAGCGTCTTCCGACTGAATGTGCACCCCTGGGCCGAGCCAGGACAAGCCCGGCGAGGCGGTCGGAGCCGCAGACGGCTCCAGACGCCCCCCCGCGCCAAACTTTCCCGGCGCAGCGCGGGAAAATCCATTTTGCGGACCGGAGAGATGCTACTTTTTCGGAGACTTTTGGGCTGCCGGCAAAATCGCGTTTT
>JAAYZK010000496.1 GCA_012514895.1 Planctomycetota bacterium | reverse complement strand
TGACGTGCTCGCGGCGGGGGGGACGCTCTGCTTCATCGCCGATCAGGACGCCGGCCGCAAGGGCATCTTCGCCGACTTCTTCGGCCGGCCCGCCTCGTGGTATAAGTCCATCGGTCTGCTGGCCATGCAGTACCGCGTGCCGATCATCGCCGGCGCCGCCGCCCGCCAGGGCCGCGGCTTCCACTATCGCATCGCCGTCGAGCGCATCATCCAGCCGGAGGAGTGGGACGCGCAGGCCGATCCGCTGCAGTGGATCACCGACACCTATGCCGCCGCGCTCGAACGCATCATCCGCGCCAACCCCGAGCAGTACCTCTGGGTGCACCGGCGCTGGAAGAGCCGCCCACGCGGCGAACTGGCCCCCGCCGTGTCCTGACCGCAGCAACCCCACCCCGACAACCATCCGCCCGAACGAAAGCGGGGCCGCGTGGCATGCACCACGCGGCCCCGGTTGTGCGCGTCTCTCAGACGGTCTGAGGCGTCGCCATCACGGCCGCCGCCACCGCAGGAGCCCCAGCAGCGGCACCGCCGCCAACGGGAACAGCGCACCGCCGCACGCCGGTACGAGCGGCGCCGCGGTCTGCTCGGTCGCCGTGTCGTCTTCGGCCGCGTCCAGCGCCGCCGCCGTCAGATCCGCCGGCGGAGCCGTGATCGCCAGCCCGGCCGTCGTGCGCGGCGGCCCCGGCTCGATGACGACGGTAAACGCGGCCGTGTCCGACTTGCTGCCGTTGCTCACGATCAGCCGGAAGTAGAACGTCCCGGTCTGGGTCGCCTGCCATGTCAGCGTGTCGGTGCTCGTGCCGGACAGCGGCTGGTACATCCGCATCACGTCGGCGGCCGTCAGGCTGTTGCCGCGCTCGTCGGTCTGGCGCCAGCTGTACGTCAGCGGCCGCTCCTGCGGATCAAACGATGAGCCCGCGCTGAGCGTGATCGTCTCGCCGACCCGTCCCGGCGCCGCGGGCCCCGTGATGATCGCCTTGGGGGCGTCGTCCGGCGGCAGCTCCGCCACGACGTTGACCGTCACCGACTGCGTCGACACGCCGGGGTTCACACCATCGTCGACCAGCAGGCGGTACACGTACACGCCCGGAACGTCCAGCCGCACCAGGGCGATCTGCGGCGTGCCAACCAGATCCGGATAGACCGGATCAACGCGGGTTGGCCCCGTGATCCACTCCCAGGTGTAGCTGAGCTGGTCTTTCTCGAAGACGTCCGGCAGACCGGAGTCGAAACCGGCATTGAAGCTGTCGAAGGTCCGGCTGCCATCGAGCCGCGCGGTGGTGCCGCTGGCGATCGTCTGGCTCGCGCCCGCGTCCGCGAACGGTCGCGGGTTGGTGGGGCGGTTGCCCGGATGCTGAATCGCGTACAGCATGGCCCCGACGCGGTGCCGCACCGGATCCTCATCCGTCGAGTCCGTACTCTCCACGCCGAAGACGACGAGCCAGCTCACGTCCCAGTCGATCAGCCCGCGCAGGCGCGCCTGGCTGACCCCCTGGAACCGCGGGATCAGCATCTCGAAGTCATACAGCAGCAGCGGGCGTCCCTGCTGGATTACGTTCGGCCCGATGCCATCTTCCGGGCGATAGTCGCTGAACGTCCCGGGAACCGGCGGCGGTTCGGGCGCGGGATAGCCGGCCGGATACCGCCACTGCGCGACGAGGGATACGCGCACCGGATCCGAGTCCGGGTCAAGGTTGCCCTCCTCCGTCAGCGCCCAGTCCGCATCACTGATCGTGGCGCGAACGTAGATGTAGTCCGACTCCTGGGCGATGTCGAGCCGCGGGTCGAAGGGCTCCAGCACGCCGGTGTAATCGCCGGCCGGGTCCCCGGTGAGGCTGCGCATGATGAACCACTGCAGGTTCTCGATGCGCGGCGGCGCGCCGTCGTCCTGTCCCGGCGCGGTCGGCACCAGCAGCCCCACGGCAGTCACGGCCACGATCGTGCACCACAGTCTCATGATCTCACCTCACAACAGGGCACGTCGATCGCCCTACGGCTGTTCTTCCGTCGCCTCTTCTTCGACCGCGAACTCGCTCGTGAGCGTCACGACCGCGAAGTCCCCGTCGTCGTTCGCAGCGCCGTTGAACGTGAACGTCACGTCCTCGCCCTCGAAGAACTGGTTGACCGCGCGCGCGCCGCCACCGCTCTTGAGGAACAGCCCGGGCTGGAACGGCCAGCACTGGTAAGCGCTGACCTGCGCCAGCGTCTTGAACCCGCCCGTCGTCGAGGCCCCGCCGAAGACGCCCAGGGCGCCGCTGATCGGATCCCCGGTAATGACGTCGCCTTCGTCCAGGTACTCGAACGCCACGCTTTCGCACGACTCCGGCGGATCGAGACAGACCAGGATCACGTCCGGTGTCAGCAGCGAAATGGTCCGCTCCGTCGCGACGGCCGGCGCGTCTTCCCCCTCCTGCGCGGCGCCACGCGGGGCACGCAGGAAGATGCGCGTCGCCCCGACCGTGCCCTCGCCGCCGTAGATGAACGTGCCCAGCGGCAGAACGAACGCCGAGCCGAGCCGCAGCTCCGTCGCCAACTGCCGATAGCCGCTGTCGAACAGCGCGTCCTGCTGTGCGGCCGAGCGGATGCTGCTCGGGTACACCCAGGCGATGAAGTTGGTGTTCAGGTCGCCGCCGCGATTCGTGTTGGCGAACGTAATGGCCATCTCACGCCGGAAAACCGGTGCGACGGCCGCGCCGACCCCCGAGCGGCCCGCCTGCGTGACGGTCCCGTCGCTGGGCTGGATCAGCCCATACTCCGTGATCGTCACGAAAGGGTTCCCGCTCGTGCCGCCCGTGCCCGGGCAGCCCGCCAGCAGCAGACCGGCCAGCCCCAAAACCGCCATCGTTTTCATTGCACGCATCATCACACCCATTCTAGGTTCCGCGCAGGTGTCTGCCCTAGTCGCCCGCACCGTAGATCAGGTACGCCTCACCGGCGTTCAACCGGTCGCGCGGGCTCGCGTTCGTCGCGCTGAGGATCAGGTCGCGCGTCCCGTCACCGTCCACGTCGCCGGCGCCGGCCATACCCAGCGCGCGGTCGCCCTGCAACCCCAGGGTCGCCCCGAGGTTGTCGCCACTGCTGCGCCCGATGAACACGGCGCCGGGCAGATTCTCGGTGCCGACATCCGCCAGGCTGTAGACGCCCCGCAGGTTCGGCGATCCGTAGATCAGGTACACCACGCCGCAGCGCGTGCGGTCGATGTCCAGGATGCCGTCGTTGTTCAGGTCGAGCCGCACGGAGCGGTCGGGGGCGGCGATCACGATGTCGTCGTTGCCGTCCCCGTCAATGTCACCCACGCCGCGGACCCGCGCCCCCGCCAGGTCGCCTTCATCCTCGCCCACGAAGATCACGCCCAGGCCGCGCTCGGCGAGCTCGGCGTACGGAATCTCCATCTGTGTCAGGTTGATGACCTCGCGCGAGCCGAAGAACACGGCCGCGCCACCGCGCCGCCCCGACGTCAGCGGCGAACCGATCACCACGTCGGCGACACCGTCGTTGTTGAAGTCGCCGGCGTCATCCTGCGACTGGCCGAGCCGCTCGCCGAAATCACCCAGCACGCGGATGCCGTCAAAGATGCGTCCGCCGGCGCCGCCGGTGACCGGCAGGCCCAGCTCCTCGAGCAGCAGCTCGCCGCCCCAGACCAGCTCGCGCAGGCGGCCGAGCACGATGTAGCAGACGCCACGGCCATCCTCGGCGAACGGCGCGCCGATCAGCAGGTCCTGCAGACCATCGGAGTTGAAGTCCTTGATGCCCTGCACGTTGCTGAGCCGCGCCGAGGGCGTCGCCGACCAGAAGCGCACGGTCTTGGTGCTGTTGGGCGCGTCCACGTCAATGACGCGCGAGCATGGCTCCAGCGCATCATCCGGATCGACCGTATAGCCCGGCGAACCTTCCAGGAGCAGCAGGTCGGATCCGACAACGTGCGCACCGATGTCGTCGACGATGTAGTGGTACGGGCCGCCGTGCGGCAGCAGGTTGTTGGTCCCCACCCCCATCCCGGGGTAGTTGAACGCCGCGTTGGCCGGCGGGGCCTGCGTGTCGGACCACGGACAGAACCCCCCGGCGACGTTGACGAAGTACAGGCTGATGACCCCGGCGCCGGCCAACTCGCCCTTCGCGCGGCGCCCGGCCACCGCATAGACCGAGAACCACGGGTCGCGGTTCGGGGCCGCCATCAGGATGCCGTCGAAGTCGTACGACGAAACGGTCTCGCCGAACTGGTCGCCAAACTCGTTCGAGCTGAGCCGGCAGCCCAGCCGCACCGAGCCGAAGTTCGGCGCGCCGCCGACGCCCACCAGGTGCCGGTGGAAGGAACTGGAGCTGCCGCCGCCCGCACTGGCCGGCGCCT
>JAAYZK010000495.1 GCA_012514895.1 Planctomycetota bacterium | reverse complement strand
GCCATGGCGTTCAGCTTGTCCACCGCCTGTTCGAGCAGTTCCTTCACGTGCGCCAGGACCAGAACGCGTCCGTTCCACTGCGTGACGGCATCGCGGCAGATGCTGGCCATGACCGGGGTCTTGCCGCTGTTGTGGTGGACGACGAAGTGTCCATCCACATAGAGATGGTCGCCATCGAGCAGCAAGCCGTAGTACTGGCCCTGTCCGACCGGCTCGACCTTGAAGCCGGTGCGCAGCACGCACTTCTTCTGCTTTCGCGGACCTGGTTGCCTGCGTGGAAGGCGACAGGGGACGTCGTCGAAGTCCCCCCAGATCGACACGCGATAGAACCAGCCGCCGGCCCCGGTCTGACAGGAGCAGTATTTCTGCGTGCACTGGGCGGCCAGCCCCAGGCTGCGGACCAGGAACACCACGTCTGCAGCCAGTTCCTGAGACTTGGTCATGTAGTCGCAGCCGCTCTTGTTACGGCAGCCGTCGCTGTCCATCAGGCCGGCCAGCAAAGCCAGACGATCCTGACGGCTGGCGACCAGGTACATGTGGGGCACGAACTTGGTTCCCGACCCCGTACCGAGCAGGCCCTGGGCGGCCAGCGCCTCGGTCAACACGTTGTGCCGTCCGTTCTCCTTCACGATCCGGTAGGAGGGGCACCGGTCGGGCGGGCCGTGGACCGTCACGCCGCAGTTGATGCTGCCGGCGTACTCGATCCATGCCTCGGCCGTCTGCTCGTCCGCCGTCGTCAAGGCGATCGGCAAGTCCGTCAGGCATCCATCGCCCAGCAGCAGGCCGAGGATGTAGGGCGGGATGGGCAGGTTCGGTCGGCCCGGAAATTCCACCGCGACGCGGCGCAGCTTGCGGAGGTGCCGCCAGTACTTCGGCTTCTTCAGGTAGTCCGCGACCGTGATGTTGTCGATCTCGCCGCCGTGACGGGCGCAGGCGTCCCGCTTGCCTTCATTCGTACAGACCAGGGAGAGCACGTGGCCGGCGTTGACGGTGAACGCCTCGCCCCGGGCCGGGACGACGCGGTACATGTCGTCCCAGCCCTGCCGCAGGGCCATCACCCGCCGAGGGCGACTGTCGGGGCCCATCAGCAGGTCCCCGACAGTCACGTCCTCGACCGGCTTGACCGTGCCGTCGTACATCAGGATCGGGTGGCCCTTCGCGTGGCATGCCGTGGGCAATACCACGCAAGGGTTGTCATCCCGACGACGCAGGTGGTCATAGACGGCCTCGATGGCCTCGGCCTGGTAGGGCCGCAGGGTCATCGCCGGCGCTTCCGGGGGTGGGAAGAGCGACGGCGTCACGCCTTCGCCTCCTCCGGCAGCGGGAACTGCTCGCTCGTGGCCGGGTAGATGCGGCTGGGGTTCTCACCCTTGAGCCAGGCTTTCAGCACCCGCTCGACCTTGCCGTATCGCAGCACCTTCTGACTGAACGAACTGCCACGGTTCTCCTGGAGGTGCTGCCGCAACAGCACGACGATGCCTTCGTTGTCGGAGGTCAGGATGCCCGTGGTCAGCTTGCGGCAGAAGTCCTTGAGCATCACGCGGTCCACCGAATAGAAGGCCCGCGCCACCACGGCACGCGTCGCGGCCGTGTTCACGCCCCGGGCCGAAGTGACGATCGGCAGGTTCTCCAGGGCGAACTCGATCGCCTCGTGGTGACGGCGGAGCAGCGTCGAAGTCTCCGAGGGCGAGAGGGCAGGCGGGTTGCCGAACCCGGCGAGCATCGCCCGAAGCGCCGCCAGACGGTGGTTGGAGACCGTGCCGTTGGAACCGGCGATGTTGAGGATATCTGCCATCGAGCGGGCCTTGCCGCAGTCGATGGTCATCATCGCCTGCGGATCGACGTTGCGCCAGACGAACATCTCGACGGCGACCTCGGCGACGCAGATGGCCCACAGCCGGTGCTGGCCGTCCAGAAGCGTCCCGTCGGGGCCGAAGGCGATGCCCGCGTGCGTCAGTACCCACTTGCCCTCGGCCATGTCGCGGGCCAGACGCAGGACGTGCTTGTCGGAGACCTTGCGGTTGTTGGTGTTGGTCTTCTCCAGCCACTGGAGAGCCTGGTCGGGACCGATCAGCATGCGTTCGACGATGGGGGCGGCTTTGATGGAGCGGGGAGTGGTCGTAGCGATCATGCAACACCTTCTTTCTGGTCACGGAGGTAGGTGGTCAGGGAATCGATCAGTTGGTGGGCATACTCAGCACCCATGGCGGCCACGATGGCGCGTGCACCGTAGGCCGGGTCGTGCGGAAGGTTCAGGTTCGTCTGGGCCAAGGCTGGCCGGGGCTGGCGAATGGGATTGGGCGAGTCGGGACCGCGACGGCGACCGCGGCCGATCTTGGCCGTGTTCATCTTGGCG
>JAAYZK010000494.1 GCA_012514895.1 Planctomycetota bacterium | reverse complement strand
GGCTGCGGCCATCAACTCGCTGGGCCCGAGCGAGAAGTACGTGGGCATCTACGCCTACAACATGCATTCGCCGCCGCCGACCGTCGACGTCCACCCGAACGTGATCGTCAGCATCGCCACGTCCTTTATTCGGGGCGGCTACACGGCCGAAGAACTGATCGAAGGCTGGTCGGCTCGGGCCCGGATAATCGGTATCCGCGAGTACCACGACGTACACACGTGGAGCCGCGACTTGCCGCGTCGCGCCCGCGGCGGCGATATCCGTTACTTGACGGAGAAGATCCCTTACTTCCGTTCGCAAGGCGTGCGGTTCATGAACTCCGAGAACGCCGACAGTTGGGGGGCCAACGGGCTGGGTTACTGGCTGTCCCCGATTCTGCTGTGGGACGTCAGCGCTGCGGAGCGAGTGGACGAGTACATCGAGGATTTCTTGGACAAGAGTTTCGGGGCCGCCAAGGAGCCGATGCGGGCGTTTTATCAACTCATCAACCGGGATCGGATGCCGCGATCCAACGAGGACCTGCTGGCGCGGATGTACCGCCACGTGGCCGAGGCCCGTGTCTTGACCGACGATTCGGCCGTGCTCGCCCGGCTCAGCGACCTGGCCCTCTACACCCGCTACGTCGAACTCTACTTTGAATATGATGACGCCAGCGGCCCTGCACGCCAGGAGGCGCTGGAGAAGGTCGTCCGTTTCGCCTACCGCATGCGGAACACGCTGATGGTCACTGCCCGCAGCACCTACACGAACATCCCTGACCGGGACCGCAACGTTTCCATACCCGAACAGTTCGGCTGGAACGTGCCGGAAGAACGCAATGTCTGGAAGAGCAGCGAGCCGTTTGGCGAAGAAGAGATCGCCGCCCTGTTGCATGCGGGCGCGGAAAGGCATCAGGTGACAATTCTTGATTTCGAGCCAGTGAAGTACAGCGACGAACTGGTTCCGGCAGCGGCCGCGGTAAGATTGGCCGACGTGCCCACGGGCAGTTTTGGAAGTTTTCGGGGGCAGCACGCCGGCTATACCTGGTTGGCGCCGGACAAGCGGGAACTTGCCTTGCGGGTGACTGGGGGCCTGATCGCCCATTACCGAGACCGGGGCAACGTGCGACTGGCCCTCTACTGGCTGGGCGATGCGACGCGGGACCCCGTGGCGGTCGACGACAGCGTGCCGCCGGACGGCGAAGAATATAAGGTCGTGCTGAAATCGCCTAACAGCGGTCTGCACCGCTTGGAGTGGAGCGACGGTGGGGACCGCACCAGCATCGTGTGGCCGGAAAATCATCCGGTGACGATGCGATCCAGCTTGGATGAGCCGGCCGACCCGGCCGGCCGTTGGACGCTTTGTTTCTACGTACCTCGCGGCACCAAGACGATCGGCGGATTCAGCACCGCAACCAACGGCATCCTGCGCGACGGCGACGGAAACGCCGCTTTTCAGTTCCAAGACCTGGGGCGACCCGGATATTTCGATGTCGCCGTGCCCGCGGGCCAGGACGGCCGCCTTT
>JAAYZK010000493.1 GCA_012514895.1 Planctomycetota bacterium | reverse complement strand
CGCCCATGGAGAACCCTACGCACCGCAGGCGGGTCCGGCCATCCGACAGCAGCAGACCCAGCGTGTCGCCTCGTTTGCCCATCCGTTTGGGGGCGGCGTGCAGGACCGCATCGCGCAATGCCAGCACGACAGGAGGGTTGCCGGCCCCGAAGGGCGCCATCCCCTCGATCTGCTGGGCCACGGGCAGCGACAGTTCGCCCAGGGTAACCTCCGCGTCGATCCGCAGGGACGGCTGGAGCATCTCGGGCGTGATCGCCGCGGCGGCGTGGGCCGTCAGGGCCTCCGTGAAGGCCTCGACGTGATCGGCCTGGATCTGCAGGCCGGCCGCCATGGCATGCCCGCCGCAGCCCGCGAGGTGCTCGCGGCAGGCGTCCAGGGCCTTGGCGAGATGGTAACCCTCGATACTGCGGGCGGATCCGTGGCCGCGACCGGTCCGGCCGTCCAGGGCGATCAGCACCGCCGGGCGGGCGAACCGCTGAACGAGCCGCGCGGCGACGATGCCGATGACCCCCGCGTGCCACCCCTCGGCGGCCAGGACGATCACGGGCCGGTCGTCCCGGTCCATCCCAAGCTGGACGACCCGCTCGGCGGCCTCGGCGAAGATCTGCCGTTCGGTGGTCTGCCGCAGGGTGTTCAGCTTGGTCAGTTCGGCCGCCGCCACCGCACAGTTCTCCAGTTCCTCGGGCCTGATGAGCAGGTCAGCGGCGTCCTGCGCATGGCCCATCCGCCCGGCGGCATTGAGGCGCGGAGCGAGCATGAAGCCCACGTCGTACGCCCCGACCCGCTGGCCCGTCAGTCCGGCTGCGGCGATCAGGCTCCGCAGGCCGGGATGGCGGGTGGTCGGCAGGCCCCGCAGGCCGAACATGGCGATCGCCCGGTTCTCGCCGACCAGCGGCACGACGTCGGCGATCGTGCCCAGGGCCGCCATGCAGGTGGCGTCCAGCAGGAAGCTCTTGAGCTCCTCGTTGACCCGCCGCGTGCCCTGGTGGGCCCGGAATACCTGCCACATCAGCTTCAGCGCCACGCCGGCCCCGCAGAGGTGGCCGTTGGGGTACGACGGGTCGATCGTGGGGTGGACGATCGCCTCGACCGTCGGCAGGGCGGGTGCGGGGCTGTGGTGGTCGGTGATGATCATCGACAGTCCCCGCCGGGCGGCCTGCTGGGCGCAGTCGACGGCGGTGATGCCGCAATCGATGGTGATGATCAGTGATGTCCCGCGGTCGGCCAGGGTGTCGATCGCCCCGGCATTCAGGCCGTAACCCTCGTCGACACGGTGAGGGATGTAGTAGTCGACCTTCGCCCCCAGCAGCCTCAGTCCGCGGTAGAGGATGGCGGTGCCGGTCATCCCGTCGACGTCGTAGTCGCCGTACAGGGTGATCGGCTCGCCGGCGCGGACGGCCCGGGCGACGCGGTCGGCGGCCTGGGCGACGCCGCCGAGCTGCTCGGGGTCGTGCATGTCGGTCAGCTTGGGCTGCAGGTAGGTCCGCGCGGCACTGTCGTTGGCAATCCCCCGGTTGAGCAGAAGCTGCGCCACCAGCCGCCCCGTCCGCAGCCTCCGGGCCAGGTCGTCGGCCTCCGGAGCGGTCGTAGCGACCTCCCAGCGGCAGGCCCGGCGGGTTGGCGTGGCATCATCCATGGCTGTCAGCCGTCAACGGAACAGCGAGTATCCGCCGTCTACGCGAGCGCCTTGTACGCCTTCCTGAACAGTCCCAGCCCATCAGCGGTCTTGACGGTCCCCCGCGTCCAGGTCGGGTGCTGGACGATGTCGACGAAGCGCTCGGGGTGGGGCATGAGGCCCAGGATGCGGCCGGTAGGGTCGCACAGGCCGGCGATGTCGTCGTCGCTGCCGTTGGGGTTGGCCCCGGGCGTGCCGGTGACGCCTTCGGCGTCGCAGTAGCGCAGGGCCACCTGGTCGGCCTTCTGAAGGCGCTTGAGCACCGCCTCGTCGCGGCAGACGAAGCGGCCCTCACCGTGGGCGATCGGCAGGCTGATGACGTCGCCCCTGTTGACCAAGACGCACACGTCGCTGTCGGCCCGCAGGTGGATCCAGCGGTCCACGAACTGCCCGCAGTCGTTCCATGCCAGCGTCGCCTCGTGGGCCGCCGTGGCGGGGTCGACGGTCGGCTCGGGCAGCAGGCCGGCCTTGATCAGGACCTGGAACCCGTTGCAGATGCCCAGGATGAGCTTGTCGGCCGCGATGAACCGCCGCAGCGCGTCGCCGAGGTGGTGGAGCATCTGGTTGGCGAGGATCTTGCCGGCCGAGACGTCGTCGCCGTAGCTGAAGCCCCCGGGGACGACCAGGAACGCACAGTTCTCCAGCGTCGCCGGCGATTCGATCACGCGGAGCACGTGGGTCCGCTCGGCCTGGAAGCCGGCCTTGGTGAGGGCGTGGAGCGTTTCGCCGTCGCAGTTGGTTCCCGCGGTTCGCAGGACCAGGGCCTTGGGTGTCGCCATCAAACAATCCTCGTTCGCTATCCTGTCCGCCTGTCGGCGGTCCTGTTACCAATCGAACGTGCCCTGCCACGCCGCCTTCAGTTCGGCCGTCCCGGCGTCAATCAGAGCCTTGCCGTCCAGGCCGGTGATGATCAGGCGGCCGGTGTCGGTGATCGTGCCGATCCGTCCGTGCGGGACGTCGCCCAGCAGGGCGCGGACCTCATCCACCTGCGCCGGCGCCACTTCCAGCAACAACCGCCCCGCGGACTCCCCGAACAGCAGCGCCGCCGTCGGCAGGGCGACGTCTGCGACAAAGCCCGCGGCCGTCACCGGCACGGCCGACAGGTCCAGTTCCATCCCGAGCCCTCCGGAGAACGCCATCTCCGAAGCCGCTACCGCCAGCCCGCCCTCGGACAGATCGTGGCAGGCGCGGACGAGCCCGGCGGCGATCGCCTTCTGCACCGCTGTCAGCGCGGCGCGGCTGCGGGCGGGGTGGACGGGGGGGACGTCGTTGCCCGTGGGCAGACCCTCGACCCTGAGGTAGTGGCTGCCGCCGAGCTGCGGGGCGGTCCCGCCGACGAGAATCAGCACGTTGCCGGCGGCCTTCGCGTCGGCCGTCACGCAGCGGGCGACGTCGTCGATCACGCTGACCGCCGAGATCAGCAGCGTCGGCGGGATCGTGATCGTCTGGCCGCCGGCGGTCTGGAACTCGTTGTTCAGCGAGTCCTTGCCGGAGATGAACGGCGTCCCGTACGCCAGGGCGGCATCGCGGCAGGCCTTGGCGGCCTGGACGAAGGAGCCCATGCGGTCGGGCTTGTTGCAGTTGCCCCAGCAGAAGTTATCGAGGATGGCCGTGCGCTCGAGGTTGCCGCCGACGGCGACGACGTTCCGCAGCGCCTCGTCGATGGCGTGCAGGGCCGACTGGTAGGGATCCAGGTCGCCCAGGACGGGGTTGAGCCCGCAGGCCAGCACGGCGCCCTTGCGGCTGGAGAGCACCGGACGGATGACGGCCGCGTCGCCGGGGCCGTCATGCGCGACACCCACCAGCGGCTTGACCACGGATCCGCCCTGGACTTCGTGGTCGTACTGGCGGATGACCCACTCCTTGCTGGCCACGTTGGGCGCCGCGAGGATCCGCTTGAGCGTGTCGGTGTAGTCCGTCCGCGGGGGCACCGCGGGCGTGGGCGCCGGCGTGAAATCCCAGCGGGCCTTCTTGGTCGGGCGCGGCAGCCCTTCGTGGAGGAACGCCATGTCCATCTGGCCGACGAGCGTCTTGCCGTACAGCAGCCGCAGGCGGGCGCCCTCGACGCCGAAATGGCCGATGACCGTCGCCTCGACGTCCTCGCCGGCGAACAGGGCGACCAGCCGGTCGACCTTGTCGGGCGGGACGGCCAGGACCATCCGCTCCTGGGCCTCGCTGATCCAGATCTCCGCGTAGCTCAGGCCGGCGTACTTGAGGGGCACGCGGTCGAGGTGCACGACGGCGCCGATCCGCTCGCCCATCTCGCCGACGGCGCTGCTGAGCCCGCCGGCGCCGCAGTCGGTGATGGCGTTGTAGAGCCCCTGGTCGCGGGCCTGCAGGATCGTGTCCAGCATCTTCTTTTCGGTGATGGGGTTGCCGATCTGGACGGCGTGGGAGAACTCGGTCTCGTGGGCGTGGGTCATCTCGCCGCTGGAGAAGGTCGCCCCGTGGATCCCGTCGCGTCCGGTCCTGCCGCCGACGACGACGATGACGTCGCCGGGGTTGGGCCACTGCTTGCGGCAGCCGCTGATCGGCAGCAGGCCCAGTGTCCCGCAGAACACCAGCGGGTTGCCCAGGTACTTGTCGTCGAAGTAGACGGCCCCGTTGACCGTGGGGATGCCCATCCGGTTGCCGTAATCCCGCACGCCGGCGACGACCCCGCGCATGACCCGCCGGGGGTGGAGCAGGCCGGCAGGCACGTCGTCGGCGGCCATGAACACGTCGCCGAAGCAGAACACGTCGGTGTTGGCCACCGGGCGTGCGCCCAGGCCCGTGCCCATCGGGTCGCGGACGACCCCGCCGATGCCGGTCGAGGCCCCGCCGTAGGGGTCGAGGGCCGAGGGGTGGTTGTGCGTCTCGACCTTGAACGCCAGGGCGTGCTCCTCGTCGAATTCGATCACGCCGGCGTTGTCCTCGAAGACGCTCAGGCACCAGGGCTTGTTGAGCTTGCGCGTCGCCTCGAAGACGGTCGACTTAATGAGGTTGGGGATGCGTTCCACCACGTTCCCCTCGGCGTCGACCACCTCGACGTCGGAGCGGAAGGTCTTGTGGACGCAATGCTCCGACCATGTCTGGGCGAGCATCTCCAGTTCGACGTCGGTCGGCTCGCGTCCCTGTTGCCGGTAGTAGGCCTGGATGGCCTTCATCTCGGTGAGGTTGAGGAACAGGTCGCCCGAGGCGCTCAGCGCCTCGAGGGCCACGTCGTCCAGGTCGCCGATGGGCACGTGGACGACCTGCAGTTCGTAGGCCGCCACGTCCTGTTCGGCGGGCGTGTGGGCGTGGTCGTAGACATCCTCGATCACGGCGTTGGCCAGCAGCCGCCGCGTGAGCACGTCCCGCTGCTTGTCGGTGAGGGTGCCCTGGAAGACGTACCGCCGGGCGGTGCGGACCGCTTCGACGGGCAGGCCCATGTCGCGGGCGGCCTTCTCGGCCGACGCGGCGACCGGGTCCATCACGCCGGGCTTGAGGTGCACTTCCACCACCGCCGCGGCGCCGGTATCCTTGCTGGCGCCGATCACGGCCTGTTCAGTCACCGGGTCGGCCAGCAGTTCGGCGCCCAGGCGCTTCACCTGGTCGGCCGTCAGGTCGCCCTGCACGAAGAACAGCCGTGCCGATCGCACATCGGCAATGCCCGAGGCGCCCATCTCCCGCCCCTGCGCGGCAATCCCGGCCGCGTGCGGATCGCTGCGGCCCGGCTGGGGCCAGATTTCGATACGGTGAATCATCGAGGTGCCATCCGTGTTCACAGGCTCAACTCGCGACGGACGACGCCCGTCCGCCGGCAAGGGGGTCATTCTAGTCGTGGCGCACGGGGGATGCAATCGCGCCGGACGACGGAACGGTGAATATCCCGCGACCGACGGCGCCCGCCCGGGGCCGTTCACTGGGTTATTCGACCGTCCTTGTCGGATGTTCGCGGGCCGCTGTTTCGGCCGCTCCGTCCGCTTTGCCCCGGTACCGGCTCCACAGCAGGCACACCGGCCCGCTGAGCACGTACGCCATGGTCACGACGACCAGGACGACGTGGAAGTAGGCGATCGCCGCCAGGGCGATGACGGCCATCCAGACGATGTGGCGAAACGGCCGCCGCCCGCGGAGGTAGGTGTTGGCCACGTGGGCGAAGCGGATCTGGCTGACCATCAGCAGGCCCGACGCCAGCGTGACGGCCGGCAGCAGCCAGACGGCCAGCGCCGACAGCCACGGCGCCGCCAGCAGGGGGTCGGCGCCCGAGGCCACGTGTTCGTGCAGCAGCACCAGCGAGGTGACCGACATGGCCGCCGCCGGCGAAGGCAGGCCCTTGAACGCCATATGGCCTGTCACGTCCGGCGTGTTCTCGACGTTGAACCGCGCCAGCCGCAGCAGCGCGCAGGCGGCGTAGACGGCGGCGATGAACCAGACGGCACGGCCGGCCAGGGTCGTGTGGGGGAGGATGTCGACCTGCTGGACGAAGCCGAACAGCTCCGACTGCACCGCGCGGAGCATCAGCACCGCCGGGGCGACGCCGAAGGTGACCGCGTCGCAGAGGCTGTCCAACTGGGCGCCGAACTCGCTGGTGTGGCCCGTCCTTCGCGCCAGGCTCCCGTCCAGCGCGTCGCAGAGCAGCCCCACGAAGATCATCCACGCCGCGATCACAAGGTTGCCCGCCATCCACACGTCGGCGGCGGTCTCGCCGGCGGCGATCTGGGTCGGCGGCAGGGGCCGGGTGGCGAAGTGGATCGCCGCGAACCCCGCCACGCCGTTGCCCAGCGTCACCAGCGACGGCCACGCCGACGTCGTGCGGAGGATCCGCCGGCGCGCCATCCGGGGCGGACGCGGGCGGGGCGAACCGGCGAGGAAGTCCCGGCGTCGTTCATGCATGGGTGTCCTGTCCTTCCGCGGCTCCGCCCCGCCGCGCCAGGACGGTGGTGCCGGCGTAGACCCGCTGGCCGACACGCACGACCGGCTCGGCGCCCAGGGTCGACGGCAGCAGCAGTTCCAGGCGGCTGCCGAACTTGATCAGGCCGAACCGCTCGCCCCGGGCGACCGTGTCGCCGACGTTGACGCGGCAGACGATGCGCCGGGCAACCAGCCCGGCCACCTGGCGGACGCCCACGGGGTGGACGACGCCGTCGGCGGTGTGGTCCAGCAGCATCAGGTGCGACTCGTTGAGCCGCCAGGCGTCGCGACGGCGGACGTCGAGGTTCCTGCCGACGTTGCCGGCCAGGCGGGTGACCACGCCGTCGCACGGCGCGCGGTTGACGTGGACGTCGAAGATGCTCATGAACACGCCGATCCGCACGCCCTCGCAGCCCAGTTCGCTGTCGGCGCCCAGCGGGGTCATGTCGGTGACGAGCCCGTCGGCAGGGCTGACGAACAGCCCCTCGCCGGCGGGGACGGTCCGCTGCGGGTCGCGGAAGAACCACAGCACCCACAGCCACACCGCGCCGAACGCCGCGATGATCGGCGCCGCGAACCACGGCCGGATCAGCAGCGCGGAAGCCGCCATCAACGGCACGAGCAGCACCGTCGCTCCGATCCGCTCCCGTCGGCTGTCGCTGGCAAATCGCATGGGTCCGCCTTATGAGTTCAGACCCGTGCACTGTACGGCGGGGCGCCGGGCAAGTCAATTGGCGAAGCGCGAGGGGGGGCGGGTGAGCGGCCGGCGCAAGACAAAGCCGTCGCACTCCTTGCGACGGCTTTGTCGGGCCACGGGTTACGGCGGTCGGTCAGAACTTCACGCGGATGCTCCAGTGGGGCTGGTGGACGACCACGCCGCCGTGAATGCCGTCCGGTCGGCCGGGCTTGACCACCGGCCGCGGCTGGGGCCCGCAGGGCGGACGATGCGGGATCGGCTGCGGGGCAGGCCGATGGTGGACGAGGCGGGCCGCCAGGACGCGGGCCTCGATCCGCTCCAGTGCCCGGCGGGCCGCCAGGCGGACGTAGGCGTCGCGATCGTGAGCGGCGGCGTGCTCCAGGGCCACCACGGCGCGGGGCCCGCCGATCTCGCCCAGCCGGTGGGCGGCGTCAATGCGGACCTCGACCAGGCGGGCCGACAGCACCCGCGTGATCATCCGGTCGATCTCGCTGTCGACGTGCCGGTACGTCGGACCGGCGGCCTCGGCCGCCACCGGCGCCAGGGCCACGCTTGCCAGCACCACGAGGCTCAGTGTCGTCGCTTTCATGGTCCATCTCCTTTCGTGTCGCGGCCGCCGGGCCCTCGGAGGGGCGGCGGGGCCGGGATCGTGGGTCGTGTCCAGCTTGTCAGACCCCGTGAGGGGGAGAAGGTTAGCGGGTTCCTGGCGTCCGGTTGTCCGGAGTACTCGGATTATCAAGACTTCCGCGCCGGTACACACGGTGCACTCGATACGGCCGGTCGGACGCAGGCCGGACTAAATCCATCCCGTCAATCGTTTTAAAACGGAAGACAGCCTATAATCTATTGCGTGAGACAACGATTGTGACGCACGCCCGTCCGGACGGCTTTCTGAAGGGTCCCAGGGGTCGCCCGGCGGGGCGAAAAAAAGGCTGAGTTTTGTGTTGGACACGTAACCTGTTTTGCGTAAGATAGCTGCGTCAGATTTGTTTTGTGGTGGACCACGGTACTCGTTTCTGCCGTCGTTGCCGGCGGGCGTGACCGTCGGCGGCGGCCAAGACACTGAGGGGTGCCCATGCACACCGTAACGAAAAAAGAGTTGATCGACCGGATTGCTGACGAAACCGGCAGCAAGAGAGTCATGGTCAAGAAGGTTGTCCAGAGCTTCCTCGACAACATCATCGAGGAACTCGGCCATGGCAACCGTCTTGAGTTCCGGGACTTCGGCGTTTTCGAGTCCAAGGAGCGCGCCGCGAGAGTGGCCCAGAACCCCAAGACGCTCGAACGGGTTCACGTGCCGCCGAAGCGCACCGTGAAGTTCAAGGTCGGGCGCCTGATGAAGCAGAAACTTCAGGAAGGCTTGGAGTCGGCGCCCGAGCCGGCCGGGGTGTCGCACATGACTCCGTCGACGGGCTCGGGCGACTGACGGTTCAACGCAGCCGGTTGTCAGCGGACTCGAACGCTCAAGCGACCGTCGGCGCGGCGGTTAGATGCCGCCGCGCCGACGGGCGCTGAACGTCGGACCCGGGGGGATCCCTTCCTGCCCGCCGGTGATCGGGCCGAGGCCGGGTGTTCATTGAACGTGCGGCTTCGCTCGGCACTGCTTGGCCTGCAGACTCCCGCTTGCGAGTCATAAGTTCAAAGGCGAACAGCTACTCGGGCTTGGGCGTCAGGCGCAGCGATGCCGAGTTGACGCAATGCCGCTTGTGCCTCGGTGCCGGCCCGTCGTCGAAGACGTGGCCAAGGTGGGCGCCACAGTTGGCACAGAGGATCTCCGTGCGGCTCATGCCCGCGGAGCGGTCCGGCCGCGTGGCGACGCGTCCGGCCTCGATGGCCTCGGTGAAGCTGGGCCACCCGCAGCCGGAGGAGTACTTGCTGTCCGAATCGTACAGGGGGTGTCCGCAGACGACGCAACGATAGACGCCTTCGTCCGTCGTGTCCCAATACTCGCCGGTGAACGGCGGCTCGGTGGCGCTTTCCTGCGTGACGCGGTATTGCATCTCGGTCAGATGGTCCGTGCGTGGGGATTCTTTCATGGCGGAAGCCTCCTGAGGCT
>JAAYZK010000492.1 GCA_012514895.1 Planctomycetota bacterium | reverse complement strand
TGCAGCGCCCGCTCCACGCGGCCGTAGATGTCGCGCAGGACCGTCATGTTGTGGCTGCGGTCGAGCTTGCTGAGGTAGTCCCGCAGGACGATGACCACCGCCTCGTCATCGCCGGCCATCCCGGTGCGGAGGATCTCGCAGAATCGCTCCAGGTGGGCGAGTTCCTGCGAATACCATGCCCGCGCGACCATGGCGCAGACCGTCGGCGACGAGACGCCCTTGACGCGGCCGGTGGTCAGCCGCTCCAGGGCGAAGCGGACCGCCGGCAGGTGGGCCGTCATCAGCATGCACTCGTCGGCGTAAGGGATGCGGCGGTTGGGCTTCAGGCCCCGCACCATCGCGCGGAGCACCGACACCTGGTTGGTGCTGATCCGGGCGTCCTCGAAGCGGCCGGAGATGTTCATGCGGTCGCAGACGGTGCGGGCCTTGATGTTGTCGATCTGCTCGATGCAGTCGGTGGCCAGGTTGAACGTCACCGGGATGCGGATCGTGCAGCCGGAGTTCAGGACGGCCCAAAGCCGGTGCTGGCCGTCGCGGAGGATGTTGTTGACGTCGAAGGCGATGCCCTGGTGCGTCAGTTGCCAGCGGCCGGCCTTCATGTCGGTGGCGTACTGGTCCACGCGCGACTGGTGGATGGGCCGATTGTGCGTATTACCCTCCAGCCAGCGGGAGGCCAGGTCCGGACCGACGTCCATGACGACGGTGTGCATCTGTCCATTGGGTGCGGTTCTCTCATTGGTTGCGATCATTCGACGGCCCCTTCCTTCAGCAGTAAGGTCAGTTCCTTGACGAGCGCCACGAGGAACTCCCGCTGGTAGCGAGACAGCATTCCCCGGGCGGCCATGTGCGGGTTGTCCACGGGCAGCGAGACCGAGAGCATCTCGGACGGCTGGGCGGTCGACCGCGTCGGCTGATAGGCGTCCTTGGCGATTTGGCCGGGCTTTCGGCGGTTGGGCTTCTTCGCCTTGCCGATCTGCCCGACCTTCATCTGGTAGGTCTTGCCCTTGCGTGTAACGACGCGGGCGGGCTCCCCGGGCGCCGCTTCACCGGCGGTCCCGTCGTCCGCGCATCTTTCAACGGTTGAAAGATGCGCATCCCGGGCGATCTCGCCGGCGGCCTCCAGTTCGGCTCGGTACTTGGCGACCATGGTGTTAGAAACGCCCACGTGGCGGGCGATCTCCACGTCGGGCCGGGCAGCGCTGTGCCGCAGCGCCGACTTGGCCGCCCGGACCTTGTCGTCGTTGGTGCGGCGCATGCCGTTGGAGCGGTTGGCCGAGAAGCTGAACCACTGGGCGTCGGCCAGCGTGCCCTGGCGGATTTCGCACTCGATGGAGGCGAGCTTCAGCTTCATCGCGGCGCCCCAGCGGTGGAAGCCGTCGCCAAGCCAGTAGTCCCTGCCGTCGTGGAAGACGACCAGCGGCGGGAAGGGCGAGCCGGAGGCCATGTCCTCGGCGTACTCCTCGATGACGTCCTCCTGGATGCGGGCCCGCGTCTGCGTCCCGCCGTCCAAGCGAATCTTCTCAAGCGGTAACTTCATGGCGGATGTCCTTCACGGTTGAGGGGTCCAGCGGTAACACGGCGACGATGGCCTTCCCGCCCGGCACGACCTGCTGCCGCATGACGACCAGCAGTTTCTTGATCTG
>JAAYZK010000065.1 GCA_012514895.1 Planctomycetota bacterium | reverse complement strand
TGCGGGTGCTCCGGGGGTACGTGGCCCTGCTGGCCCTGCGGGTGCGCCTGCACCGCTTCGGCGCCGAACTGCTGCAGATTCTCGCCCTGGCCGTGCTGCTGGGGGTTCTCCTTTACGCCCACCGGCTTATCATGTGATGAGATGACCGCCGCCGACGAAGGACAGCTCCTGGGGCCGATGAAGGCCGACCTGCTGGGCGACCTGACGGCCGAACAGCGCGCCGAACTGGCGGCCCGGATGGGGCTGGTCCTCGATGACGGGCTGGACGTCAACCACGCGGTGCGGGCGATCCTCGAACGCCAGGCGCTGATCCTCGGCTTCGACCGGGAGGTCCTCGCCGAGCTGCTCGCCTGGGGCGGCTGCCGCGTCGACGAGGGGGCCACGAACTTCCGCATGGTCGCGGAGATCTGCCGCATCCGGTCCATGCGGGTCGGCTCCCTGAGCGACCGGGCGCTGCTGACCTTGGCGCGGCTGCGCGGGGCGGAGGTGGGACGCTACCCGGATCGGCCCCAACTGCTGCGGGCCCTCAAACGCCAGGAGAGCCTGCGCGGCAAGTTCGATCGGAAGCGCCGGCGGCTGGTGGGCAAGCTCGTGGCCAAACTGATCGGCGAGAATCCCTCCAAGCCGCCCCCGCAGGAGGGCAAGCGGCCCCTGCCGGGCATCCGGGAGCAGATCGAGGAACTGGGGCTGGTGGGGGGGCTGGCCGGCCGGATCCGCGGCGCCGCCGACGATTACATCTCCGCCAAACTCGACGAGATCGAGCAGCGGATCGACCGCAAGCTCGACGAAATCGACCTGCGCCTGGCCGAGTGGCGGGACCGGGAGATCGCCAACCGCCTTCGCATCCTCAAGTTCACGCTGATCGCCAGCGTCATCGTCGCCGCCATCAGCCTGATCTACGCCTGGCTCAAGACCGCCCTGGGGCTGTAGGCCGGCCCGGTGACACGGGAGCCCCCGAGGGAGGGCGCAAACGCCTATTTTTCGATGAACTTCCCGCGTCGCATCCTTCAGCGTGGAAAAAAGTTGTAAAGATTCGAAAAAAGGCCTCTCATCGGTGACACACAGGTGGCACCGCCGTGCCTGATATAGGAGTTCGCACATGAAGATCAGTCGCATCCATCGGTTGTTGAGGCTGGTCGCGCTGCTGCAGCGCGAGGTGAGTTGCGATGCGGACGGGCTGGCCGAGGAGCTTCAGGTCAGCCGTCGCACGGTGTTCCGGGATCTGAACATGCTTGAGATGGCCCGCATTCCATACTACTTCGACGCCGAGCGGGGAGGCTACCGGCTCAGCAGGCACTTCTTCCTTCCCCCGGTGAATCTCGACCTGTCGGAGGCCCTGTCGCTGATGCTCCTGGCGTCGCGGCGCAAGCCCGTGGCGGCGTCGCCGCACCAGGAGCACGCGGCCCGGGCGGCGATGAAGCTCGAGTGCGTGCTGCCGGCGCCCGTGCGGTCGCACATCGGCAGCATCCTGCCGCACATCGACGTCCGGACGGCCCCCCAGGCCCGCCAGCAGGGCGTCGACGGGCTGCTGACCCAACTGGCCGGGGCGGTGGCCGCCCGGCGGGTCTGCCGGCTGGTCTACATCAGTTTCCACGAGCGGCGGCAGCTCCGCCTGACGGTGCACCCGGTGCGGCTGGTGTTCGTCCAGCGGGCGTGGTACCTGCGGGCGTTCAGCCCCCGGTTCGGCGAGAGCCGCACCTTCAAGCTGTCCCGCATCAAGGCGCTCGACGTGCTGGACCGGACCTTCACCCCGCCGGCCGGCGGACCGGACGAGCCGTTCGGGGAGGCCTGGTGCATGATCCCCGAGGGCGTCTGCCACGACGTCCGCCTGCGGTTCGACCGTCAGGTCGCCGGGGCGGTCGCCGAGGTCCAGTGGCACCCCAGCCAGCGCACCTGCTGGGCCGACGACGGCACGCTGGACTTCCACGTCCGCGTCGACGGGCTCAGCGAGATCGCCTCCTGGATCCTCAGCTACGGCCCGCACGTCCGCGTCCTGGCGCCCGACGCCCTCATCCGGCGGATGGCCGACACGACCGGCCGCATGGCGGCCCTCTACGCCCAAAGGGGGGGCTGAACGATGCGGGCTCTCATCCAGCGCGTGGCGTGGGCGGAGGTTGAAGTGGACGGCACCGTTCTGGGCAGGATCGATCACGGCCTGCTGGTCTACGTGGCCGCGGCGCCGGGCGACGACGATCGCCAGGTGCGGTGGCTCGCCGACAAGGTCGTGAACCTGCGGATCTTCGAAGACGGCCAGGGGAAGATGAACCGTTGCGTCCGGGACGTCCGGGGGGGCGTCCTGGTCGTAACGAACTTCACGTTGATGGCCGACGCCCAGAAGGGGCGCCGGCCCTCCTTCATCGGCGCGGCCCGTCCCGAGGAGGCCGAGCCGTTGACCGAGCGGTTCGTCAAGGCGATTGAGGCTTCAGGGGTGCCGGTCGCCTCGGGTCGCTTCGGCGCCATGATGGCCGTCCGAAGCCAGGCCGACGGGCCGGTCAACGTGATGGTCGATGCGCCCGCCGCGCCGGGATCGTAGGGCCCGGATCGACCGGAACGCCAGGGGATGCGCGTGTCCGGCCGGCGCCCGCGACCGGCGCGGCGGGGGGGCGCGGGACGGGGGGTCAGGGGCGGCATGACGGTCACGCACGGACGGGTTGGTCTTTCGCTTGCCAGAGCGTTAGACTTTAAGGTGACAGGGCATGCCGTTGGCGCATCGGTCCTGCGAAGGATCGCGCCGGGCGCCGCGGCGCCGGCCGTCGCCGCACCTGCTGGCAGGGAACGGGACGGGGTATGGCTGCGTCGAGCCGCGACAACGAGCAGGGCGCCGGGCGCCAGGGCGGGACCATGATGGACCACCCCTCCTGGTGCTGCGAACTCGTCGATCACCTGCCCGTCGGCTTCTACGGCGCGGACGTCGAGGGGCGGATCCTCGAGGCGAACCCGGCACTGATCGATATGCTCGCCTTCAGCGACTTCCACGCCCTCGACCACCGCCCCCTGCGGGAGCTGTTCTTCACGGACGAGGATTACCGCCGGTGGCGCGGAACGCTGGAGGCCGAAGGATCGATCCAGGGGATGGAAGTCCGTCTCCGCCGCCGGGACGGCCGCCCGCTGTGGGTCGAGTCCCATGTCCGCATCCTTGCGCGGGGCGGCGACCACCGGCCGTGGCAGGAGGGCGCCTTCATCGACATCACCGGCCGCCGCGGGGCCGCAGAGTCGCTGAGGCGGAGCGAGGCCACGCTCAACACGATCCTCCAGATCGCCCCGGCCGGCATCGGCCAGGTGCACAACCGCGTCCTCACCTGGTGCAACGAGTCGCTGTGCAGGATGCTCGGCTACGACAGCGCGCAACTCGTCGGCCGCAGCACCCGGATGCTCTATGAGGACGAGGACCAGTTCGACCGCGCCGGGCGCGAGATGGCCGAGCGGGCGTTGCGCGAGCCGGTCGCCTCCATGGACGCCCGCTGGCGCCGCAGCGACGGCGAGGTGATCGACGTGCTGCTCAGCGCCGCGGCCGTCAAGGCCGGCGACGCCGCCGAGGGGTTCATCTTCACGGCCGTCGACATCAGCCAGACCAAGCGCACCGAACGTGCCCTGGCGGCCAGCGAACGGCGGTTCCGCGAACTGGTCGAGACGATGGCCGAAGGACTCGGCATCGCCGATGCGGAGTATCGTTTCACCTACGTCAACCGCCGGTTCGCCGAGATGCTCGGCTACAGTCCCGAGGCGATGGTGGGCCGGTCGCTCCTGGATTTCGTCCGCGAGGATCACGCCGCCGCCATGCGCCAGCAGATGCGCGGCCGCCGGGCCGGCCAGGCCCGCCCCTACGAACTGGCCTGGCGGGCCGCCGACGGGCGAACCGTCTGGACGATCAGCGCCCCCAAGGGCATGTTCGACGAGCAGGGGCGGTTCGTCGGCAGCTTCGGCGTGCTGACCGATATCACCGACCGCAAGCGCGGCGAGGATGCCCTGCGCGACAGCGAGGCCCGCTATCGCACGCTGGTGGAGAACCTCCCCCAGCGGATCTCCCTGCGGAACACCGACCGCGTCTACATCACCTGCAACGTCAAATACGCCAGCGACTTCGGCCTGACTCCCGACCAGGTGCGGGGCAGGCACACGGACGACATCCTGCCGCCGGAGATGGCGCGCGTGACCGCGGCTCGCGACGCCCGGGTGCTTCAGACCGGCCAGCCCGCTGAAGGGGACGAGCCTTTCGACGAGGGGGGCAAGGTCTGGATTCACTGGATCACCGTGCCCGTCAAGAACGATCTCGGCGAGGTCACCGGCCTGCTGTGCATCTACTGGGACGTCAGCGAGCAGCGCCGCGCCGCCGCCGAGCAGGCACGCCTGCTGGAGCAGTTGCGGCGGGCCCAGAAGATGGAGGCCCTGGGCCGCCTGGCCAGCGGGATGGCCCACGACTTCAACAACCAGCTCACGGTCATCGGCGGCTACTGCGACATGCTCCTGCTGGGCCTGGGCCAGGACGATCCGGCGGCACCGGCGCTGCGGGAGATCCTCAACGCCACCGAGCGGTCCATGGAACTGACCGGCTCGCTGCTGGCGCTGGGGCGCAAGCACCCCGTGGCCCCGCAGACGATCGATCCGGCGGCGGTCATCGGGGAACTGACCGACACGCTGGCCCGCACGCTGGGCGAGGACATCCGCCTGTCGATCCGGACGGCAGGGACCGTCGGATTCGTCAAAGCCGATCGCTCGCAGTTGGAGCAGGCGGTGATCAACATGGCCATCAACGCCCGCGACGCCATGGCCCGGGGGGGCGACCTGGTGATCGGCCTGTCCGGCGTCGATCTGCCCCCGGGCGACCCGGCGCTCGACGTGGACGTCAAGCCCGGCCGGTTCGTCGAGCTCCTCGTCCGCGACACCGGCGTCGGCATGGACGAGAAGACCCTCCAGCAGATATTCGAACCCTTCTTCACCACCAAGGGGCCCGGCAAGGGCACGGGGCTGGGCCTGTCGATGGTGTACGGCTTCGTCAAGCAGAGCGGGGGGCAGATCACCGTCGACAGCACGCCCGGCGCCGGCACGACCTTCCGCATGTACCTGCCCCAGCGGAAACCCTCGCCCCGCCCCGCGGCCGCCCCGGCGGCCCAGGCCGGACCCCTGACCGGCACCGAGACGGTCCTGGTCGTCGAGGATGAGCAGCCCGTCCGCCAGTTCATCGTGCGCCTGCTGGAGCACCTGGGCTACACCGTGCTCGAAAGCGACAACCCCCTCGCATGCCTCCACCTGGCCTCCACCTATCCCGAGTCGATCGACCTGCTCATCAGCGACGTCGTCATGCCCGACATGCGCGGCCCGCAGGTGGCCCACGAGTTCCGCGGCGCACGGCCGAAGCTGCGGGTGCTGTTCATCTCGGGCTATTCCGAAGGCGTCGAGTTCGGCCAGGAACTCCGCGGCGTCGACCGCTTCCTGGCCAAGCCCTTCAGTTCCGCCCAGCTCCAGCAGGCCGTCCGCGACGTGCTGGACGCCCCCGAGACGCAGGAAGACGGCCGGTAGGCGTCGTCGTCAGTCGGCCGCCTTGGCCGCATCCTCCACGTCGGCCGTCGCGGGGATGGGGCGGTAGAAGAGGCGGTCGAAGGTCGTGTCCGACAGCAGGCGCGTGAGCCTGACCATGACGCAGGCGGCGGCGAGGGAGAAGATCAGGCGGCCCCAGAGCACGCCGGAGAGGGCGGCGCCCAGGGCCTTCATCAGCAGCGTGTCCTCGATGAGGGCATGGCAGAGGCCCATGAGCGTCATGGCGTGGACGACGTCCCGCCGCTGGAAGCGGCCGCCGCGGACCTCCTGGATGATCAGCCCGCCGCCGTACGTGACGCCCATGGTCATGCCGACGATCGACAGCGGCGCCATCTCCGGGCTGATGCCCAGCCGTCGCAGAACCGGGCCCAGCACGAGCAGCAGGATTCTCATGACGCCGATCGCCTCGAGGATCTTCAGCAGGGCCAGCAGGCCCAGGACGATCAGGTAGATCATCCCGAGGTTGACCGCCAGGTTCTTCAGCCACGCGCCCCACACCGCCCATCCGGCCAGGGCGGCGTCCGCGGGCGGGGCGTCCAGCAGGACGCGGCCGGGACCGTCGAGCCAGCCGCCGGTGGAGTAGATCAGGTGCAGGATCGCTCCCAGCAGCAGCGCCCCGCCGACGCGGGTGAGCACCGCCGCGCGGAAGCGCATGCCGGTCTTCTGGCAGACGCGCCCCTCGACCGGAAGGGCGTGGGCCACGGCCATCAGCGTGCACAGGACCGTCGCCTGGGCGGCCGTGGGGACCAGGACGCCGGTGCGATGGAGCTCCAGGAAGACGGCGATCCCGCCGTAGAGGTTCGTGATCATCGCCGCCGCCCACACCAGGGCCGCCTCGCCCGGCAGGCCCACCAGGCGCATGACCGGCCTGAGGGCGTAGCCGGGGTACTTGATGAGGTCCAACTGCTGGAGGGTGAAGGTCACCGCCAGCAGGGGCACCATGATCTTGGCCAGTTCCCAACTGATGGTCGCCGCCTGCCGCAGCAGGCCGGCGCACGCGGAAGCCAGCCGCGGCAGAAACGGACGGTGGGTGCTCATGGCTCCACACTGTAGCGACGGCGGGCCCGTTTTCAACCGCCTGCGCTGCCTGCTCAGCCTGCGCCGCCGCCGCGCGGGCGCCGCCGCACGGACGGGGGGCGCGGCGCTGCCCGGCCCGGCGCGGCGGCCTTAGAATCTCAATGACAAGGCCAACCATGGGGTTGGGGTGGGCAAGTTCTCTGTGAGGGATGGCCGTGAGACCGGGATGCGCGGTGCCGCCGGCCTGTGCCGCCGGCCTGGAGAGGCTCGAACCTCGTCTGCTGCTGACGGCGTTCATCTCCGACGATTTCAGCGGGGCGACCTTGAACGAGTCGCTGTGGCAGTGGGTGGATCCCAGGGGCGACGGGACCGTCGCGGTCGCCGACGGGCGGCTGGGCATTGCCGTGCCCGGCGGCGCCGAGCATGAGGCGTGGGGCGCCGACAAGGATGCGCCGCGCCTCATGCAGGCGGCCCGCGACGAGGACTTCGAACTGGAGGTGAAGTTCGAATCCCAGCCCGCCGGGGCGTACGCCATGCAGGGCGTGCTCGTCGAGGCCGCCTCGGGGGACTACCTGCGGTTCGACTTCCACAGCTCCTCATCCAGCCAGGTCCGCCTCTTCGCCGCCGCCTTCAGCGACGCCCCCCCCTCCGTCAAGCACAACGCGATCATCGCCGGCGGCGTCCCGCTGTACATGCGCATCCGGCGGCAGGGGGATGTCTGGACGCAGCGCTACTCCCACGACGGCCAGACCTGGCTGACGGGGGCCGCGTTCACCTTTGGCCTGGAGGTCAGCGCCGTGGGCGTCTTCGCCGGCAACGCCGGCTCGTCCCCCCCGGCCTACGCGGCGGCCGTCGACTACGTCTTCGAAACCTCCGCGCCGATCGACCCGGAAGACGGACCCGCTGCGCCCCCGCCTCCGGCCGACACGACGCCGCCCCATTTCGACCGCGTCAACATCGCCGGCGGGACCACGACGCTGCGGCTGGACTTCCGGACCGACGAGCCGGCCGACGTCGTCATCGCGTACGGCCTCACCCCCGCCTGCGAGCTGGGGACGGTCACGACGCACGGCTCGCCCGGGATCTACCATCTCGGCCTGATCGAAGGCCTCGACGGCGGGACCGTCTACCACTGCCGGATCACGGCCGTCGACGCCGCCGGCAACGCGAGGGTCGTGACCGGCCAGGGCGCGACCGAGGGCCAGCCCCCGGAGGACACGCCTTCCGACACGTTCGACGGGACGGCCCTGGACGGCGACCGGTGGACCGTCGTCGACCCGTTGGGCGACGGGACCGTCGCCGTCAGCGGGGGCTGCCTGCTGCTGTCGGTGCCGGGCGGGCGCGACCACGACGTGTGGGACAAGGGCAACGAGGCGCTGCGGATCCTGCAGCCCGTCGACGACCGCGACATGGACATCGTCGTCAAGTTCGACTCGGCCCCCAGCGGCGCCTACGCGACGCAGGGCGTGCTGGTCGAGGCGGCGGCGGGCGAGTTCCTGCGGTTCGACATCTTCAGCACCTCGGCGACCCAACTGCGGCTGTTCGCCGCGTCGTTCCACGAGGGCCGGCCGACGATGCGGGTGAACAAGGGGATCTCGGCGTCGTCGCCGCCGCTGTACCTGCACGTCCGCCGCGACGGGTCGACCTGGACCGTGGCCTGGTCGGCGGACGGCGCGACGCTCCGCGACGCGTCGAGCTTCACGTGGGGTCCGGGGCCCGCGGCGGTGGGGGTCTTCGCCGGCAACGCCGGGGGCTCCAAGGCGCCCGCGCACACCGCGCGCGTCGACGCGTTCATGATCGACGAAGCCGCCCCGGGTCCAGGGCCGGAGCCGGGCGAGCAGACCACCTTCGACCTGTGGTACGGCGACCACCAGGCCTTCGGCCAGGTCGGCAACCCGCAGCGATGGATCAACATCCTCGGCAACGCCTCCGACAGCGACGGGATCGCCTCGATGACCTTCACGCTCAACGGCGGCGCCCCGCGCCCGCTGTCGCTGGGCCCGGACAAGCGCCGCCTGCAGGCCGTCGGCGACTTCAACGTCGAGATCGACCGTGCCGAACTGCGGCAGGGGACCAACACCATCGTCATCCGCGCCGTCGACGGCAGGGGCAACGTGGCCGCCACGACCGTCACCGTCGACTTCACCGGCGGGGTGGCGGGATCGTTCGGCACGATCCGCTGGAGCGAACTGGACGACCTATCGGACGCTGTCCAGGTGGTGGACGGGAAGTGGGACATCGTCGACGGCAAACTGCGGACACGGCAGATGGGCTATGACCGCCTCGTAGCGATCGGCGACGTGAGCTGGACGGACTACGAGGTCGTCGTGCCCGTCACGCTGCACGCCATCGACCCGGCCGGCACCCAAAGCCCCTCCAACGGCCAGGGCATCGGCCTGGTGATGCGCTGGCGCGGACACTATGACTGGAGCGGCCAGCAGCCCACGCACGGCTGGTGGCCTTACGGGGCACTGGGCTGGTACAAGTGGAGCACCTCCGGCGACGGCCTGCTGGGCATCGTCGGCAGCGACGCCGTCCAGCTCGGCAGCGATCCGGCCACCGACCTGGTGCTCGGCGTGACCTACGTCTGGAAGATGCGCGTCGACACGCTCGGCGACGGCCGCTCGCAGTACCAGCTCAAGGTCTGGCCCCAGTCCCAGGCCGAGCCCGACGCCTGGAACGTCACCGCCATCGGCGACTACCGTTCGCTGCCCTCGGGGTCGCTGATGCTGGTGGCGCATCACGTGGATGCGAGCTTCGGGGACGTTGTCGTCAGGGCAGTGTAATCGCGGCGGGCGCCGCGAAACACGAAATACGAAACAAACAGCAAGACGGCAAGACAGCAGACCGAAAACGGGCCGAGCCCTCTTGTCTGGTCCTTTTTCGTTTTGCTGTTTCGGATTTGTTTCGGATTTCGGGTTTCCCGCCTTCGGCGGGCTACACCACCGCTTTGCGAGAGGCCCGCTTGCGGTCGTGCTCCTTGAGGTGGATCTTGCGGAGCCGGACGCTGGCGGGGGTGATCTCGACGCGCTCGTCGTTCTCGATGTACTCCAGTGCGTACTCCAGGGTGACCTGGCGGGGCGACTTGAGTGTGACGGTGGCCTCCTTGGTCGAGGCGCGGACGTTGGTGAGGGCCTTGCGGCGCGTGACGTTGACCGGCAGGTCCTTGTCCTTGGCGTGCTCGCCGACGATCTGGCCTTCGTAGACCTCGTCGCCGGGCACGACGAACATGACCCCGCGGTCGGCCAACTGCTCCAGGGCGTAGGCCGTGACCCGCCCCGATTCGGTGGCGACCATCACGCCGTTGATCCGCCGCCCCATCTCCCCGCGGTAGGGGCCGTACTCCTTGAAGCGGTGGTGCATGATCAGTTCGCCGGCGGTGGCCGTCAGGACGCGGCTGCGCAGGCCGATCAGCCCGCGGGCGGGGATGAGAAACTCCAACTGGGTCCGCCCGGCGTGGGTCTTCATGTGGATCATCTCGGCCCGCCGGTCCCCGGTGAGCTGCATGACGGCCCCGACGCACTCGGTGGGCACGTCGATCACCAGGTGCTCGATGGGTTCGGTCCGCCGCCCGTGCTCGTCGGTGTGGTAGAGCACCTCGGGCTTGCCGACGGACAGCTCGTAGCCCTCGCGGCGGATCGTCTCCAGCAGGATGCCCAGGTGGAGCAGCCCGCGCCCGGCGATGTCGAACTCGTCGGCGCGGTCCTCGACGCGCAGCGCGACGTTGGACTGCAGTTCCTTGTGCAGCCGATCCCGGAGCTGGCGGCTGGTGACGTACCTGCCCTCGCGGCCGGCCAGGGGCGAGTCGTTGATGCGGAACGTCATCCGCAGCGTCGGCTCGTCGATGGGCACCGGCGGCAGGGCCACGGGCCTGTCCGGGTCGGCCAGGGTGTCGCCGATGTCGATCTGCTTGAGCCCGACGACGGCGCACAGGTCGCCGACCTCGACGCGGTCCACCTCGACCCGCCCCAGGCCCTGGAAGCGGAACAACTGCCCGATCCGCTGGGTGGTGACGGCGCCCGAGCGGTCGATGACCGCCACGGGACGGCCGGACTGGAGGACCCCGGCGAAGACCCGCCCGATGCCGATGCGGCCGACGTAGTCGCTGTAGTCCAGCGTGGTGATCAGCGCCTGCAGGGGGGCGTTGGCGTCGAGATCCGGCACGGGCACGTGGGCGATGATCGCCTCGAACAGGGCGTGGATGTCGCTGACGGCGCCGACCCTGGCCAGGTCGTCGGTCGCCCAGCCCTCGCGCCCGGAGGCATAGATCGTCGGGAAGTCCAGGGCGTGATCCTCGGCCCCCAGCTCCACGAACAGGTCGAACACCTCCTCGTGGACGTCGTTGGGGCGGGCGTCGGGGCGGTCCATCTTGTTGATGACCACCAGCGGCCGCAGCCCGGCGGCCAGGGCCTTGCTCAGGACGTAGCGGGTCTGGGGCATGACGCCCTCGAAGGCGTCCACCAGCAGCAGCACCCCGTCGGCCATCTTCAGCACCCGCTCGACCTCCCCGGAGAAGTCGGCGTGGCCGGGCGTGTCGACGATGTTGATGTGGAACCGCCGGCCGCGGCGGTCCACGTAGTCGATCGCGCAGTTCTTCGACAGGATCGTGATGCCCCGCTCCCGCTCCAGCGGGTTGGAGTCCAGGATGCATTCGCCTGCCAGCTCGTTCTGGCGGAACTGCCCGCTCTGGCGGAGCAGTTCGTCCACCAGCGTGGTCTTGCCGTGGTCGACGTGGGCGATGATGGCCACGTTGCGGATATCGGTTCGTTGCATGATGTCAGCCTTCGCAGGGGCCCCGCGAGTACACGCCGACCGTTCATTCTGCTTCGCTGTGTTTGACGCCACGGCGGGGGGCAGTGGAGGTCGCGAACGTCGCGGAGCCCCTTAAGTTACCATAGCGGGTGACGGCCCGCAAGCCCTAATCTGTTCGTCGCGGGCCCCCTGCCGGTTCGCCGCCGGCCGCGCAATCGGCAGTTTCGCGCCAGAATCTGTCTGGCGGACCAGAAGGAGGGTGTGGATGACTCCACTTCCGTCCAGGACCGATCCTGTATCTGCAGGGGCTTGGAGTTCCTGCACCGCCATGCGGGAATCAAGCGGCTTTTTTTCATCAGCGGTCCCCGCTGCGAATTCGCCCAACTGCGGCCTGAATGTCCAACGTTCTTGGCGTTTCTGGACGCCTGGCGCACAACGTTTCGGACATTCGCGATGGTTGGAGAACAGTTAGTCTTGTACGCACAATAGCTTACGATGGACGAACGCCACGCGGACCGCCCCCCGGCCGCCGGGGCGTGTTCCCTGTCCGCAGGGGGTGTTCCCTATCCCTGCGGCAGGATGCGCAAATCCGGTCGCTGCCGTTCCTGAAGCCTGAAGTCTGAAGCCCGAAGCCTGCCCTGCCTGTCTCGCCACAGCGCAGCGAAGGCGGAAGCGCAGTCGAAGTGCCTGCCGTTCGACCTCCTTGCTTTTCGGGTCCGGATCGTGGATAGTAGTCGGACTGTAGAGCGCGCCGGCCGGATGGGCGGGCGGACCGAAACGATATGGAGATCGCATGGCCACGGGCAACCAGACCGGTCTGACGGAGATCGCCGACGAGCCTCGCACGTCGCGGGTGCTGGTGGTGGACGATAACCCTCAGAACCAGGAACTGCTGGCGGCGTACCTCGAAACCATGGACGTCGAGGTCCGCATCGCCGACGACGGGCTCACCGCCCTCCAGCAGGTCGCCGCGGACCCGCCGGACCTGATCCTGCTGGACATCATGATGCCCCGCATGAGCGGGTTCGAGGTCTGCACCAAGCTCAAGAGCGACCCGGCCACCCGCGACATCCCCGTCATCATGGTGACGGCCCTGGACAGCATGGCCGACATCCAGCGGGCTGTCGACTGTGGTACCGACGACTTCCTCAGCCGTCCGCTCAGCCGCCTCGAACTGGTCACGCGCGTCAGGAACCTGCTCAAAGTCCGACACCTTAAGAACGAGCTGGACCGGACCCTGGAGTACCTCAGCGAGATTGAAAAGAGACCCACCGCGCCGTAACGCACGGGCCTCGCAGGGATTGGCTTCAGGGGACCGCCCAGGCTCGGGGAGTACCGTTTCGATGGTCAGAATCCCCCTGGTATCGTTGTTGACGCTCGCCCTGGCGGCGGGCCTGCTGGGCTGCGCGGCTCGGGCCGTCTCCCAGACGGCCGGCGAACCGGCGGCCGGCGCTGGGGATCAGGCCGGCCCCCCGGCCACCGGCGAGCCGCTCGAGGTCGTCCGCCGCCAGGTGAACGATCGCGGCGTGACGGTCGCGACCCTCTCCAACGGCGCCACCGTCATCGTCCAGGAAAACCACACCGTCCCCGTCGTGACCGTCCAGGCCTACGTCCGCACCGGCGGCATGCTCGAAGGACCCTACTTGGGCACCGGCGTCAGCCACCTGCTGGAACACCTCGTCGCCAAGGGCGCCACGCACGAAGAAGACCAGCCCCGTCCCGGCGACGCCGCCCCCCAGCCCACGCGCGACCGCCTCGATGAGATCGGCGCGCAGTCCAACGCCTACACGACCCTCGACCATACCGCCTATTACATCAACTGCGCTTCCGGCCGGACCTCGGAGGCTCTCGACATCCTCGCCGGCTGGATGGCGCGGCCGGCCATCGGCCTGGACGACTTCCAGCGCGAACACGGCGTCGTCCAGCGCGAGCTGGAGATGGGACGCGACAACGCCGCGCGGCAGATGTACTACGCTCACATGGCCAACGTCTACGGCGAGCACCCCGCCGGCACCCCCGTCATCGGCCACCTCGGCGCCCTGCGGTCGCTGACGTACGAGGACGTCCTGGCCTATCATGCCAGGACGTATGTCCCGCAGCGGACCGTGTTTGTCGTCGCCGGCGACGTCGATACCGCCGCGGTGCTCGACCAGCTCCGGACGATCCTCGGCGGGTGGGAGGCTTCCCGCAGCGACGTGCCGGTCCTGCCCGAGGTGCCCGGCGTTGCCGGCGTGCGCCGGGTTGTCGTGCCCTCCGAGGCCGTCAAGGACGCCAACGAGTACCTCAGCTTCCGCACCATTCCCCTGATCCACGAGGACCTCTACGCCCTGGACGTGCTCAGCTATATCCTCACCAACGGCGCCTCCAGCCGCCTGAACCGTATCATATTGCGGGATAAGCAGTTGGTGACGGAGATCGACAGTGCGAGCTGGACGCCGGCCTGGGGGGCGGGCGAGTTTCGCATCACCTTCCGCACCGACCCTGAGCGGATCGACGCCGCCGAGGCCGAGATCCTCGCCCAGGTCCGGCGGGTCGCCGACGAGGGCGTGACGGCCGACGAGCTGGCCCGCGCCAAGCGGCAGAAGGTGGCCGACGACGTCTTCAGCCGCCAGAGCGTCGAGAGCCAGGCCGCCACGTTGGCCGGCGACTACCTCTCGACGGGCGACGTGGGGTTCTCGCGGCTGTACACCGAGCGGATCCAGCAGGTGACCGCCGAGCAGGTCCGCGCGATGGCCCGCAGGTACCTCGATCCCGGGGCGATGGTGGTCACGCGGATGCTCCCGGCCGCCACGGCTGCCGCCGAGGCCGCCGAAAAGGGCGGGCGGCGGACCGACCGGACCGAGCGGTTCGTCCTGGACAACGGCCTGACCGTCGTGCTCAGCACGACCGACTCGGTCGACCTGGTCGCCATGAACGTGGCGGTCCTCGGGGGGGTGATGGTCGAGACCGACGCCACGAACGGCCTGGGCACGCTCATGGCGAGCCTCTCGACCCGCGGCGCCGGCGACCGCACCGCCGAGGAGATCGCCGCCTTCTTCGACGCCGCCGGCGGGGCCATCGGCGGCATCAGCGGGAACAACACCTTCCTCTGGTCGGCCCAGGTGCTCAAGGACGATGCCCCGGAGGCCCTGGACGTCCTGGCCGACGTGGTCATCCGCCCGACCTTCCCCGAGGGCGAACTGGCCATCTACCGGCCCGGGCTGCTGTCGGCGATCGACCAGATCGACGAGGACTGGTCCAGCCAGATGCGCCTCCACTTCCGCCGCAGCTTCTTCGCCGGCTCGCCGTACCGCTTCGACCCGCTGGGAACCGCCGGCGTAGTCGCCGCCGCCGACCGCGACGCGATCGCCGCCCACCACCGGCGGTGGGTGCGGGCCGCCTCGGCGGTGCTGACGGTCTACGGCAACTTCGACCTGGAGGCGATGAAGCGCCGGGTGATCGAGCGGTTCGCCGACATGCCGGCCGGCGCCAACACGATCGACGCGCCGGCCCCCCGTACGGTGGACGGCCCGGAGCGGCACGTCCTGCCCACGGGCAACCAGGTGGCCGCCATCATGATCGGCTACCCCGGCATGACGTTCGCCGACACCGCCGACCGGGACGCCATCACGGTGCTCGACACGATTATCAGCGGCTACCAGCTTCCCAGCGGTTGGCTGCACACCCAGTTGCGGGGCAGCCAGTTGGTGTACGTGGTCCACGCCTACAACTGGGTGGGCTGCGCCCCGGGGTCGTTCGTGATCTACGCCGCGACCCAACCGCAGACGGCCCAGCGGGTGGTCGATACCATCACCGAGACCATCCGGCGCACGCTGACGCACGAGTTCACGCAGGCCGAGATCGATCAGGCGGTTAACACCATCCTGACGGCCGACCTGCTGGGCAGCCAGACGATGGCCGAGCTTTCGGCCCAGGCGGCGCTGGATGAACTGTACGGGGTCGGCTACGATTACAGCCGCTCGCTCGCCGAACGCCTCGGGGCCGTCACGCCCGAGGACCTGCGCCGGGTGGCCCGGAGGTACCTGGCCGGCCCGCCGGTTGTGACGCTGACCCTTCCGCAGGCGGAGGCGGAGACGGCGGGGAATTGACCAGAGGAGACGGTGGTGGACGATGAATTGATCAGGCGGTCCGTGGCGTCATTCGTGGAAGCGACGGCGGCGCGGACGACCACGCCCGGGGGCGGGAGCGTCGCCGGGGTGGTCGGGGCGCTGGCGGCGGCCCTGGGCGAGATGGCCGTGGGCTTCACCCGCGACAAGGCGAAGTTCGCCGCCCATGCCGACGACTACGCACGGCTGGGCGAGCGTCTGCCGCGGGCGCGGGCGATGCTGCTGGAACTGGTGGCCGAGGACGTCAACGCCTTCGAGCTGTACAGCGACGCGATGAAGGCCGAGGGCCCCGCCCGCCAGGACGCCGTCCAACTCGCCCTGGCCGCCTGCATCGACGTGCCGCGCGAGATGGCCAAGATCGCCCTGGCGATCCTGGACGACCTGGCGCTGCTGTCGGACCGCTGCACGAAGTGGCTGCTGAGCGACCTGGCGGCCGGGGCGATCCTGGCCGAGGCGGTGGTCAAGCTGTGCGACTACAACGTCCGCGTCAACGCCGGCGCCTGCGCCGACCGGCGGATCGGCGGCGAGGTGGCCGCCTCCAGCGCCGACGACTGCCGCAAGGCCCGCCACCTGCTGGAGCGGATCGAAGCGCAGGTGCAGGCGAAGCTGGAGGGGCCATGAGCGACGGCGAGGACATCGTCGACATCCCGCACCTCACCGGCGCCCCCCGGGGCGACGGCGGGGCGGGCGGCGGCGCCGGCCGTCCGTTCATCAGCGTGAAGTTCGAGTGCTGCAACGTGTACCAGCGGATCTACCGCAACGCCGCGGGCACCGCCTATGTCGGCTGGTGCCCCCGCTGCATGCGCAGGGTCGTGGCCGCCATCGGCCCCGGGGGCGTGGATACGAGGTTCTTTCGGGCCCAGTAGGTGAAGCATAGATGGCCAAGGAGTACAACATCGCGCGCTCCGGCGGGCACTGTGTCCGGTGCGAGAAGGCCCTGGAGCCGAAGGAGGCGTTCGTCGCGACGGTCGTCGAGCAGGACGGCGCCCTGGTCCGGCGCGACTGGTGCCTGGCGTGCTGGGAGGACCCGGCCCGCGGGGACGCCGGCGAGCTGTTCGGCCAGTGGCGCTCGGTCGTGCCCGAGCCGGCGGCGAAGCGGCGGCTGTTCGTGGACGACGACGTCCTGATGAACTTCTTTCTCCGCCTGGCCGGCGACGCCGACGCGAGCCGCCAGGCGTTCCGCTTCGTGCTGACCCTGGTGCTGATGCGCAAGCGCCTGCTGACCTACCTGCGCAGCCGCCGCGACGAGGACGGCCGCGAGGTCTGGCTGCTCCGCCAGCGGGGGGGCGCGGAGCACGAGGTCGTCAACCCGGAACTGGACGAGGAACGCATCGCCGAGGTCACCGAACAGCTCGGCGAGATCCTCGAGGGGGACCTGGAATGAACCGCCGATCGGCGCTGCTGACGGGCCTGCTGGCCGCTTCGGTCGCCTGGCTGACGGGCTGCCCGCCGTGCGACGTGGAACTGGTGGGGCGCGAGGCGCTGTTCGACGCCCACAACGGCAACGCCGAGCGGATTCCGGCGCTGTGGGCCGTCGCCGACATCGAGATCAACCTCACCGCGGAGGGGCTGTTCCGCTCCTACCGCCTGCCGGACGGACGGCTGTACTTCCGCCGGCGGGGCGACGACCCGCTGGGGCCGCACTACTTCATGCTGCGGGGCAAGGAGATCGACCAGGAGGTCTTCCGCCTGGGCATCGACGCCGACGCGGGGCTGTTCTACTACTGGGTCGACATCCCCGGCGGCGAGTCGTTCGCCCGCTACGGTCCGCTGGAGGCCCTGCACGGCCTGGACGGGGAGGGCCTGCCCATGGACCCGGTGCAGTTGCTGGACGCCCTGGGGGTGCTGCCGTGGCCGACCGACCTGGACGCGCCGTCGCAGGTCGTGCTGCGGACGCCCGAGAAGCCCTGCGTCTACGAGATGCTCACCGTCGCCCGGCGCGACGCGTGGGACGGGTGGTACCTCGCCCGCCAGACGCTGATCGACCGCCGCGACGAAAGCCGCCAACCCTGCCGGACGATGCTCTACGACCGCCAGGGGCGGATCGCCATGACCGCCGAGCTGGAGGACTACGAGCCGGTCGCCGTGCCGGACGACGTCCTCGTGCCGCCCGAGGTGCCGACCGACATCCGCATCACCTGGCCGGACAGCGAGCCGATCCGTTCGATCCGCCTGCGCCTGGGTGGCATGACCACGGGCACCGAAGACGAACCCGTGCCGCCCCCGGCGGCGTTCCGATTCCGTCCCCCTGCGACGATCCGCGACATCCGCCCGCTGGGCGACGGGCCGCCGCCCCGACTCCAGGAGACAGCGCCTTGAAGTGGGTGGCCCGCGGCTGTGTGACGGCGGCGCTGTGCCTGGCGGCGGTGGCCTCCGCCTGCGCGGCGCCTGTGACCCTGGCGGGCGGCGACGGACGGCTGTGGCGCGTGGTCTACGACGAGAAGGCCCAGGCCAGCGACATCTACGTCCGCCTCGAAGACCGCTGGATCCGACGCGCCCGCAGCGTCGGGCCCGTCGCCGCGGCCTTCGCCGCCAACGGGCGCCTGCACGTCTTCTTCGCCTCCGGCGGCTACGCCTGGTACGACCCCTCCGCCGACGGCGCCACCGTCGGAACCCTCTGGGACGCCCCTTGGCGCGGACGGCCCGTCCTGGCGGCCTGCGCCGGCGCCGCCGAAGACGCCTCGTACAACCGCCCCCTCTACGTCCTGCTGGGCCCGCCGAACGAGACGGCCGAACCGGCCACGCAGCCGGCAGAGCCCGCGGCGGCGCTGCTGGTGCAGCGCGGGGGCCGCTGGACGCTCGTGGCGGGGCTGGACAGCCTGCCCTTCGCCGCCGACGGCCGCGTGTACCTGGCCGACGTGCCCGGCAAGGGCCTGTTCCTGCTGGCCTGCACGGTGCAGGGCTGGCCGGCCGTGACGCTCCGCTGCGACGTCGACGCGGGGACCTGGGCGCCGGCCGCGACGCTGGACTGGCCGGCCGGCCATCGCGTCGGGTGGTGGATGGCCGCCGGGGCCGACCTGATGGCGGCCGGGCTGAGCGACGCGGGACCGTGGCTGTGCCGCGTCGACCCGGTCCGCGGGGACCTGGGCCCACCGGCGGTCCTCGCCCGCGACGGCGAGCCCCTGCCGGTCGGCGGGTTCGACGCGATGAGCCTCACCCCCCTGGGCCTGGCGCTGAAGGTGGCGTGGCGCGAGGACGGCGGCTGGCGCCTGGGCACCGCCGACGTCCGCAGCGGCGCGGTCACCGCCGTCGGCCCCATGCACGTGCCCGTGGCCGTGAGCGAACCGGTGCAGTTCCAGCGCTGGTTCCGCGGCCTGTTCGTCCTGACGTCCCTGCTGGTCCTGATCATGGTCGCCCAGCGCCTGCGGGGGTCCGCCGCGTCGAGCTTCGCGCTGCCGGTGGAGATCGTGCCGGCCCTGTGGCCCCTGCGGATGCTGGCGGCGGCGCTGGATGCGCTGCCGCTGCTGGTGATCGTCTCGGCGGTGGGGGCGGCCGTGGCGCCGCAGGCGGTGGAGAATCTGCCGCGACGGCTGGAAGACCTGCTGTCGGCGCAGGTGCACGACCCCGTGATCGCCTGGCTGACGCTGGCGTGGTTCACCGCCTGCGTGGCGTACGGGATCGTCACCGAGGCGCTGTTCGGCGCCACGCCGGCCAAGCGGCTGCTGGGGATGCGGGTCGTGGGCTCGGGGGGCGGTCGCCCGCCGATCCTGGGGGTGGTCCTGCGGAACCTCACCAAGCCGCTGGAGGTGCTCACGCCGCTGGTGCTGGTCTTCCTGGTCTGGCCGCTGCTGTCGGCCTACCGCCAGCGGGCCGGCGACATGCTCAGCGGCACGGCGGTCGTCATGCGCGGATCGCTGGAGGCCTTTGATCGCGGCGGCAGCGGCGGCGGCGAGGGCGTCCCCGCCGACCGCCTCGGGCCGCCTCCGCCCCCGCCCCCGGAGTAGAACGGTGGCCGATACGTTGGCGTTTCTGGCCAAGGCGGTGGCGGTCTCCCTGACGGGCGTCATGGCCCCCGGCGCGATGACCGCCGCGGCCCTGGCGGCCGGCACGCGCCGCCGGCACGCCGGGGCGATGATCGCCGTCGGCCACGGAATCGTCGAACTGCCCCTGATCGTCCTGCTCATCGGCGGCGTCCGCCTGTGGCTCGAACGCGCCGCCGTGCGCGGGGCAATCGGCCTAGCCGGCGGGGTGATCATGCTGTGGATGGCCCTGGGGCTCCTGCGGGCCCTGCGCGGCCCGGCCCTCCAGGCCGACGCCGTCCCCCAGCGCCGCCCCGTCCGCGCCGGCATTGTCCTGACGGCCACCAACCCGTTCTTCCTGCTGTGGTGGGCCACCGTCGGCCTCACCCTCGCCGCCGACGCCGCCAGGCTGGGAGCGGCGGCCTTCGCCCTGTTCGCCCTGGTCCACTGGGTCTGCGACCTGCTCTGGCTGGAGATCCTCACCCTCGCCTCCTTCAGCGGCGCCCGCCTCCTGGGGCCGTCCGCCCAGAAGGCCATCCTCCTGGTCTGCGGCGCAGGAATGGCCTGGTTCGGCGCGCAGTTCGTCGCCAGCGCCCTGGGCGACATGGGGCTGTTGCGGCATGGATGGGGGGGCTGACCGCTCCCCCTGTGAGCAGGAATGCGCATGGGTGGCGCAATCCCTGTCATGGTGATGGGGCATGGGGCGGAAATCCGAAGCACGGGGCGGAAATCCGAAGCACGAAACTCGAAATCCGAAACAAATCCCAAACGCCAAAACGGAACGGAAAAGCGCCAAACCCTGGGGCTCGGCCGTTTGGATGTTTGCCGTCTTTCCTGCTGTTTTGAGTCTGTTTCGGATTTCGTGCTTCGAGTTTCGGGTTTGCCCTGACTTCGACAAGTCAGTGAAGTTCGATTGTAAGTCCTTATTTGACAAGGAGGGTGTTCCGGATTTGGGTGTCCCGTGCGTAGAATCGGGCCATGTTCGTGCGTCAGAAGCGGAATCGATCGGGCTCGGTCAGTGTGCAGGTCATCGACAAGACCGGCGGCTATCGTGTGGTCAAGACGAT
>JAAYZK010000491.1 GCA_012514895.1 Planctomycetota bacterium | reverse complement strand
TCGTTGGACGCACGCGGCCCCGTGGAGGTTCCGCCGCGATCGCGTGGGCAGCCTCGCCTTCGGCTCGGCTGCGCCACCCTACGATGAGGGCCGCGACTGTTGCATCATGTCTGGTGACCTGCTTAGGATCCCTCATTCGGCGGCGCATCCCTCCATCGGCCGTCGCCCAGCAGGACGCGGTAGTCCGTCGCCCCGGCCGGCCTGTACCACAGCACGGGGCGGGCTTCGCCGCGCCGGACGCCGGCGCCGACGTACTTCCACGGCAGATTCTCGCCGGTCCAGTCCATCAGCACATCCAGGCCGCGGTGGATGCGGCGCTGCCGGTCGGCGGCGCGGACGTAGCGGACGAGGGCGGGCACGTCGTCATCGGCGGGCTGGGACGGCGCGCCGGCGACGACGGCCAGGCCGGTCCCCAGGTCGATCGGGACGGCCTGCGGCGGGGTCAGCCGGTCCAGCAGGGGCTGCAGCGACGGACGGTCGAGGGCGTCGGGGTATCGGCCCCCGTCGGCCTCGGCCAGCAGGTCCAGGGCCGCCGCCAGGAGCGATTCGGGCGAGGCGTCGCTCTCGTCCGCTCCCAGATCGATCTCGTAGAGCGCCGCGCCGCTCGGCGGGGCCGTCTCGAACAGTTCCGCCCCCATGGGCTCATCCCAGGCGAAGTCGCTCAGGACGAGGGTCGCGCCGTCGGCGGTCTCGATGTCGATCCGCACCGGCCGGAGATCGTCGCGATCGGCCCGGACGGTGAAGGTCTGCGAGGCGGTCCGGGCCACGAAGACGCTCACCTCGCGCCCGCCGTACGGCTCGCAGCGGACGAACCGCCCGGCCTCGGGCCCGAGGCGCAGCAGCGCCGCCAGGGCCGTCTGGCCGAGGGGGGCGTCGCTGAACCGGGGGTCGTAGCGCAGGCGGAGGGCCCAGGGGTCGGCTCCGGCGTGGCTGTAGAGGATCCGGCCGCCGACGTAGTCGGAGACCTGGCGGTCCCCGTCGTCGAAGGCCGTGACCTCCCGGCCCGGCGCCGCGAAGCGGACGGAGGCCGAACGGGCGGGGCGATCCGGCAGGGTGAGCGTCATGCGGTAGGCGACGGAGCGGGCGAGGCGGACCTGCTCGATCACGTCGGCGAAGACCTCACCGGCCAGGACGGGTCCCGGCGGCAGCCAAGCCACCAATCCTATGATCGCCGCGGCGGCCGCCAGCGTAGCCGCCACTTTGCTCACAGGCCCAAGTACCGAGACCCGTGCCCGGCCGGTGGGGGTCGATTCGCCCGACAGCACCTCCAGCAGTTCGGCGCGACGCCTTGCATGATCGCGGGTGAACCGCCGGTAGTAGTGTTTCAGTGTTTTGTCGATCGGGTCGTTCATTGTGGAAAGACAGGCTGTTGTGCTTGTCCGAGTCAGTCCTTGTCCATCAGTCGCGCCAGGCGCTCGCGCGCCCGCTGGAGGACGCGGTAGAAGCCGCTGCGCGACAGCCGCAGGGCCTGCCGTGCCGCCCCGACCGCCTCGCCGTCGAGGTAGAACGCGTGGATGGCCAGGCGTTCGCGTCGCGGCAGCCGCCGCAGGGCGCCTTCCAGGGCCTCCAGGCGGCCGTGCACGTCGTCCGTCTCGGCCGCGGGCAGGTCGTCGCCGGCCAGGCCGAACCGCTCCCGCCGGCGGCCCATCCGCCGGCGCCACTCCAGACCCACCCGCCGGGCGATGCCCACCAGCCAGGGGCCCACCTGGGCGGGGTCCCGCAACGTTCCGAGCCGCCGGTAGGCCCGCAGGAACACCTCCTGGGCCAGGTCCTGCGCCTCGGTCAGGTCGCCGGTGGCGTCGTAGCACACCGACCGCACCAGCGGCGCGTACCGGTCATACAGCTCGCCGAAGGCGGCTTGGTCGCCGTCCAGGACGGCCGCAACGACCTGACAATCGTCTCGCACCACCCGTAGAGTGTACCGCGGGGGGCGATTGTCTACGCGCTTCGCGGATTTTTCCGCCGGGGCGGCTCCAGGCTTCACGGCCTGGCCTCCCGGGCCGTCGCACGTTGACAGTTCCCCCTCCCGCCCCTACCATCACGGCGTCTTGAGGAGACCCTGATGGCCCCGAAGAAACCGACCCGATCGACCAAGAGCTGGCAAGGACGGCTGACGGCCGACACCGACGCGGCGACGGCGCAGTTCGTGGCGAGCATCGACGTCGACCACGTGCTGTTCCGCTACGACATCGCCGGATCGATCGCCCACGCGCAGATGCTCAGCGAGGGGAAGATCATCACGAAGGACGAGTTCCGCGCGATCCGCGACGGGCTCGTGAGCATCGAGGCCGACATCGCCGCCGGGAAGCTGGCGATGCCGGTGGAGCTGGAAGACATCCACATGGTGATCGAGTCGGCGCTGGTCGAGCGGATCGGCGAGGCGGGCAAGAAGCTCCACACCGGGCGCAGCCGCAACGACCAGGTCGCTCTGGACCTGCGGCTGTACGTCCGCGATGCGATCGACGATCTGATCGCGGGCGTCGAGGGCCTCCAGCGGGCCTTCGTGGACCTGGCCGGCCGCGAGGGCCGGATCGTCATGCCGGCCTACACGCACCTGCAGCGGGCCCAGCCGATCCTGGCCGGCCACGCGATGCTGGCGTACGTCGAGATGCTCGGCCGCGACGGAGAGCGGCTGTCCGACTGCCGGCGGCGGGTGGACGTCAACCCCCTGGGCTCGGGGGCCGTGGCGGGCACGAGCCTGCCGCTGGACCGGGCGCGGACGACCGAGCTGCTGGGCTTCGCGGCGATGAGCCGCAACAGCATCGACGCCACGAGCGACCGGGACTTCCTCTGCGAGTTCTGCTTCTGCTGCGCGATGCTCGCCGGCCACCTGTCGCGCTGGGCGGAGGACTGGATCCTCCAGGCGACCAGCGAGTTCGGCTTCCTGGCGCTGTCGGACGCCTACTGCACGAGCAGTTCGATGATGCCCCAGAAGAAGAACCCCGACACGCTGGAGCTCGTCCGCGGCAAGGCGGCCGCGGCGATGGCGCAGCTCGTGGGCATGATGACGCTGGTCAAGGGCCTGCCGCTGGCCTACAACCGCGACCTGCAGGACGACAAGCGGTTCGTCTTCGCCGCCGAGACGGCGATGCGCCAGTCGCTGGCGGTGGCGCGGGGGATCGTGCAGACCGCGCATCTGCGGGCCGAGCGGATCGCCGCGGGGCTGGACGCCGGCTACCTCGACGCGACGGCGCTGGCGGAGTACCTGGTCAACCGCGGCGTGGCGTTCCGCGAGGCGCACCACGTCGTCGGCCGCCTGGTGACGCAGGCCGAGCAGCGGGGGCAGACCCTGGCCCAGCTTCCGCCGGAGGTCCTGCGCGAGGCCTGCGGGGCCATCGGCCCCGACGTGGCGGACTACCTCGGCGCCGCCAACGTCGTCCGCCACTACCGCCCCGCCGGAGCCGGCGGCGCCGGGCAGTTGGCCGAGCAGATCGCCTTCTGGCGGGAAAGGCTGGGCACGTGACGGTCCACGCACCACAGCGCCTCGCCCGGCAGATCCGCTTCATCATGGAGATCGACAAGCTCAAGCGGATCGTGCGGAACACGTACCTGACCGACCGCGTCCGCCTGGAGAACGACGCAGAGCACTCCTGGCACCTGGCGGTCATGGCGATGCTGCTGAGCGAGTACGCGGCCGACGCGTCGATCGACGTGCTGAAGGTGATCAAAATGGTGCTCATCCACGACCTCGTCGAGATCGACGCCGGCGACGCCCTGGTCTACGACGAAGCCGCCCGGGCGGAGAAGGCCCGCTTCGAGCAGGCCGCCGCCGACCGCATCTTCACCCTGCTGCCGGAGGACCAGGGGGCCCAACTGCGGGCGCTGTGGGAGGAGTTCGAGGCCCGGCGGACCGGCGAGGCGCGCTTCGCCGCGGCGCTCGATCGGCTCCAGCCGCTGCTGCACAACTACCACACCGAGGGCGGCGCGTGGCGGGAGCACGGCATCACGCTGGACCGCGTGCTGGAGCGCAACGGCCACATGGCCGAGGGCTCGCCGGCCCTGTGGGAGTACGCCGAGCGGTTCATCCGCGACGCCGCCGAGCGCGGGTGGCTGCCCACCGGACCGGCGGAGGGGTAGCCGTGGACGAATTCGCCTTCATCGACTGGATCCGCGGCCAGGGGGCGTTCGACCCCCAGCGCGTGCCCGTCGGGCCCGGCGACGACTGCGCGGTCGTCCGCGTCGGCGGGCAACTGCTGCTGGTGACCACCGACCAGTGCGCCGACGGCGTTCACTTCATCCTGGACGACTGCGGGCCGGATGCCGCCGGGTACAAGGTGATGGCGAGGAGCCTGTCGGACATCGCCGCCATGGGCGGACGGCCGCTGGGGGCCGTCGCCACCGTCTCGGCGCCCAAGGGCATGAGCGAATCGCAGCTCCAGGCCCTCTACCGCGGGCTGCGGCGCGCCGGCGACGCCTTCGACTGCCCGCTGGTCGGCGGGGATGTCTCCGCCTGGAGCCACCCCCTGCTGCTGACCACCACCCTGTGGGGCGCCCCCGCCGCCGCCCCCCTGCTCCGCCGCGGCGCACGGCCGGGCGAGGCGATCTGCGTGACCGGCACGCTGGGCGGGAGCCTCGCCTCCGGCAAGCACCTGACGTTCACCCCCCGCGTCGCCGCCGGATGCCTGCTGGCCGAGCGGTACCCCGTCAGCGCCATGATCGACATCTCCGACGGCCTGGCCGCCGACCTGCGCCACCTCTGCCGCGCCTCCGGCGTCGGGGCCGAACTGCGGCGCGATGCCATCCCGCTGTCGGCCGCGGCCCGGGCCACGGCCGATCCGCTGGCGGCGGCCCTGGGCGACGGGGAGGACTACGAGCTGCTCTTCACCCTGCCCGCCGAGGCCGCCGAGGCCCTGGTCGCGGCCCAGCCGCTGGACGTCCCCGTCGCGCGGATCGGCACCGCCACCGCCGCCGGCGACGTCGCCCTCATCGACCCCGCCGGCCGCCGCACGCCCCTGGCCCACGCCGGCTGGCGGCACAGCACGTGAGGACCATGGAAGACCAGACCACCACGCACAGCCTCGACGAAACCATCGCCCTGGGCCGCCGTTTCGCCGCCCGCCTCGGCGTCGGCGACTGCGTCGCCCTGGACGGCCCGCTGGGCGCCGGCAAGACGCAGTTCGCCCGCGGCGTCGCCCTGGGGCTGGGGCTGGACGACGGGCGGATGGTCCGCAGCCCGACCTTCGTCCTCATGCAGGAGTACCCCGCCCGCGTGCCCATCTACCACCTCGACGCCTACCGCCTGGGCGACCCCCAGGCCGAGCTGATCGACCTGGGCTTCGAGGAGATGCTCGCCGACGGCGTCGTCCTGCTGGAATGGGCCGAGCGGGCACCCTCGCTGCTGCCGGAGGGAACCTGGCACGTCACCATCGAGATCACCGGCCCCACCGACCGGCGGTTCACCATCCGCCGCGGCGGTCCCGAGTCGCCGGCGCCCCCGCGCGGCTGAGATCCACCCGACAATCCGGGAAGACTCCCTGTCTGCGGGCAACGGCCACGGAGAGGAACGGCGCAGCCTGCCGTGCTTCGGATTTCCCCCGGGGCCCCTACCGCTGCGGCGGCGGAGGCTGTAGAATCTCCTCCCGGTCCGCCGGCGGTCGGCGCCCGAAGGCCGCGGCGGGGGATTCCGTGGGAGATCGCGGACGGCCGGGCGGGCGAGCCGGCCGCGCCGGTATGGGCTGACCATGTCCCGTGCATACATCATGACAGGCGCCGTCGCCGCCGCACTGCTGTGCTGCGGGTGCGGCCTGGGAGGATCGACCATGGGTACTGAACCGTTGCTGGACCGCCTGCAGGCCGATGACGTCGTCGTCTTCGTGGGCGCCCATCCCGACGATGAGACGCTGGTCGGGCCGCTGCTGGCGTACTGCGCCGACCACTGCCGCGAACTGGTTGTCGTGTCACTTACCCGCGGGCAGTCCGGCTGGAACCTCGCCGGCGAGGACCTCACCCGCACGCTCGCCGAGGTGCGCCAGGCCGAGTTCGCCTCCGCGGTCGGACGGTTGGGCGGGGAGCCGGTGACCTGGGAGTACGTCAACGGCACCTCCACCGCCCATCCGCAGGGCCTGGCCGTCCGCGACGTCGAGGAGACGGCTGTCGCCCGCTGGCGATCGCCCGGCGGGCGCGACGTCTCGGCCGACGCGGTCTACGACAAATGGATCCGCCAGGGCGGCGACCCCTCCGGGCGTCTGGCCGACCTGCTCGGCCGGCGGGGCGCCACGATCGTCATCGCCCTGGACCCGAAGACGGGCGTCACGAACCATCCCGAGCACGTCGCCGCCACCCGCGCCGCGGCCGCCGGGGTGCAGGCCTGCAACGAGCGGGGCGGCGCCCCGATCGCCCTCTACTACGTCGTCCGCCCGCCCGACGCCCCTCCCGCCGCCGAGCGGATCGCCACCGCCGACCTCACCATCCGCGGCAGCCGGGACTACGGCGCCATCGCCCACGAATCCCACGCCTTCTACGCCAGCCAGTACCGGCCCGAACGCTTCGCCGATCCCGCCCACAGGAGGACGGAACAGTGGGTCGTACGGGCGGAGGAGATGGACTGAGAACGGCAGGCCGGATTCGCCGAAACCGTGCATCAGCTCGCCCCGTAGCGCCGGAGTCAGCCAGGGCTGAAATCCCTGCCTGCCGCAGGGAGGGAGACGTTGGGCGATGCTCACGGGGGCGTCCCCGGTCCGCCCGGCGCGGGCGATCCGTTGCGGTAGATGAAGCTCGGGCCCGTGTTCCAGTTGCGGACGCCGACGATGTCCGGGTCGCCGTCGTTGTCGATGTCGCCCGTCTCGGCGCTGTAGCTGCCTTCGGACTGCAGCACGACCTCGGTCCAGGCGGCGCCGGCGCCGCCGTTGAGCAGGAGCTTGAGCCCGCGATGCCGCGACTGCGTCATCCCGCCGGCCAGCAGATCGGTGTCGCCGTCGCCGTCCCAGTCGGCAGCCTGGAGGGTGTGGCAGAAATCCACGACGGCCACCGGGTGCCCGACCCAACTGCCGGCGACGCGCGGCGTCGGCGACCGATACCAGGTGACCGCGTGGCCGGCCCGCTCGGAATGCGAGAACGCCACGTCGGTGCGGCCGTCGCCGTCGAAATCGCCCGCCGCGACCTTGCACGAGTTGGCCGTCCAGGTTGACGTCGGCAACATCGCGCTCATAGGCGATGTACGCCGTGTCGAGCGTCACCCGGTCGAACCGGGGTTCGCCCCACGCGGCTGAAGCCAGCCACGCCGCCCCGGCCGCCGCCAGACACCATGCCCGCACGCTGCCCATGGCTGCCTCCTCCCAAGCCGGGCGATGCCCTGCCTGAGTCCCCACCCGTCCGGTCAGGCGGATGCCTCTCCCGCGGCCAGGTCGATCGACCCCAGGCGGTAGCGGCGCCGGCCGTCCTCGTCGCCCAGGGGCAGTGCGAGGATCGGCGTGCCGTCGCGGGCGCCGACGGAGACGTAGACGTGGCAGCGCCCGGGGTTCGTCACCGGCGCGATGTGGCCGGCGGTGAACTCGCTGGTCCACTCAGCGGCGGGAGCGGCGCCGGGCGGACCCACCTGCAGATCGCCGACGTTCCGCGACTCATCGACGAGAACGGCCACGATCCCGTCCCGGTCGTCCTTGAGCGTCAGACAGGGCCATCCGCCGCCGTAGCACGGTGCGACACCCTTGTTGGCCCAGGTCCACTTGACGGCGAACGGCCGCCCGATCTCCACGCGGCCCGGCCAGTCGACCCGCGTCGGCTGGAGCCGGTAGCCCAGACGCCGGTTGATCCGCTCGATCGTGTCGCGGTTCTCCTCCAGCAGTTCCCGCGGCCAGCCGTGAATGGACATGAAACTGGCGTGGTAGTCCTCCACCGATCTTTCCAGCAGACGGCCGTCCCACGCGTTGCGCCGCTTGGAGGCCGCGTAGTGCTCGTGCTCGATGATCACCGGCATCTTCGGCCAGAACTTCTCCGCCATCTCCGCGTGGAACCAGCAGCGCGGGGCCGGCTGCACCAGGATGCTGTCATCGCGCAGGGTGACGCCCTGCGAGAGGGCGTAGTCCGTGATGGGGAAGTCCCTGCCGGGCCGGTCGTGCCCGGCGAAGTCGTCGCTGATGCACAATTGGGTCTGCCGGAAGTGCCTGACGTGGAGGTCGACGTGCTTCTTCTGGATGTCGATCCTGTCCTGCCGGCTGCTCATGTGCGTGTGGCCTTCGCCCCACAGGCCGAAGCTGCCGATGTCCACGAACTCGACGTTGGGGTTGCCGTCGTACCGCCGGGCCAGGGCGGCCAGGAAGCGATCGAGTTCGGCAAGGAAGACCGGGTCATCGAAGACCGGATCCCACGACCTGCCGTCCGGCTGCGGGCCCTTGCCGAACTCGTAGGGGACGCCCGCGGCGCCGGCCTGTCGGACCCATTCCGGGGTGGCGTAGGCAATCCAGTTCTCCGAGCAGGTGATCCGCATGGCCACCCGCCTGCCCCGGGCGATCCAGCGCTGGGCCGGCGTGTCGAGCAGCGCCCAGTTGAAACGGCCCCGCTGCGGCTCCAGGAACGCCCACGGCACGCGCAGATAGACGGTGGACAGGCCGGGGAAGTCGTCCAGCGTGTCCGAGGGGACCAGCTTCGATCCGTAGTTGGCCACCTGGTTGGAGTAGTAGTGCATCGTCCAACCCATGCCCGGATTGACCAGCGCCCCGCCATGGTCGCGCGTGATCATGGTTGTCTCCCGAATGGTGAACGGACGGCGTCCATTGTGCACCGTCGGCCGACGGACGGCAAGCCCCGGGTCCTCCGCATGACGGCGGGCCCTTCGACGGCGATCCGGGCGGGCTTCAGGCGTCGGCGGCGTCGTCGGGGAACAGGACGGTGACCGTGGTGCCGACGCCCGGTTCGCTCAGGAGGGTGATCTCGGCGCCCATCCGCTCGGCGGCGTGCTTGACGATCGCCAGGCCCAGC
>JAAYZK010000064.1 GCA_012514895.1 Planctomycetota bacterium | reverse complement strand
GCCGCGACGCCCGCCCAGACCAGACGCTCGCGCAGCAGCGCCCGCAGGGCTGGGCGGCGACGTCGGGTTGTCTGGGTGCCGGTCATTCAGAACTGGAAGTAGATGAACGCGCTGCCCGGGCCCCGCATGAACACGCAGGCGGCCACCAGGGCGCCCAGGGCGACGGCCTGGCCGAGCCGAACCGGCGCCGAGCGCTGGGTCTCGTTCTCCGCGCCGCGGGGCAGCGGCAGGCCGAACCACAGGTGGCGGAGCATCATCGCGACCACCAGGTACACCGCCAACCGGTGCTCGCGGATAACGGCCCGGACCGCCTCCGTGTCGCCGCCGGCGAAGCTGAACATCCTCCCGACCACCGCGACGGCCTGGGCGAGGGATTCGGCGCGGAAGAACACCCACGCCACCAGCGTCGCCGCGAACGTCAGCGCCACCGCCGCGAGGCGCCCGCCCGGCAGGGCCCCGACCCGCCTGGGCCAGGCGGTGAGCCGCTCCAGCGACAACAGGGCCGCGTGGATCGCGCCCCACAGGACGAATGTCCACGACGCCCCGTGCCACAGCCCCGACACGAGCATCGTGATCCACAGGTTGCGATGGCCCATCGGCGCTCCGCTGCGCGACCCGCCCAGCGGGACGTAGACATAGTCGCGGAACCACGTGGACAGCGAGATGTGCCAGCGGGTCCAGAAGTCGCGGAACCCCGCGGCGATGTAGGGGTGGTCGAAGTTCAGCGGGAAGTCGAACCCCAGCCAGCGGCCCAGCCCGCGGGCGATGTCGCTGTAGCCGCTGAAGTCGCAGTAGATCTGGTAGGCGAACATCGCCATGATCAGCCACCAGTAGGCGGCGTCGGGCGCGACCGTCCCGCCGGAAAACGCCCCCGTCACGATCGGGGCGAGGGTGTCAGCGACGACCATCTTCTTGAAGAACCCGTAGACCACCAGCCGCAGCCCCTCGAACCGCTCGGCCTCCGTCGTGGGCCGCACCCGCTCGAGCTGGGGCAACAGGTCCGACGCCCGGACGATCGGCCCGGCCACGAGCTGTGGGAACAGCGCCAGGTACGCGAAGAACTGCAGCACGCTGCGGGTGGGCTTCAGTTGGCCGCGGTAGACGTCGATGGTGTAGCTCATCGACTGGAACGTGTAGAAGCTGATCCCCACCGGCAGGATCAGTTCGCCCGCCGGCAGCGCCCAGTCGGCCCCCAGCAGGGCGCCCAGGCCGTTGAAGTTGGCGATGAAGAAGTCCAGGTACTTGAAGACCGCCAGCGAAGCGACGTTGGCCAGCACCGACCCGACCAGCCACAGCGTGCGGCGGCGGGGATACGCCTCCATCGCCAGGCCGGCGGCGAAATCCACCAGGCCGCTGGCGGCGATGAGGAACAGGAACCGCCAGTCCCACCAGCCGTAGAAGACCAGCGATGCGACCGTCAGGTACGCCCAGCGCAGGCGAACCGACCGGCGCGTCAGGGGCCAGACGGCCATGAACAGCACGAAGAACAGGATGAAGTCGATGGACGTAAACTGCATGCGACGCGATCAATACTTCCCGTCCTGCGTCTCGAAGTGGGTCGGTTTGCCGATGCTTTCGCCGCCGGCGGCGACCCAGTGGGCGATCCAGCGGATGACCTGGCCGATGGGGACCGCGGGGTTGCCGAACAGGCGGTTGGCCTCGGTGGCGTTGGAGAGGTATCCGCGGCCGTTCTCCTCGCCGGTGAAGGCGACGGGCTTGCCCATCAGTTCGCCGAAGGTCTTGGCCACCTGGCGGATCGACAACGTCTCCGGGCCGGTCACGTTGAGCACGCGCGCCGGGCTGGCGGCCAGGGCCAGGCTGCGGAGCGTCTGGTCGCAGGCGTCGCCCTGCCACAGGACGTTGGCGTAGCCGGTGGTGAGGTCGACGCTCTGGCCGGCGAAGATCTTCTGGGCCACGTCGACCAGCACGCCGTACCGCAGCTCGACCGAGTAGTTCAGGCGGAACTGCACCACCCGCTGGCCGGCCGTCTGGGCGTAGTAGTCGAACATCCGCTCGCGACCCAGGCAACTCATCGCGTACTCGCCGACGGGATCGGGCGGCGTCGCCTCGGTCGCCCCGCCGGTGCCCAGGTGCATGACGGGGTAGACGCACCCGGTCGAGTACGCCACCACCCGCGAGGCGGTGTACCGCCGCGCGATGTGGTAGGGCACGATCACGTTGATCGCCCAGGTCAGGTGCTCGCTGCCGGTCGAACCGAACTTGCGGCCGACCATGTAGATGATGTTCGTCGCGTCGGGCAGCTTCGCCACGGCGTCCAGGTCGAGCATGTCGCAGGCATGCGTTTCGATCCCCATCGCCGCCAGGTGAGGCAGGTCGACCACGTCCACCGCGATCACCTTCCTGGCCACGCCGGAGGCGTCGACCGCGCGCTTGGCCATCCGGGCCATCGTCGGGCCGATCTTCCCGCCGGCGCCGAGGATCATGATGTCGCCGTCCAGCGTGCGCATGAACTCGACCAGCGCGTCGGACGGGCGGCTCAGGATCTCGTCCAGTTCCTCAACCGTACGGATCACGTCAGGCAGATTCCGCATCGTTTCACTCTCCTCGCGCGCCGGTTGCCGGCGCGCCGGCACCACCATACGCGCGGATGATCGCCGCGTAAAGCTTCGCGGCCTGGACAACCTGGTCGATTTCGACGAATTCGTCGCACGTATGGGCCTGGGCGATCGACCCGGGCCCCACCAGCACCGAGGGAACCCCGGCTTCGGCGAAGATCCCCGCGTTGGACGCCCACGGCGCCGCCCGGAGCGTCGATCGCCCCAGCACCTCGCGGCACGCCCGTGCGACCAGGACCGGCAGGGGCGCGTCGCCGTCGATGAAGAACGCCGGGTAGGCCGGCCGGTTGTGGATCACGTACTGCAGATCGCCCCGGGCGGCCCTGGAGCGGTCCAGGACGCCGTGAATCAGCGCGGCCATCGTCTGGAACGTCTGGCCGGGGATCAGGCGGGTGTCGACGTCGATGGTGCAGGCGTCCGGGACGATGTTGACCTGCGAGCCGCCCCGGATCGTCCCGACGCTGACGGTCGGCGAGCCCAGCACCGGGTCGGCCATCGCCGCCAGGGCCGCCGCGACGTCGCGTTCGATCGCGGCGACGATGTGGGCCATCTGGTAGATCGCGTTGACCCCGTCGGCCGGGGCGCTGCTGTGGGCCGCCTTGCCCCGCGTCTCGATGTGGAACCGCCCGGACCCCTTCGAGGCGTGGATGATGTCCAGGTCCGTCGGTTCGCCCACGATCGCGGCGTCCACGCGGCCGCCGGCGAAGAACCCGTCGCCCACCAGCGCCTTGGCGCCCAGGCCGGTGATCTCCTCCCCGCACGTCGAGACGACGTACACCGTCGCCCGCAGCCCGCCGTCGGCGGCCAGCACGGACTGGACGGCCAGGAGCATCGCGGCCATCGCGGCCTTGGTGTCGCACGCGCCCCGCCCGTAGAGGCGGCCGTCGCGGACCTCGGCGGCGAAGGGGTCCACCGTCATCCCGTCGACGGCGACGGTGTCGCTGTGGGCCTCGAACATCACCGACGGCGATCCCGCCGGGCCGTCGAAGCGGGCGATGAGGTTCGGGCGGCCGGGCTCGACCTCGCGAAACTCGACCGACGCGCCCAGCGCGGCGAGCCGGTCGCCCAGCAGGGCGGCATAGCGCCCCTCGCCGTAGGGGCCCTGCCCCGCCGGACCGGCCAGCGGGGTGACGGAGGGGCAGCGAACCAGTTCGGCCAGAAGAGCCGCGGCGGCCTGGGGAGCAATGATGTCAGCCATGGGTGGCATTATAGCAGCGGTCCCAAAGAGGTCCAACCGTCCTACCCGCGCAGGTCGAATCGTCGGGCGACGGGGTCGTAGCGGAGCGTCTCGGTGGTGTCGACGTCGTCGGCCGTCAGACCGATCAGCGCCAGGGGGTTGGCGAAACCCACCTGCCGCAGGCCGTCCAGGTCCAGCACGTCCAGCGAGGCCAGGTGGTTCATGCAGTCCAGCAGGGTGGCCGAGGAGCCGACCATGCAGCCCTTTTCGGGGTTGCGCAGCAGCCCCGAGGGCTCCAGCACGACCGTGTTGCCGAGGGTCTGGTAGATCCCCGGCGGGAAACCGGCGATCGGGGCGGCGTCGGAGACGACGACGATTCTCCCGGGGCCCTTGGCCCGCAGGTAGACGCGGAGCATCGACTCGGGCAGGTGGTGGCCGTCGGCGATCATCATGACGGTCAGGTCGTCGTTGGCCAACCCTTCCCAGATGGGGTTGTGGTGGCGGTGGATCATCTCCGGCAGGCCGTTGCCCAGGTGGGTCAGGGCGGTCGCCCCGGCGGCGACGAGCCGCAGCAGGTCGGCCTGGCCGGCCATCTGGTGGCCCAGCGACACGGTCACCCCCGCCGCCTCGGCGTGCCGCGCGAACCGCTCAGCGCCGGGCACCTCCGCGGCGATCGTGATCAGGCGGATCTTCCCGCCGGCGGCCTGCTGCAGGCGGTCGAACAGCTCGACACTGGGATGGCGGACGCTGGCGACGTCGTGGGCCCCCACGGCGCCGGGCGCCGACGAGATGAACGGCCCCTCCACGTGGAAGCCCAGCAGGCGTCCGGCGAACTCATCCTCGGCCAGGATCGGCGCCATCAGCGCCAGGTTCCGCTCCAGCCTCTGAAGCGGCGAGGTGATCACCGTCGGCAGGAAGGCGGCCGTGCCGCGCTTCAGCAGTTCGCGGCACGCCCTGCGGAACGCCTCGGCCGTCAGCGCGGCGTCCGAGAAGTCGACACCGACGAATCCGTTCACCTGCAGGTCCACAAAGCCCGGCAACGTCACCCGTCCGACCGCAACGGTCTCCATACCTCTCCTCTCGCCCCCATCGCGCGGGCGAGTATACCCCCCTGCCCCGCCGCGGTTCAACTCCCGAAGTGGGTCTTGAGGATCACGAAGTCATCGAGGTCCACATCCCCGTCATCGTCGAAGTCCGCGCGGTCGTCGGCCAGGGGGCTGGCGCCGAAGGTCGTCTTGAGGATGACGAAGTCGTCCAGGTCGACGTCCCCGTCGCCGTCGGCGTCGCCGGATTGGGCCGCCTGGGCGGGCGTCAGCAGGATCTCGCCCCGGTCGGGCACGGCTTTCACCAGGGCATAGGTGTTCCCCTCGTGCGTGATCAGCGCCGCCTCGACGGGCTGCCCGCCCTGCGTGGCCGTGCAGGTCGTCCAGGTGTTCCAGACGCGGACCTTGACCGTCAGCGGGTAGTCGAACACCCCGTCCCACATCCGGTCGGTCAGCGTCATTCTCACGCCGGCGGCCTCGGCGGCGGACGTGACGGTCAGCGTCGCGGTATCGCGCTGCTGGCCGTACTTGGCCACTTCGGTGAACGACCCGAACCAGAGCCGGTCGCCGGAGGCGGCGGCCATGGCCAGGTTGGCCTCCAGGGCCGGGAAGTCCTCATCCTGGATCAGGTGGTACAGCGGCACGATCCAGCCGCGGGCGTAGACATCCTGCGGATCCAGCAGCCGGGGAACGGCCGACAGGCTTCCGGCGTTGGTGAACAGGTAGTTGGTGTTGTGCGGCGCATTGACCCCGCCCACCGTCCCGCGTGCGGCGATGTAGTAGTTGGCGGCGATCGCCGGCTGGCCGTTGCCGGAGGGATAGGCCAGCGTCAGGCAGCGGTTGCCGGTAAGATGGGCGTCGATCAGCGCCCGGGAATACGAGTATTCCCAGTGCATCTCGTCGGCCGGACGCTCGTGGTCATTGGCCTTGTGCGAAATGGTGTGGCTCTGGACCTCCTGGCCGTGGTCGACGATGTTGGCCTGGAAGACCTCCCACGTGCCGAAATAGCCGTTGCCGCTGTTGAGGCGGTGGGAACCGACAATGACGAACCACGCCATGCGAAGGCCGTACTGGTCGCACCTGTCGATCCAGTACGCGTGGTCGGGCACCGTGTTGTCGTCGACGGTCAGCGAGACGGCGGCGAACTTGTCGTCGGCGTAGAGGCACACATCCGCCTGGCCGGGCGCGGACGGCCAGACCAGGTCCCGGATCACCGGGCGGGCGATCGACTGCCCGTAGAGGTTCACCAACTGGTCGGGATCGCCCGGATCGCGGCCGGGCCAGGCGTCGTAGAGGGTCCAGTCCCACTGGAAGATCACCTGCACGCGGACCTCGTCGCAGGCGGTGTTGCCGTCGTCGTCGGTGACGATCAGCGTGAAGTAGTAGTCGCCCTCCTGCAGGTGCAGGGCCGCCGCCGGCCCCTGGGCGACAACGGCGCCCAGGCCGTCCACCCATGTGTAACTGACGATCGTCCCATCGCTGTCGGCGGAGGCGGCCCCGTCGAGCAGGACCGTGGCCGGATCGGTGGTGTGGATGGTGTGGACCTGGTCGTCGCCGGCGTCGGCGGCCGGCGCGGCCCCGACGGCGGGGGCGGCGATGTCGATCCGAAGCTGGCCGATGTCCGTGCGGACCTGCCCGCTGGGGAGGGCGTAGTTCGACGTCCCGTTGTGTGCGGCGTTGTGGACCATGTAGGCGAAACCCGCCCAACTGCCGGTGGTGACCGTGTTGCCGAAGGCCGTGCCAACCATGTCGTAGCGGTAGTCGATGACGAACTGGCGACCGGCGGTCAGGCCCAGGCTGTTGGCGCCGACGATGTAGCGGCCGAAGCTGACGGGCGCGGCGTCGTCCCAGTAGCCGTTGACATCGGAGGTCTCCGAGTCGAGCGACAGCGGGATCGCCCCCTGGATGCAGGTCCGCGTCTCCTGCTTGGCCCACACCCGCGGATCGATGCCGTGCTCGCTGACATTGCGCTGGGCGACCGACCAGTCCCAGGCGGTTCCCGCCGAGGTCGGCGGGCGGATGATCACGGTGATCGTCGTCAGCAGGTCGCCGGGCGTCAGGGCGATCTCGCCGGTGCTGTAGCTGCTCTGGAAGAACCCCGCGGAGGTCTCGTCCTCCTCGTAGCGGATCGTGAAGGCGCTGCCGTCGCCGGCGGCCTGAAAGCTCAGGTTCCCCTCCAGGCCCGCCACCGACAGGCTGCGCGTGCCCACGCGGCCGCCGCGACCGTTGAACTCCAGCAGCGAGCACTTGCGGTTGTAGCCGCTGTTGGTGCCCATGTAGTCGGTGTGGCCGCCGGCGCCGTCGCCGGCGTCGGTGAGGTCGAGGAACTGGAAGATGCAGCCGCTGGCGACGTCCACCTTGCACTGCCAGTACTCCACCGTCGGATCCGACGCTTCCACCGCCTTGATGACATAGTGGTCGCCCGGCACCTCCGTCACCTGCAGCACGCCATCGGCCAACGCCGTCGCCGCCAGGGCGAACACCACCGCCGCCAGTCCAAGGATGCACCGATTCAGCATGGATCAGTCCTCCGCACCGTCTGTCTGGCAGGAAGCTGCAGTCCGCAGCCTTCAACCTTGCGTTCTCACTGCCCGAAGTTCGTCTTCAGGATCACGAAGTCGTCGAGGTCCACATCCCCGTCACCGTCGAAGTCCGCGCGGTCGTCGGTCAGG
>JAAYZK010000063.1 GCA_012514895.1 Planctomycetota bacterium | reverse complement strand
GAGGTCCTCGCGGACGTGGCGGTAGTACATCCCCATCAGCGTGCGGATCCGCGGGGGCTCCAGCACGCCGGCCAGGCGCCGGTTGTACAGGCCGTGCATCCCCAGCCGCTTCAGCGCACGGCCGACGACGTGCTGGTAGCGGGTCCGCTGGAACACCAGGTACGTCGCCATCTCGCGCCGACCTGCAAACGTCGCGGCCTTGTCGTTGTCGTTCATCATGGGCTTCCCAGGCAGGATCTCTTCTACGCCGGCGGCTGGTCAATGACCCACTGCTCGCCTTCGATCATGGGCGTGCGGTAGGTCTCGCTCAGGCGCCCGGCCTTCTCCAGGTGGTCCATGCAGGCCCGCACGCAGCCGCGACCGCCGCAGGTGGACTGGTGGCGGAAGCGGTGCTGGAGGAACTTGAAGTAGTGCGGCGGGTTCTCGCGAGAGGACCGGGGATCGACGAAGGGCGAATACCGCGGGTCCCAGCCCTGGTGGATGGGCGAGCACCTGGCGGTATCCAGCGGGACGTGGGTGTAGGTGTACTGGCCGATGCGGACCTCGGCGGTCCGCTGGCCCTCCAGGGCCCCGGCGGGACACGCCCGGGTGCACGCGCCGCAGTCGTCGCAGACGCTCCCGGGGGGCAACTGGGGGTCGCCGACCAGTTCGGCGTCGGTCAGGATGCCGAACATCCGCTGGCGCGGCCCGAACTGGGGCGTGAGAAACAGCTTGCTGCGACCCAGTTCCCCCAGCCCCGCGGCGCAGCCGATCACCCGCAGGCTGATTCCCCCATCGGGCCGCGTACCGCCCGGGCGCACGGGGCGGCCGCTGTGGAAGGCGAAGGGGTTGTGCAGCGGCACCGACGTGTACCCCTGGCGCTCCAGGTGGAGGATGACCTTGCGCAGCAGGTGCGGAGCGAGGATCTCGTTGAGGTACTGGTAGGAATCGCAGTTGTACGCCTGCCAGTAGTTGCCCTCCTCGATCGTCTTGAGCGCCCCGCGCAGCATGCGGACGCCCAGGGCGATGACGCTGCGTGTGTGCGAGAAGATGCCGGCGGGGTGAAATCCCTCGGGGGCATGGGCGAAGCGCTCGACCGGGGCGATGCCGACCAGGTCGGCCCCCGCCTCCAGGGCGATCCGCTTCACATCGCGCGTCAGCTCGGCATTGTCGGCCATGGTGCCGCTCCTGGTCAGTTGCCCGACACGTCGTCGACGTCGGCGAAAATCGCCTCCAGGCGGCGCCGGTCGGCGGCGGGCAGGTCGGGTCGTCGGTGCGAGGCGATGTTCGCCTGGAGATGCTCGAGGCTGCCGGTGCCCGAGAGGATCACGTCGCAGCCGGGCTCGTACATGCAGAAACGGTAGGCGGCGTCGGGGATCGAAACCGCCCCGCCGGCGCGGACGAGCCAGCCCAGCGGGCCGTCCAGGTCGACTGCGCCGCCATCGAGCTTCCCTCGCTCGATCAGGCCGGCCAGCGTGTCGCGCAGGCGCGCCGGATCGCTCAGGGCGCGGCGGACCGCGAACATGATCAGCGTGCCGATGTCCTTGGCCCGCGTCCGCGGGAAGACCGTGCGGCGGGCGGTCTGGTTGAGCAGGTTGAAGCCCACCATCATCACGTCCCAGCAGTCGTCGGCGAGGGCCTGATCCAGCATGGCGTGGGCCGGGTCGCTGCCGAACTCCTCGGTGATCCCCAGGAAGCGGATCTTGCCCTGGCCCCGCAGCCTTTCCATGACCGGCACCAGCTCGTCGCGGACGTACACGTAGCGGTCGGGCGCCACGCCGTGCATGTGGTAGATGTCGACCGCCTCGACGCCGAGGCGCGACAGGCTGGCCTCCAGCGACGCGACGACGTCGGCGGCCGTCGGGAGCGCGTCGCCCCAGGTGCTCTTCTTGGTCGAGAGGATCACGTCGTCGCGCTTCGCCTCCCGCAGCGCCTCGCCGACGATCGCCTCGGTCCGGTACGACTCGGCGGTGTCGATGAAATTCACCCCGGCGTCGAGGGCGGCCCGCACGACGGCGACCGACGACGCCTCGTCCCGCCGGCGGCTCTGGCCCAGACGGCTGGGGCCCCCGGCTCCCAGCCCCATCACCGAGGCGCGCAGCCCCGTCCGTCCCAACGTGCGATAATCCATCAGGTCGACCTCCGGAGCCGGGCCCGCGTTGTTTGACACGCCCGGCCGCGTTGCTTACTGTGTCGGGGCATTGTCGCGCCAAGGGCCGGCAAACACAACGAGAAAGGAATCGCCATGGGCATCTCCTACTCCGTCATCCTCCCGTTCATGGGGCAGTTGCGCGACCGGTTCAGCGTCTACCACGCCGACAGGCCCCTGGCCGACAAGATCGCCCTGGCGGCGTCCGTCGAGGGGATGCGGGGCGTGGAGATGGTCTACCCGTCGGAGATCGCCGACGCCTCGGCCAAGGCCCTGCTGGAGCGCCACGGGCTGGCCAACTCGGCGGTCAACGTGAACATCAAGGGCGACCCGCGGTGGAAGCGCGGGGCGCTGACGAACCCCGACGGCGAGCTGCGCGCCGAGGCGGTCCGGTGGATCACCGCCGGGATGGACCTCGCCGCGGAGCTGGGCTCCAACCTCGTCACCGTCTGCCCGCTGGCGGACGGCCACGACTACCCCTTCGAGGTCGACTACTCCACCGCCTGGCGCCTCGCCATCGACGGGCTCAAAGCCGCGGCCGACCACCGAGACGACGTGCGGCTGAGCATCGAGTACAAGTTCTCCGAGCCCCGCTCCAAGGTGGTCATCGGCAACGTGGGCAAGGCGCTGTACGCCTGCGAGAAGATCGGCCGCGGGAATGTCGGCGTCACGCTGGACGTCGGCCACGCCCTCTACGCCGGCGAATCCTCCGCCGAGTCCATCGCCCTGCTGGCCGACGCCGGGCGGCTGTTCCTCGTGCACGGCAACGACAACTACCGCAACTGGGACTGGGACCTCATCCCCGGCACGGTCAACTTCTTCGACCTGGTGGAGGTCAGCTACATGCTCCAGCACGTCGGCTACGACGGCTGGCTCGCCTTCGACGTCTTCCCCAGCCGCGTCGACCCCGTCGAGGCCATGAACCTCTCCATCCGCATGACCCGCCTGGCCGACGCGATCGTCGCGAAGATCGGCCCGGCCAGGCTCGAGGCGGCCGTCGCCGCCGACGACCCGCTGGCCACGCTGGAACTGCTCCGCGCCGCGATGGCCGGAGGCGAGGGCTGAGCCGCGATTGCATGGGCGTGGATCTGGTCGAAGTGTGGAATATCGTCGCGGGGTATCTCTCCCACCTTCATGCGGTTGTCGACGACCTGCTCGCCGGGGATCGGCCTGCGACGGCGGAACCCTGACGCGACGGGCTCACCCGCCGTCCAGCACGGACGTCAGCAGCGCGTAGATTTCGGCGGTGTTGCCGTCGGTGCGGATCATGTCGGCGAGGCGCTGGAAGCCCAGGCGGTCGACCAGGGCGTCCATGCGGCGGATCATGAGGATGTTGGTGCGGTAGAGCTCGGCCGGGCCGTCGGTCTTGGGCTCGATGTCGGCGCCGAGCCAGCCGTCGTAGCCGAGGCGGCTGAGGGTGTGGACCAGCTCGACCCAGTGCCAGAAATGGACCGAGCCGGAGACCATGTCCCAGTCGCCCCCATCGCCGGTGTTGTCGTTGGTGTGGATGTACCGCAGCAGCCCGCGCGAGGCCAGCAGGGCGGCCGCCTCGGCCGGGGCCTCGCCGGCGGCGAAGGAGTGGCCGACGTCGAAGTTGGCGCCCAGGTTGGGCGCATCGACCTGGGCGGCCACGTGCAGCATGGCGCCGACGTTGCTCAACAGGATCTTCGCATGCGGCTCGCGCGGCTGATACTCCAGCAGGAGCGTGACGTCGTCGCGATGCGACACCGCGGCCTTGACCGAGTCGATGAAGCGGCCCCAGGCGTCGGCGTAGTCGATCTGGAACGGGTAGTCGTAGCCGTCCGACAGGGGACACGTCGTGACCAGCCCGCAGCCCAGCGACGCCGCCAGGTCCATCCCCGCCCGCAGCCTGCGGACCGCCTCGGCCCGTGCGGCCGGGTCCGCCGCCGACAGCGCGCCGTAGCGGAAGTGGTTGACATCCTTCGTGTCGACGTTGACGGCCGACAGCGCCAGCCTGTGCCGCTCCAGCAGGCCCTTGAGCTCATCGGCGTCGTCGCCGTCGCCGGGAAACTTCACCTCGACGCCCTGCACGCCGGCGGCGGCGGCCAGCTCGAACTTCTCGGCCAGCGTCCGCTGCGGCCGGAACTGGTAGAACTTGTTCAGCCGAGCTCCGAAGAAACCGAGGTTGGCACTGTACTTCCACGTCATGGACGATCTCCTTGCAGAATCCGATACGCTCGCCTCACCGCCTCATCATCGCCGACATTGCCGGGGAAGATGACCAGCGGGATGGATCCGAACCGGCTGTCGGCCGGCGTCACGACGACCGGGACGCCCGGGAGGATCTGGCCGGCGACCCGCGCCATGCGCACGCCCGCCGCCTCGACGAGCACGTCGTGGGACGTGATCCCGCCCTTGGCCAGCAGCCATGCCGGATGATACCCGACGCTGGCCGTCACGCGCACCAGGAAACGCGAGACCTCCCGCCCCGCCGCCAGGCGCGACGACGCGGAGGAGAACCGCAGTTCCCGCCGCGACGTGTAGACGCAGGGCGTCCGGCCCTGGTGCGCGACGGCCTCGACCCGCCGCCGCACCGCCTCCAGGGCCGCCGGCGCATCGTCCAGGATCGCCCGGACATCCGCTTCGATGCCCTCGACGCCCTGCTCGGCCAGCAGCGCCGCCAACTGGCGGGTCGTCCTGTCCACGTGGGAGCCGACGACCACCAGCCCCGGCCCGCCGCCCCGCACCAGTTCCGGCCCCACCAGCGGCCTGTCGGGGATGCCCGCCAGGGCCTTGACCACCGAGGCGGCGGCCTGGAAGGCGAAGCGCTTGCCCGCGGCCAGGGCGGCGCGGACGCCGCGGGCGAAGCAGGCCAGATCATCATAGGTCTCGGCGTTCACGACGACATAGACCCCGCCGGCCAGGCCGTCCAGGAAGGCTGCCAGCGGCGAGGCGTCGGCCGCCCGGAGCATCTCCAGCGGGATCGACCGCACCTGCTCGGCCCGCACGGCCCCGCCGGTCTTCCGCTCGATCCAGCTCGGCAGGTGCGAGGTGGCGTAGCCGAACACGGCATCGCGGGCGTACTCGGTCTGCGACGCGGGGACCCGCCGGACGCCGTCGATCACGAAGTGCTCGTCGCCGGCCGTGACGCGCCCGGCCTCGATGAAGGCCGGGACGTGGAAGACCGCGTCCGGCGGCGTACCGGCGCCGGCCAGGGCGCCGACGATCGTGTCGATCTCGATGGGGAAGTGGCTGCGGAGCGTCGAGTCGGACCGGCTGACCATCACCAGCGGCCCGCCCGCGGGGGCGCCGGCGGCGAGAACCGCGTCCATCACGGCGGCGACGATCCGCCTCGCTTCGGCGCCGTCGTACGCCCGCGTGTTGGTCAGGACGAAGAAGAACGGGCAGGCATCGGCGAACGCCGCGGCCATCGTGGCGGCGTCCCAGCGGGTCAGCAGCAGGCACCCGTGCACGGTCTGGATGCCCGTGGGGTCGTCGTCCAGCACGATCATCCGCGTTGCGGGGTCCATCGCGGGGGCCTCACAGCAGCGAGTAGAGATACGACAGCGTGTCGGCCGGGACGCGGCGGGCCATCAGGGCGTCCATGGTCGCGGCGTCGATGCGTCCGGCAATCTGTTCGAGCTTGCGGGTCAGGCTCATCGCCGCGGTGAAGGTGGCCACGGTGTCGACCTCCTTGGGCGCCACGTCGAAGCCGAACCAGTCGTCGTCGTAGCCCAGCCGCCCCAGCGTGTAGAGCAGTTCGACGGTCTCCCACAGGTGGTACGCCCCGGGCAGCAGATCCCAGTCGAACCGCCCGTCGTTGTCGTTGAGGTGCACGTAGAACAGCCTGCCGGCACGGCTGAGCAGGACGGCGGCCTGGGCCGGGCGCTCGCCGGCCAGCAGGGAGTGGCCGATGTCCAGCGTGGCGCCGAGGTTGGGCGCGCCGGTGAGCTGGCAGAAGCCGGCGGTCTCCCCGGCCGAGCCGAACAGGCAGCGGGCCATGGGGTCGCTGAGCTTGTACTCGATGCAGACCCGCACCTGCCGGTCGTGGGCGCAGGCGGCGTCGAAGCACGCGGCGGCCGCGTCGTAGAGCCGCCCGTAGTCGGCCTCGAAGGGCACGTCAGTCCCGTCGTTCAGCGGGCAGGTGGTGACGCGGCGGCAGCCGAAGTCGGCGGCGAAGTCCATCGCGCGCTTCAGGTCGTCGACCACCTCCCGCCGCTCGGCCGCGTCGGCGCTGGTCAGCCCGCCGCGGATCCACCTGCCGGTCCGCCGGGCCCGGAAGTTGACGGCCGAGACGCCCAGGGCGTGCCTGGCCAGCAGCGAACGCAGGGCGGCGGGGTCGTCGAAATCGGCGGGGTAGCACAGCTCCAGCCCGTCGCAGCCGGCGACCCGGGACGCCCGTTCGATCTTCTCGGCCGTCGTGCAGTCGTCCTGGTAGACCATGTAGCGGTTGTGCGACTTGCCGAGGAAGCCGGAGATGATCGCAAGCCTGTTCATGGATCGCCCCGCCCCCCTTCAGTCGGCGTCGTAGATGACGATGCGGGTCCACGTCGCCGAAAAGGTCCGGACGAAGTCCTGGTGGATCGGGTCGGCCTGGTAGGCGTCCTGGCCGGCCAGGTCGTCGAAGATCACCGTCAGGGCGAAGGTGTAGGAATCGTCGATCACCGGCCGCCTGGCCGTCGCCGCGGGCGTGCCGACGTACAGGGCACGGACCGCATCGACCTTCGCCAGGCCTTCCAGGCCGGCGTGGAAGCGGGCGCGGTCGGCGTCGGACAGGTTATCCTTGAGCCAGAAGTAGACCGAATGGACCAGCATGCGTTCTTCCTTTCGCGGGGTGTCGCCGTCACGCGCCCGTCATCTTTTTCAGCAGTCCGAAGAAGCCGCGTTTGCGGTCGCTGGAGATGGACCAGTTCACCGGGACGCTCTGGTAGCCCTCGTCGAAGCCTTCGCCCGCGAAGCGGTAGTCGAAGTAGCCCCAGGAGGCGTGGCGGCTGACGGCGGCGACCATGTTGTTGTCGCTCTTGTCGAAGTCGAAGTGGTCATCCTCGTTGAACACGATCGGCTGGCCGCGATAAGCTTCCGCAGCGCGGGTCTGGTCGACCATGGCGCGGATGCGGTTGGGGTCGCCCACGCCGTTGCCGTGCAGGAGGATGAAGTCGCCGGCGGCGATCACGTTGGCGGGCGGCACGGTCCCCCCGCCCATCGAGGCGCTGACCAGCAGGCGTCCGGCGGGGCTGTCCACGCGGCCGGCGCTGTGGTCGGCGACGAGGCGGATCAGTTCGTGGACGCGGGGCGCCTTGATGATGTCGCGCCGGTAGTGGATGTTCGCCTCGTTGGCGATCTCGATCAGCACGTTGCGGTCGCCCCGCTCGATCAGCCAGTCGGTGGCGTTGCGGGCGGCGCGGCTCACGGCGGCGTCGTCGGTCAGCCGCCAGTCCTGGCCGAAGTAGAAGTATCCCAGGATCGGCGCCATGCCCAGGTCGTCGGCCTTGTCGAGGATCCGCCCCAGCCGGTCGAGGTAGGCCTCCTTGAGCGAGCCGTCGGCCTCGAAGGCCGAGTTGCACCAGGTCTGCTCCTTGATGCGCGAGTAGCCCTGGGGGCTGCCGCCCTGGAGGTTCAGCGTGAACGACAGCAGGCCGTGCGCGCGCCACTCATCCATGGCGGCGAGGAACTCGCGGACGTTCCGCTCGGCGTCCCAGGGCCCGTCGGCATAATCCCAGTACCCGCGCGTGGTCGGCTCGGTGTCGTCGAAGGTGCCCTGGACCATGCGGCTGTTCATCAGCAGCCCTTCGAGGTTCATGCCCTGGTAGACCCGTCCGGGATAGGTAGGCGTGCCGTTGATGAGAAAGGCGTCGCCCTCGATGCTCACGACGGTCCGGCCGGCCATGCGCGCTCCTTTCGCCCCCCGGGCCGCCCCGGGGCGCCCCCCGCGGCGTCCACCTGTATCGCACGGCGGCGGCGGAGTCAACCCTGCGCGGCGAATCAGACGGTGACGATCCGCTCCCGCGCGATGGCCTGGCAGGTGCTGACGAGGATCATCATGGCCAGCGTGGCGGTCTGCCCGTCGGCGGCGGTGGCCCCGTCGGCAACGGCGGCGGCCGCGTCGATCAGCGGGCGGCAGCTCAGCCGCTCGCCGGCGGCGCGGAGTCCATCGGCGCGGCCGGCCAGGGCGGGGTAGTCGCGGTGGAGCAGCGCGTCGATCATCGCGGCGGTGACGGTCGGCAGGTCGTCGACCAGGCCGTCCTCGATCGGCGGGGGAAGTTCCTCCCCCGCCGCCGCACGCGCAGGGGTCCTGGCGGCCAGGAGATACTCGGCGGCGTCGCGGTAGGCGCTGCGGGAGGCGGCCAGGGCCCGGCGGGTCCGCATCAGCGACTGGCGGACCAGCGCCAGCCGCCGGCAGCCCGCCGCCAGCGGCACCATCAGCGCCCCCAGCGCCCCCAGGAAGAGCAGCCCCCGCAGCGGCTCGTCCGTCCCATCCGTCGACAGGTACAGGACGGCCAGCACCCCGCACGTCAGGCAGGCGATGGGCACGAGGTACACCAGCGTCCGACGAGCCCCAACAGCCTGCCCGTCACGATCCGATGAGTCCACACGCATGATCGGCCCCCTGATGATGATGAAGGCGGAGTCCCCCGCGATGTCCCTGCGGCGACGGCCCGCGGGCCGCCGTGCTGTTGGGTGTATCGGAACGCCGCCGGGCGAAGCTTGATCAAACCCTCGCCCGCCGCGCGGCCGGGACCGTCTCCTGGCACTCCCGAACCCTGTGAGAACCGACAGGTTGCGTCGGACAGAGGCTCGATGCTTGAGCAACGGCAACGAGGCGTTCAGAAGCGCAGGCATCACGAAACCCTTCCTCGCCGTTCCTGAAGCCCGAAGCCCGAAGCCCGAAGCCCGAAGCCTGAAGCCCGCAGCCTCCCCTGCCTGTCTCGCCATAGCGCGGCGACGGCGGAAGCGCGGTCGAAGGGGGCCCGCCTTGCATGCGCGGGGGCCGACGGATACACTTGTTTGGACCTCGGGCGCTTGCGGCGCCCTTTTTACCGACAGCCGCGTACAACGGGATCATCATGGCCAGCGAACACCACAGCGAAGGGCACGGGCAGACCAGGCGGCTCTTCATCGCCGCGACCAAGCAGGACCAGGGCAAG
>JAAYZK010000490.1 GCA_012514895.1 Planctomycetota bacterium | reverse complement strand
CGCGGCGGCTGCCCCTCCGGCGACCGCATGCCCGACGCCCCGAGCTTCATTCTCGAGCCCCTGGTGCTCGATCCGTCCGGATCGCCCGCCAGCGGCCCCTTCGGCTACCCGATCCCCTGGTCCGCGCTCTGGCCCGGCTACGCCCCGGTGGGCTCCCCCTTCCACAACCTTCTCCAGTTCCGCGGGCAGACCCTCGACATCTGGGATGCCGACCGGCCCAACACCGATCCGACCACCCGCGACACCGGCGGCCACGGCCTCTCCGACGGCTGGCTCTACTACTTCTACGCCAACGCGGTCAACAACACCAACTTCGTCGGCGAGGCGCTCGACCCCACCACGCTCAACAGCGGCCTGGTGATCTCCAACGACGTCATCCGCTATTCGTTCAATCCCGCCTACGACCGCGGCCTGGCCGGCGATGACCTCGACCAGGACGGCCTGACCACCCTCGAGGAGTACTACCTCGGCACCAACCCGATCCACTGGGACACGGACGGCGACGGCATGCCCGACGGGTGGGAGGTGCAGTACGGCCTCGACGCGCTGAACCGCACCGACGCGGCGCAGAACCCCGACCAGGACTTCATGGCCGACGACGGCGAGGGCCTCATCCATGGCGACGTCTACGACGAGCACGGCTTAGACCCCCGCACCGCCTGGACCGAGCGGGTCTTCCGGCCCAACCTGACCTTCAGCCCGCCCGCCGCCTACGAGCCGCCGCTGCGCACGCGTCCCTTCACGAACCTCGACGAATTCCTCGCGATGCGCTGGCGGATCGACCGCGGCACGATTCCGGGCAACGCGATTCCCCCGGCGGACTGGGCCACCTACAGCACCGATCCCCTCTCGCCCGACACCGACCTCGACCGCATGCCTGACGGCTGGGAGCTGTATGTCGGCCTCGAACCCGCCAATCCGCAGGACAACACGGACGGACCCCTCAACGCGGACGGGCCGGCCGACGCCCTGACCAACATGCAGGAATTCCGCTGCCGCGGCGCCGAGGCGTTCTACGACGCCACGCGCCTTGCGACGATCGTCGCCACGGCCGAGAGCCGCCGCCAGGGCAGCATCCATGTCTTCACGCCCGCCTACCGGCCCGACGGCTGGCGCGAGAGCTTCCTGCGCGATGCGGTCGCGATTCCCGCGGACCACTTCGCGATGCACGACCACGCCGACTGGCTCAACAAGTTCTGGCCGACGGATCCCAACAACCCCGACACCGACCGCGACCAGATTTCGGACAGCGCCGAGTACGCGGCCTTCCGCTACACGGTCGAAGGCGTCAGCGGCGTGCTCTCCGGCCGCGGCTATGTCGGCGGCGGCCTCAACCCCACCAGCGCCGACACCGACGCCGACTGGCTGCCCGACTACTGGGAGGTCCGCTACGCCGGGGAGACGCCTGCCACGGACGGCGTCCGCAACGGCATGGACGGCACCTTCATCGACCATCAGGCCGACTATGACAACGACGGCCTCGCCAACTACCAGGAGTACCTCGTCAACGCGGTCTGGCACTTCCAGTACGACAAGTGGACCGCGGGCCGTGGCTATGGTCTCTGGGATCCCGACACCGGCACCGGCGGCTACGACCCCATCCAGTTCTTCTACCCGGCGCACGAGTTCGGCGCCGGGAACTTCGGCGAAGCCCCCCACTTCTGGGACCTCGGCTACTGGTTCAATCCGCGGGCGGGCATCCGCTTCTTCTACCAGCTGGCCGAGGCCCGCCCGCTTCTGCCGGGGAACTATCCCAAGTTCGCCTCCACCGATCCGCGCAACTGGGACTCCGACGGCGACGGCATGGACGACTTCTACGAGATGTACCACGCCCTCAACCCGCTCTGGGGGGACGGCCTGTTCCCCGACCTCGTCGCCAAGGGCCCCCCGCCGCTTGATCGCGACGCCCGCACCCAGCCCTGGCAGGTCGGCGACGCGGCGGCCGACCCGGACCAGGACGACATCCCGAACTGGGAGGAGGCCCTGCACCCCAACCGCACCCAGCCCCAGCCGCACCACACGGACCCGACGCCCTATTGGTTCACGGACCTCTCCTATTCGAATAGCTTCGTCAACCTCTACTACCAGCCCAAGACGCTGGCGCATCCGGTCTCGAACATGTTCTACTGGGTCTCGGAGCCCCGTTTCCAGCCGGCCTACATGTTCTCGTTCGAGGCCAACGAGGGCTCCGACACCGACAACGACGGGGTGCCCGACAAGCGCGAGCTGCTCGGCGGCGACGAGCCCGGCACCACCGACCCGCTCGACTTCAACGACCCCGACCGGCGCGTCGCGCTCTACCTCGACGGCGACTCGGCCGCCCGCACCCAGACCGGCTTCTTCCATGGCAGCGAGGTGTTGCGCACCTGGACCGTCGAACTCTGGATGCGCCCGGAGGTCCTTGCCTCCAGCGCCCGCCAGATCCTGATCGAGCGCCCCGCCACCTTCTCCAGCGGCGACCCGATGCCCGTGCCGGAGAACGTGCGCCGCAACTTCCGCCTCGGCATCGACGAGGACGGCTACCTGTTTGTCGAGTACTACAACGACGGCAGCAACCTGGATACCCGCCGCGCCAGGGCGGACTATCCTCTTCCCGCCGCCGGGCGCTGGTACCATGTCGCCGGCGTCTTCACCGGAACCCAGCTCCAGTTGTACCTCGACGGGAAGCTCTTCGGCGGCATTCCGTCCACCGCCATTCCAGCGAACGGCGCCTTCTATGCGAATCCCGACGTGTTCTTCCCGCCGCCGCTGGTCGTCGGCGCCGCCGATGACGCCCCCTCCGCCTTCGTCCATGGCAGCGAGCGCTACCTGAACGGCGTCACGGTCGCGGCCCCGGACCAGCCAGAGCTCCACAGCTTCTTCAAGGGGCATGTGGACGAAATCCGCGTCTGGGATGGCGTGCGCAGCGTCGCGGAGCTCAACGACGCGATGCAGACCCGCCTGCGCCGCACCGATGTCCTGGCCTTCCAGGAGGCCCGGCGCACCGATCCCGCCCAGGCCCTGATCCTCTACCACTACAACTTCGCCACCCTGCGCGATCCGGTCTTCGAGCCGCTCCTGCCGGCCGGATTCGAGGCCCGCAACGGCCGCCCGAACGACGGCTCCTATCCCGGCATCCCCTGGTGGCGGCTCGCCCAGGACCGCAGCACGGTCTACGACAACGCCATCTACGTGCCCTGGATCGAGAACACCGTAGCCCACAT
>JAAYZK010000489.1 GCA_012514895.1 Planctomycetota bacterium | reverse complement strand
GGCCAGAAACGCCTCGCCGATCACCGCCTCGCGCCGCAGCGCCCGCTCGTACAACTCGCCGGCCGCCGCCCGCTCGATGACCTTCTCGAACCACCCGTACGCGGCCCACCACCGCCGGCGCCGCAGCTCGGCCTCGCCGGCCAGGAACATCGCCTCGGCGACCTGCGGATCGCTCGGATGGTCCCGCACGAACGCCCGGGCCGCCCGCAACGCCTTGCCGTACTGCTCGTTCCGCAGCCGCAGGCGGATCTCCGCCAGTTCGCCCGCCGCCGTGCCTTCGCCCGGCTCGACCGTCTCGACCCACCCGTCGTCGTCGTACGCCAGCTCCTCGGCGGCGGCCGGACCGGACGCAAACACGACCGCCAGCAGTCCGGCGGCGATCGCCAGGCGCGTTATCGCTCTGATTCCCATGGCACCACGCAGATGGGCCGGCGGCACGGCCGGCCGATCAGTCAAGAAAAACCTTCCCGGATCGCCGCGGCGCAAGCCACGGTGAGACAAGCAACGCAGACACGGTTGCCTCGTGATTATACTCGGCCGGGAGCCCCCCGCAACGCTGCGGTAGGCGTTTCGGCCGTTCCCGTCAGTGCCGCCCGGCCGGATGGACGTAGCGGAACATCCGCGGCGAGCGGCCGAGCTGGTAGCTGAGGTGATAAGTGAGCAGGTCGAGCACCGCCAGGGCCTGCGGTTCGGTCAGCGACGCCGGCTGCCGCCGCTGCATCGCCGTCATCGCCGCGATCCCCGCCAGCGCCTCGCCGCCGACCTGCCGCTTCTCCGTCCATCCGCCCTCGCAGTCGCGGCAGAGCATCCCGCCCTCGCGGCTGGTGAAGTACGTACCCCGCCGGTCGAGCGGCCGGCCGCAGTTGAGGCAGCGGCCCATCTCGCCCAGCAGCCCCACGTGCAGCAGCAGCCGCCACTGGAAGTACGCCAGCACCGCCGCCGTCGGGGCGTCGGGCCGGTCCAGGCGGTCCAGCGCCGCGGCCAGCAGATCGTACACCGGCGGGTGCGGATCCCCCTCGGCCAGGAGCATCCGCGTGATCTCCAGCATGTAGAGGGCCCCGTTCAGCGCCGCCAGCCGCTTGCGGAGCGGGGAGTGGTTGGCCGCCTCGGTGAACTCCGTCAGCGTTCCCAACGTCGTGCCGCGAGAGGGGATGAACACCACCTCCCCCGTCGACAGCAGGTCGATCCGCCCCCCCGTCGCGCTCCTGGCCCGCTTGGACCCCTTCGCCAGCAGGTGCACCACCCCGTGCTCGCGCGTCAGCAGGTGCACCACCTGCGACGTCTCGCTGAAGTCGGTCGCATACAGACAGATTGCACGATCCCGCGGTCGCTCGGCCATGATTCACCCAGCGTAGCGGCGAGGGCCGCGACGGGCAAGCTTGTGAACCTTAGGGGGACATCATGCAGCCCAACCTTGGCCCTGGCGCGTTGGAACAGTAGAATCGTCGGCCTATGACCATGAAGCGATCTGCCCGCGTCCTGTTGGCCATATCAGGTGTTATTGCAGCCGCCCTGGGCGGTTGCGCGCCGATGGGTGAGCCGTCTCTGATAGGGGGGGTGGACGTGCGCGTGGTGGGGGAGATGACGCAGGTGCGCCCGGCCGGGCCGGTGGCGATGGAGGAACTGCTGTACGGGCCGGGGGTCGATGCGGTGCGGGTGGCCGGGGCGGCCAATGAGACGATCAGCTTTCAAGTGATTGTCGATGCGGGGTTTGCGCCGCTCCAGGGCGTGCGGGTCCGCCTGGGCGACCTGGTCGGGCCCTCGGGGCACGCCGTCGGGACCGATGCGATCGAGCTGTACCGCCAGGCGCCCGTGCCGGCCGCAACTCCCCCGTGGGCGGTGCGCCTGGGGCGGGAGATCCCTGGAGGCGAGGTGTATGACATGCTCGTGCCGGTCGATGCGCCTACCGGCGGCGAGCCCTTCGCGGTGGAGGCCGGCGGGCGGCTTGCCCTGTGGGTGGATGTGCCCATCGCCCGGACGACGCCGGCGGGCCGCTACGTGGGCGCGCTGACGGTCACGGCCCGGGAGGATGGACGGTCCGTCGAGCGCAACATTTCCGTGCAACTGGATGTGTGGGACCTGGTCCTGCCGGACACCCCGCCGATCCTGGCCCTGGGGGCCTTCGATCACCGCACGCTGCTGGCGGCCTTCCTCCAGCGCGGCGGCGAGCCGTTCCGGCCCGTGTGGATGGACCGATCGGATCCGCTGGTCCGGCAAGGGCTTGTCCTCATGCGGCAACTGATGACACTGGCCCGCCGCCACCGCCTCGACCTGTTCGACACGGCCCTGCGGCCGGTGTTCAAGCGGGACGAGACCGGCGCCATCCGCCTGCACTGGGACGACTACGACGCGATCGTGACGCCCTACCTGTCCGGCAGCGCCTTCGACGACCGGATCGGCGTGGCCGCCTGGCCGGCGCCGTGGTTCGACGGCTGGCCCGACGCGGCCAACTACGGCGGGGTGCACACCGAGGAATATCTCAGGACCGCTGAAGGACTTATCACGCGGACCGTCGAGCATTTCCGCCAGATCGGCCATGCCGATCGGCTGGTGTTCTACCCCATCCGCACACCGCCCGGTCCGGCCGATTTCCAGCGCTTCGCCGCGATGGCCGCCCCGATCCGGCGCCTGGCGCCGGACCGGCCGATCCTGTCGCGCCTGCCGCTGCAGGCGCCGGAGGACAGTTCGATTGCCGACCTGGTCGACATGGCCGCCCCGCCCGGACACTGGCTGGACCCCTCGCGCGCGGCCGCGGCCGGCGAGGGCCTGGCCGGGGCGTACCTCGCGCCGGGCGATCCGCCGTACGTCCCGCCGATGGATGTCCTTGCGTCTCCGGCGGACCTGCGGGCCTTCGGCTGGCTGGCGATGCGGGGCCATCTGCGGGGCCTGTTCATGCCCGATGTGCTCGGCTGGGACGCCGCGGGGGCCGACGGGACGGGCCTGTTCTATCCCGGCGCCGCCGTTGGCTTGGTCGAGGTGCTGCCGAGCATCCACCTCAAGCACCTGCGCCGCGGGCTGGAGGATGCGGCGTGGATCCGCCTGCTCCGCCAGCGGGGCGGGGAGGCGGCCGTCGAGCGGATCGTCCCGATGATGGCCCGTTACATGGGGTTGCAGGCTGTCGGCGACCATCCCCTCGACGCCCGCCTGGACGGCTGGGTGGCCGACGGTCCGCCGTGGCGGCTGGCGCGGCTCCTGTTGGCGGCCGAGGTCGCCGCGGCGGGGCTGGAGGCCTCAGCCGTCGACGACACGGCCCTGGCCCGGCGCCTGGCGCGCCGGCAGCTCGCGGAGGCGGCCGGGACGCTCGTCGTCGAGCGGGTCGCCACCGCCGCCGAGGCCGGCCTGGCGCCCCACCCGGGCGGGCCGCTGACCGTGACGGTGGAGATCGAGCTGTTCAACCCGACGACGGAGGCCGTGACGGCGGCGCTACGTCTACCCCAGCCGCCGCCTGGCTTTACGCTCATCGATCCCGAGACGTCCATCACGGTTCCCCCCCTGGGGCGGGCGGCGGCGGCGCTGCGGTTCGCCTGTCCCCTCCAGTCGGCGGCGCCGGCCGGGAAGCTGACGGCGCCGGTGCTGCTGGAGGCGCCCGAGCAGCCGTCGCGGGC
>JAAYZK010000488.1 GCA_012514895.1 Planctomycetota bacterium | reverse complement strand
TCGGCGGGTTGAACTGGGGGCTGGTGGCTCTGTTTGACTGGGACCTGGTCGCAGCCATCTTCGGTGCGATCCCTGTCCTGGCAAGCATCATCTACCTGCTGGTCGCCATCTCGGCGATCTACGTCGCGTTCAGGATGCCTTACCTGTCGCACCTGCACGATCGGTACCCTGCCGAGCGCCACGGGGCGCATCCGGTGAGCTGACGCGCAGAGGCAGTCGGTCGGAGGGACGGCCCCGCGCCGGACGTCGGGCCCCTGAACGGGCTTGACCGCCGACGGCGGCAACGCCCGCTTGACGGCTCGATGAAGCGAGTTGCCGGCGGGGGTCGTCCCATCGTTGACGATGCAGTCCCCGCGATGATTCCACTCCGCCGGCCGGACCCTGGAACGTCCACCCCCTTGCCAGTGCAGCCCCAGGACGGTCTGCTGTGACGGGCAGGGGCCCGACGGCCCGACCGGGGGCGCCCTTGGCCTTCATTTGTGGGCACGTCCGCGTTACGATCCCCGGACCGGGAGGGCCGGCGGCCGTCGTCGGCTTCCCTCTGCCGTCGCCATCCTGTCTGAGGGAGGTCGTTCCATGGACTGCCGTACGAAGGCCGGCTGCTCGCTGATGATGTGCCTCGCGGCCCTGCTGGGCGGCTGTGCCGCGCCGGCTCCGTTCCCGCCGGTCGACGCCCTGCCGGCGTCGGCGGATCTGCCCGACCCGCTGGTGATGTTCGACGGGTCGCCCGTCCGGACCCGCCGGCAGTGGTCCGCCCGCCGCGCCGAGCTTGCGGGGCTGTTCCAGCACTACATGTACGGCACCATGCCGGCGCCGCCGCCGCTGCGGGCCGACGTCCGGTTCGAGGATCCATCGTACCTCGACGGGAAGATCACGCTTCGGGAGATCGCGATCGGCCTGACACCCGACGCGGACGGCCCGACCATGCACCTGCTGGTCGCCACGCCCAACGACGCCGAGGGGCCGGTGCCCTGCTTCATCATGCCCAACTTCGGGGGCAACCACACGCTGGTGACCAGCGAGCAGGTCGCCATCCCCGCCGCCTCGGCCCCCCGCCCGCGGCAGGGCCAGGAGGCTGAGTCCCCCGCCTCGCCGCGGCGCGGCAACCGCCCCGGCCGTTGTCCGATCGACCTCATCGTTCCTCGGGGCTACGCCGTGGCCGTGTTCAACTACAGGGAGGTCGAGAACGACGACCCCGCCGCCAGCCGGGGCGTTCGCACCTGGTATGCCCGGCATGAAGGCGACGCCGGCTACACGTGGGGCGCCGTTGCCGCCTGGGCCTGGGGCATCAGCCGCGGCGTCGACTGGCTGGTGACCGATCCGCGGATCGACCCGTCGGCGATCATCTCGGTCGGCCACAGCCGCAACGGCAAGGCCGCCCTCGTCGCCGCCGCCTTCGACGAGCGGATCGCGATGGCGATCCCCAACCAGAGCGGCTGCGGCGGCGCCGGCCCCAGCCGCACCGGCGACACGGTCAGCGAAAACGTCGAGCAGATCAACCGCGTCTTCCCCCACTGGTTCAGCCCCGTGTTCCACCAGTTCAGCGACCAGCCCGAGCGACTGCCCTTCGACCAGCATTGCCTGATCGCGATGGTCGCTCCGCGGCCGGTCCTGCTGTCGTGCGCCGACCAGGACCAGTGGGCCAACCCGGACGGGCAGTTCCGGATGCTTCAGGCCGCCGACAAGGTCTACCGCCTGCTCGGCGCCGAGGGCCTCGCCGCCGACGCCATGCCCCCGTTGGAGCACCTGATCGACAGCCCGCTGGGCTACTGGATCCGTCCCGGACGGCACAGTCTGGGCAGCGCGGAGTGGGACATCTATATCCGGTACGCCGACAGGCGCTTGGCGCGATGACGGCCGCGATCGACAGTGGTGGGCTTTAAGCCCTCTTTATAGATGTAGTTGCGATGGTATCCGCCCCGGGCTCGGCCCGGAGGCGGTGGGAGTTCCAGATCCAGGGCGCGGTCCGGCCCGGCAGCGGCGTCGGTGCGTCGGCCGGCTGGGGCCGCACCGGGGCGCAGGCGATGGAAGTGGGGGCGGCTGCAAGGATTGCGCCGTGCGGATGGCAGAGGCGCTCACAAAAGCGTTTCAATGCCGGTTTGGGCATTGACAAGAGCCGGGAAGGGGGCTTTTAATACTCTACTCGCCTGATGATCGAGGCGACGGCACGGGAGTGTGCCCGAGTGGACAAAGGGATCAGACTGTAAATCTGACGGCTAAGCCTACGGTGGTTCGAATCCACCCGCTCCCATGATGGACGACGATGGCGGCGTCGGCGACGCGGATGCAGCGTGTCGCCCCGTGCGGCCGTCCGGCATGCTGGTGTTGGTCGCCTGCGGGCGTAGCTCAATTGGTAGAGCACCAGCCTTCCAAGCTGGATGTCGCCGGTTCGACCCCGGTCGCCCGCTGTCTTGCCAGGAGGCGATATGGGTTGCCCCCTGGCGTCTCTTCCCGCCAAGTGGCGCACCCCCAAAGGCTTGTGACGATGGGGCGTTTTTGAGCCCATCTTGCCAAGCGATGCCAGAACCGGCATACGCGGCCAGTTACAGACTGCCGTCCGGCACCGAGACGGTCACCGAGAGGGGGCGTTGGGGGGCGGTAGGTACGAGGGATTCGGGTGCGGTGACCGCTGTGCCGTGGCTTCCGGCGGATCGTCGCTCTGGTACAGTTTTCAATGGGGCCGCCTCTGTGATGAGGCGGAAACCCAAAGCCAAGCCTTTGGTGCTGTCCTCGATGCGTCGCGGTACATGGACGTGAAGTATGGTA
>JAAYZK010000487.1 GCA_012514895.1 Planctomycetota bacterium | reverse complement strand
CGGTCCGCCGGGATGGCCGCACGGCGACGTGCGGCGAACGATGGCCCTCTATTCGCATTACAAAAGACCCTGCCTCCTCGGAGGTGGGGTCTTTTTGTGCGCGCCTGGCGTCGTCGGACGAGTCGGATCGGGCGGAGAGGCTGGCGCCGGGGGTGAGATCGTGGCTGTCGCGGTGGCCGCTCGTCTCAACCACCCGCCGCCTCTGGTGAACCATGGTCTCTCTCCGGGGCTGCGCGGTATAATAGATAGTTTGTTGTGCGTTATGGATCCGGTCACACTGGAGAAACTGGAATTCGATCGCGTCCGCGAGATCCTCTCGCGGTTCTGTCGCTGCGCGCTGGGCGAGGGGCTGGCGCGGCGGATCGCCCCGAGCAGCGATGCCGGACGGGTGCGGACGTGGCTGGCGCAGACGACGGAGATGGTCGACACGCTGCGGGAGGTAGGCCTGCCGCCGTTCGGGGGGATCACCGACATCACGGCGGCGTTGGATCGCGCGGTTCCCTCGGGGGGTGCGACGGGCGAGGATTTTGCGGCGATCGCCTCGACGCTCAAGGGCATCGGCGAGGTGCGCCGCTGGAGCGAGGCGCTGGGGGCGTCGGCCCCGCTGCTGGTGGAGATGACCGCCCGCCTGGAGGATTTCACGCCGCAGGTCGAGGCCATCGAGCGGGTCATCGACGAGCGGGGCGAGGTGCGGGACTCGGCGTCGCCGCGCCTGGCGTCGATCCGGGCGGAGGCGGCCGGCTGCGCCGCGCAGATCCGCCAGATCGTCTACGCCTTCGTCCGCCGTCCGGACGTGGCGCAGTACCTGCAGGCGACGACGGTCCAGATGCACGAGGACCGCTTCGTCATCCCCGTCAAGGCCGAGCACCGCGGGCGCCTGCCGGGGGTCGTCCACCGCGCCAGCCACACGGGGGCGACGCTGTTCGTCGAGCCCGCCGAGTGCGTCCAGCTCAACAACCGCCTGGTGGCGCTGGCCCAGAAGGAGCACGACGAGATCACCCGCCTGCTGGGCGAGCTGGCCATCGCCGTCCACCGGCGATCCGGCGCCATCGCCCGGTGCCTGCGGACGCTGGCGCAGATCGACCTGCTGGCGGCCAAGGCGCAGTACGCCTACCAGTTCGACATGACCTGCCCGGAGGTGGCCGAGGGCGGCCCGATCGTCCTGTACGCCTGCCGCCACCCCCTGCTGGTCGAGCAGGCCGCCCGCCAGGACGCCCAGGGCGTCGAGGCCGACCAGCGGCACGACGTCGTGCCGATCGACGTGAGGCTGGGGGCCGACTTCGACCTGCTGATCATCACCGGCAGCAACACCGGCGGCAAGACCGTGACGCTCAAGACCGTCGGGCTGCTGTCGCTGATGGCCCACAGCGGGCTGCACATCCCCGCCCGGCGCGGCGCGACGCTGCGGCTGCTGCGGGACGTTCTGCTGGACGTCGGCGACGAGCAGAGCCTCCAGCAGTCGCTGAGCACCTTCGGCGGCCACCTGATGCGGATCAAGCACATCCTCGGCCGCGCCAATCCCCACACGCTGGTGCTGCTGGACGAGCTGGGCAGCGGCACCGACCCCGAGGAGGGCGGGGCGATCGGCCAGGCGATCCTGGACGAACTTCGCCGGCGGGGCTGCCCGGGGATGATCACGACGCACCTGGGGACGCTGAAGGCGTACGCGTACAACCACGACCGGGTCGAGAACGCCTCGGTCGAGTTCGACACCGCCACGCTCCGCCCCACCTACCGGCTGCTGATCGGCACGCCGGGCGAGTCGCACGCGATCGCCGTGGCCGAGCATTACGGCCTGCCGCAATCGGTGCTCCGGGCGGCGCGGGAGCACCTGCCCCGCACGGGCCGCCAGCTCCGTCGCGCGATCCGCGCCACCTCGGTCGTCCGCCAGGCCAGCGAGGAGGCCCGCGCCGCCGCCGAGGCCGCCCGCCTCGAGGCGCAGCAGCACCAGGAGCTCTACCAGAGCAAGCTGGCGGACCTCCAGGGCCTGACCGACCAGTTCACCGACTGGCTGGCCGGGCTGTCGGCGATGCAGCCGGGCGACGAGCTGTTCGTCCGCCGCTTCAAGCGGACCGGCACGCTGGTGCGGCTGCAGTTGTCGCGGCAGGTGGCGGTGGTGAACATGGGCGGGATGGAGGCGGAGATCCCGCTGCAGGAGCTCATGCCCGAGCCGGCCGCCGCGGGCGCCGAGCAGATCCTCTCGCTGCGCCGCCAGACCGCCGAGCACGCGCGTCAGGTTCAGGGGCGGCTGGAGGAGGCCGAGCGCCTGCAGCAGGCGGCCCGCCGGCACCTGGCGGCGATCGAGCAGCGGCAGGCGTACGTCAACGCGTGGCTGGACCGGATCGCGACGCTGGCGGTGGGCGCGGCGGTCGCCTTCGACCGCCCCCCCGGCCGCGGAACCGTCCAGGCGATGGACCTGGCCGGCGGGAAGGTCACGGTCGAGGCCGACGGACAGACGCTGGAGCTTCGCCTGCAGGAGCTGTTCCCCGAATCCGGCGCCTTCGGCGACCGGCGGCGGCGCGCCGGGCGGCCGGAAGGCCAGGGCCAGGGCCGGGACCAGGACCAGGAGCAGGGCCAGGCCGACCGGCCCGTCCCCCACCGCCGTGCCGATTCCGCCCGCGCCCGCGCCAACCGCCGCACCGTCGCGGCGATGGACCCGGGCAGCGAGGTGTACGTCGTGCCCTTCCAGAAGCGTGCGACGCTGGTGCGCGTGGACGAGGCCCGGGCGATCGCGGTCGTGCAGAGCGGCGCGTTCGAGATGCAGGTGAACCTCGCCGACGTCGAGCCCCTCGGCCACACCGGCCCGCAGCCGCAGCGCCGGCGCCGGCGCCGGCCCGCCCCGCCCGGGGAGACCCCGCCGTCTCCGCCGGCCGAGCCCCCGCCCCCGCAGGGTCCGTGAGGGCCTACGCCGTCCGCTCCGGGCCGTAGGTGTTGGGGCCCGCGGTGCCGGGCAGGACCAGCAGGTCGACGGCCACCCAGCCGATCACGGGAACCGACAGGGCCCAGACCAGCAGGGTGTGGCCGGCCACGGCCATCCAGAGCCAGGCGATGGCGGGGGCGGCCAGGACGAGCAGGAACGTGCCGGGGCGCCCGCGATCGTGGCAGCGCTTGATCAGCATCGCCAGCGACGGCCACGCGACGGCGGCGACGGCGGCCCAGGTGATCAGGCCCGGCCGGCGGATCCACAGGGCGTCGATCAGCAGCGCCGCCGCGAAGAGCCCCCCGGCCGGCGGAACCCCCGTCAGCCAGAACGTCCGCCGATCCAGGCGCCCCTGGGCCGTGGTGAGGATCTGCCCCAGTGTGCGGTTGGACTCGCTGGGCTCCATGGACTCCATCGACATCAGCAGCAGGATCGCCACCGGCGCGAACGCCACGATCGGCAGCATCGCCGCCAGGATCGGCCCCCACACCGGCGCCGGGGCCGGCGCGCCGTACGCCGTCAGACCCGCCGACAGCGCCCCCAGCATTTCGGCCCCCAGGTAGCGCGAGCCGAACACGAACACGTGGAAGCCCCCCACCACGGCGACCGCCAGCAGCGCCGAGGTCTTGATGTGCCTGTCGCGCGAGACGATGAACGGCACGCACAGCAGGAGCATGATGACCTCGACGACCGGTGCGGCGACGCGGCTGTGGCGGATCAACTGGGCGGCCCGGACGTCGGGAATCTGCCCCTCGCGCAGCAGGCGACCGATCTCGCGACTGGACATGTACTCCATCCACGCGCTGTCCCGGCGGAGCCGGATGTCGTCGGGGGTCAGGCTCGTCGGCATCCGCAGGATGCCCTGCGTGCCCACCAGCCACGGCCCGGCCAGCCCGTCCAGCACGAGGCGGTTGATCCGGCGCACCTGCTCGGCCGACGACGCCTCCCCGGACGCCACGGCCGTCCGGTCCACCGGCGGCAGGTCGAACCGCCCGTCGCCGGCGTCGGCCGGGCGGGCCAGCAGCGGCCCGTCGACCAGGGCGGCCAGGGCGCCGAAGATCCGCTGCCGCCGCGCCGGGTTGCGGGCCGCGTCCGGCTCGGCGGCAATCGCCTCGATGTCCGCCCGCGCCGCCGCCGGCAGGAGCGACCAGAGCCGCTGCTCGATCGACCCGTCCGGCTCCCGGGCCCAGCGCGCCAGCGCCTTGGCCAGCGGCCGGTAGTCCCGCACGTCCGTGTCGCGCAGCTCCGCCGGGCCCAGCAGGTGATACCCGCTCTCGCCCCGCCCCCCCGCCGCCGGCCCGTACCACGCCTGCACCGCGGCGATGGTCGCCAGCACCCGCGGGGGGGTCTGCGGCGGCGCGTCGATCGCCGGGGGGGCGAGGATCTCGAACCGGGGCCGGTTCAGCCAGGGATTCTGCGGGTCGGCGGTCCGGTCGAGGCTCTCGTAGTCGATGCGGATCCGGTCGGCCGGGCCGATCGTCCCCTTGCCGCCGGCGGCCAGCACCTGCGGCGAGCGGGGCGTCCAGATGAACGACGAACTCACCCCCCCGCGCCGGCCCCCGCGGGTCAGCAGCGCCACCGTCGCGTCGGTCACACGCCACCAGCCGTCCCGCCACGTCGCGCGGAGCCCGGCCACCTTGGCGGTCTGGCGGAGCTGGCGATCGCGGCAGATGATCAGCGGGGCGACCATCCACTGCTCGTCCCGGCGGTCGCGGAAGGTGCGGCTGTACCACACGTTCCGCTCGTCGTCCACGACCAGGTGCACCGGGTAGTCGCTCTCGCCCGGCGCGTCGTCGCGGTCGCGGACCAGGCGGTCCTTCACGCGGGGAATGAGCTGCTCGCGGTTGACCACCCCCACCGACGCCAGCAGCACCGCCGCCAGCGCCACCGGCAGCACCACCCGGTGCAGGCTCACCCCCGACGCCAGGACCGCCACCAGCTCGTTGGTGTGGTTCATCCGCGCCAGGCTGAACGCCGCGGCCGCCACGAGGATGACCCCGCTCATCTCCTGGAAGTAGATCAGGCTGTTGAAGGCGTAGTACTGCACGACGTACAGCACCAGTTGCGGCCCGCGGATCGGCAGCTCGGAGAACTCGTCCATGTTCACGAACAGGTCCGAGACGATCCGCAGGCCCATCATGACCAGGAAGCACAGCAGGTAGCTGTACAGGAAGCTGCGCAGGATGTAGCGGTCGAGCGTTCGCATCGTCAGCGCCGAAGGGCGACTCCGTACAGGTAGGCCGCCAGGGCCCCCAGCAGGACGACCCCGCCCCAGATCGCGGCGATCCCGGCGGCGTCCCGGGCGCCGGGGTTGGCGATCATCTGCTTGCCCATGACCATCAGGATGACCAGGACCATCGCCGGGATGCAGCTCAGGGCGAACGCGCTGAGCAGGTGCCCCCCGCGGTAGACCAGCCCCAGCGCCGCCCCGATCGGCACCAGCAGCAGGCACCCCACCCCGTACGCCAGCCGCCCGTGCATCTCGGCGATCACCCGCGGACGCAGGTCCGTCTCGATGTACTCCCGGAGGTCCTCCGATTCGGCCAGCACCGCCGGGTAGTCCTCCGGCCGGTTGTACAGCGTCTCCAGGTCCACCGTCCGCCGCTGGCGGGCGATCCCCTCGGGCATCTCCAGCTCGCCGAAGTTGACCCGCCGGTTGCTGGAGGGTCTCATGTCGGCGGCGTCGGCCTCGAGGACCTCCACGTCCTCCAGGGTCACGCTGATCAGGGGGGCCTGGGCGGCGCCGGCCCCGACCGACCAGGCGCCCTCCCGCGGCCGCGACACCTTCAGGTGGGCCAGGCGGCTGTGAAAGCTGCGGTGGAGGCTCCCGTCGGGGGTGTACACGTCCAGGGCCACCGGCCGGGGGTCCGACAGGTCGCTGGTCGACCCGCCCAGCACCAGGTGGTGGTCGCGGTCGATCCAGGCCGTCGAGCACCGGAACTGGTAGCGGTACCGCTGGGGCCGCCCCCCCTCCGCCTGGGTCAGCTCGTACACCTGCCCGGCGTTGAGGGTGTCGGCCATCTCCCGGTACAGCTCGTCGGCCAGCAGCAGCCGCTGGATGTGCTGCAGCTTGCCGGCGACCACCTCGCTGCTCATCGGGTTGGCCTTGATCGCCTGCAGCTCGTCCCAGTCGTAGAACGCCGCCTTCTCGCGGAACGGCTGGCCGATCGGGAAGGGGCCGATCGACCACTGGCTGGTCTCGTAGATCATGAACCCCTGCTGCTCGCCGCTGGTCGGGTGGATCGCCAGGACGCGCACCTCCGTCTGATCGCCCTCCTGCAGGAACTCCACCACCGCCGTGCTGGCCGTGTAGAACGAGGCGTTCTCCGCATCCCCGTCGACGGCCACGACCCCGTGTAACCGGCCGGTGTCCAGGTCGACCGCGTCAGCGTGCAGCAGCCAGGCGTCGAACCGGATGAACCCATCCGTCCGCAGCTTCTGGTACAGCAGCCCCTGGAGGTTGGCCTTGACGGTCTGCTCCCCCCGACGCGCCAGCTTCGGCGCCAGCTCGTTGTTGAGGTAGATCGTCGACCCGCCGACCGCCAGCCCCAGGATCGCCGCGGGAATCAGCAGACTGTAAGTGCTCACCCCGCCGGCGCGGCAGGCGGTCAGCTCGTTGTCCATGGAGAAGCGCCCGTACGTGAACGTGGCGCTGAACACCGCGGCGATCGGCAGCGTCAGCGAGCACATCACCGGCAGCAGGTACACGAACAGCCGCAGGGCCTGCGTCGCCTGCAACCCCTGCTTGCGCAAGGGCTCAATGACGGCGAAGGTCGTCATCACCAGCGTGAACGCCGCCACCGCCAGCACGGCCGTCCGGAGCAGGTCCCTGCCGAGGTACTTGTACAGCGTCGCGATCAATCCACGGCTCTCCATGGCGCCTCGGTGCTCCCGATCGTGGGCGGCCCGTCCGACACCAGTATGGTCCCCGGGCCGACGCTGTCAAGCAAACGCCCCCCCGGCGCACGGCCCGTTGCAGCCCTCCCGCCGGCGGGGCGCCGGCCGGGACGCCCGAGGTGTGTGAGACTTTTTTCTGGCGCGATGTTAGCTCTTTATTTATAGTGACTTACAAGCCTTAGATCAAGGAGAGTAAGTCATGGAAGGCAAACGGCTTAGCGCAGCAGAGTTGAAGCAGGCTTTGG
>JAAYZK010000062.1 GCA_012514895.1 Planctomycetota bacterium | reverse complement strand
CGTGATCCTCAAGACCAACTTCGGCCGCACCGGCGTGACGGCCGGCGCCGCCGAAGGCGACTGCGACGCCGACGCCGACGTGGACCTGGACGACTTCGTGATCCTCAAGGCGAACTTCGGCCGGTGACGACGAGCGAGAGGGAGAGGACGGCATGCGTTACACGATGGCGGTGACGGCAGTTGCTCTGGCCCTGATGACCACGGCCGCCCCGGGTACGACCTTCTACGTCGACCCCGTCAACGGCAGTCCCTCCGGCGACGGCAGCCAGGCGAACCCCTGGCGGACGATCGAGCAGGTCTTCACCGGCGGGCTCATCGAGACCTGGGGCAAGGGGTCGGTGCCCATCAACCCCGGCGCCCCGATCAAGGGCGGCGACACGATCCTGCTGCTGAGCGGCTACCACGGCGAGGTGAACATCGAGGGGTGGTACAACCGCAAGGCCATCATCATCGAGGCGGCCCCCGGCCACAGCCCCGTGCTCAAGCGGGTCCGCATTGCGCCGGGGTCCTTCTGGACCTTCCGCGGGCTGACCATCACCCCCTCGGCCGCGCCGGTGTACGAGCAGGTCGTTCTCTTCGACGTCTTCTCCCGCTTCATCGGCATCAGCCGCCACGTCGTCATCGAGGACTGCTTCCTCTACTCGGTGATGGACACCTCCGGCTGGACCGCCGCCGACTGGGTCGGCAAGGCCTGCGAGGGCATCCGCCTGGGCAGCCAGGGCCAGAACCTCACCGCGCGGCGGAACCGGATGCTGAACGTCCACTTCGGCATCTACGGCCAGTCCGACGACTCGCTGGTCGAGTACAATGAGGTCACCAACTTCTCCGGCGACGGCATCCGCGCCACCGGCCCCGGCACGGTCTACCAGTACAACCTCATCCGGAACTGCTACAAGGTCGACGACAACCACGACGACGGCATCCAGGGCTTCATGAACTACGCCCCGGGCCAGCCGATCCACGATGTCGTCCTGCGCGGCAACGTCATCATCGAACGCGAAGACCCCAACCAGCCCCACCCGGGGTCCCTCCAGGCCATCGGCTGCTTCGACGGGATGTTCATGAACTGGCTCGTCGAGAACAACGTCTGCATGGTCAGCCACTGGCACGGCATCACCCTGTTGGGCGCCGACGGCTGCACGGTCGTCAACAACACCGTGTACAGCCAGGACTACATGGACCGGACGGTGTCGCGCAACACCTGGATCGAGGTCAGCAGGCACAAGGACGGGACGGTCTGCCGCGACTGCGTCGTCCGCAACAACATCGCCCACCGCTACAACCTCCCGGCCGCCGATCACGTCAACCTGGTGCAGTCGCACAACCGGACCATGGGCCTGGCCGAGGACGAGAACGCCTGGTTCGTCGACCCCCGCCACTGGAACCTCCGCCTGAAGGCCGGCTCGCCGGCCATCGACGCCGGCACGACCGCGGATGCCCCGTCGCTGGACGCCGACGAGTTGTACCGGCCCTTCGGCCTGACGACGGACGCCGGGGCCTACGAGTACGGCAGCACTGTTCCGGTGGCCGCCGACGCCGGCGAGGACCGGACGGTCGTCGACGCCAACGGCGACGGGTGGGAGTTCGTGACGCTGGACGGGTCGGGGTCCTACTCGCTCCTGGGGCCGATCACCGCCTACACCTGGACCTTCCAGGGCGCCTACATCGGCAGCGGCGCCACCCTCGCCGTGCCGATGTTCGTCGGCGAGCACACGCTGACGCTGACGATCCAGACGTCCACCGGCGAGACGGCCAGCGATGAGGTGGTCATCGCCGTCGGTGGCGAGACGGCCGTCGGCGGCGACTGCGACGGGGACGGCGACGTCGACCTCGACGACTTCGTCATCGTCAAGCAGAACTTCGGCCGCACCGGCGTGACGAGCGGCCCCGCCGGGGGCGACTGCGATGAGGACGGGGACGTCGACCTGGACGATTTCGTGATCGTCAAGCAGAACTTCGGCACGAGCCGTTGACCCGCGGGGGCCGACCGGCAGAAGCAGCAGGCGTCCGCCGCCGTCAGAGCAGGATCCGCACCGGGCGGCTGTCCAGCGAGGCCGACTCGAGGCTGCCGTGCAGGTAGGCCTGGATCTTCACCCCGTTGGCGAAGTCGGAGGGGTCCGGTGCGCCCGTGCGGACGGCCTTGATGAACCGCTGGTAGTTCGTGGGCGTCGGCGCGCAGGTGACGGTCCGCCAGACGGCCTTGCGGAGGTTGGCCTTGCCGCGGCAGATGCGGTACTCGCTGTAGGAGTGGTCGAGGTCGACCTCGACGGCGCCCTCGTCGCCGTACACGCGGACGCGCAGGCTGTTGTGGTGGCCGCTGGCCCAGCGGGAGGAGTGGATTGTCCCGACGGCGCCGTTGACGAAGCCGACGGTGGAGACGAAGCTGTCGTTGGCGTCCAGGACGTAGGGCCCCACGTGGACCGAGCCGAGCCCCTTGTCGAAGGTCTGCAGGCGGCAGGCGATCTCGCCGATGTCGCCGGCGAGCAGGGCGGTCATGTCGTAGATGTGGCAGCCGACGTCGCCCAGCACGCCCAGCGACCCGTGGGCCGTCGACAGCCGCCACAGCCACGTGTCGCTGGTCCGCCAGTCGCCCCAGGCATCCTGCGCCAGCCAGCTCTGCAGGTAGCTGGACTCCACGTGCATGACGCGGCCGATCTGGCCGGAGGCGACGGCGCGGGAGGCCCGCTGCAGGGCCGCCGAGTTGCGGTAGGAGAAGTTGACCATGTTGATCACGCCGGCCTTTTCGACGGCCTCGGCCATGGCGCGGGCGTCGGGCAGGTTGCCCGCCAGGGGCTTCTCGCTGAGGATGTGGATCTTCCGCCGGGCCGCGGCGATGGCGACCTCGGCGTGAACGCTGTCGGGGGTCACCGAGGCGACCGCGTCGACCCGCCCGTCGTCCAGCAGGGCGGTGTAGTCGTCGTACACCTTGGGGATGGCGTACCGGGTAGCGAAGGCCTCGGCCCGCGCGCGGTTGACGTCGCAGCAGGCGGTGATCGCGACGCCCCGCATGGCGCCGAAGGCCCGGGCGTGTGCATTGGCCATGCCGCCCGTACCGATGATACCCAAACGAATCATGCCATTCTCCTGTACCGGGAGTACTGTGCCGCCTGCGCACGATAGCGGCCGGACCGTCGCGATCAAAGCTCAAAGACGTCCCCCCGGCGCGTTTTCCCACTCCCGGGTCCGCGCAGAAACCCATCAGATGGACAGACTCCTGGACGTCGATCAGGACGGTCTGCCAGAATCGGCGCCTGTACTGGCAAGGACTTGAATCCCTGCATGGCAATACAGGAACTCAATGACGGTTCTGTAACTTGTCCCTAATCCCAGTTCCCAATTCCGGGAATTCGCGGTCCGGACCCGTCCGGCGGGGGGGGGAAGGGGGGGCGGCCGTGGGGCTTGATCCGCCAGGTCCTTTCCTGTAAGGAGTTTGCTCTTTCGCACGGTTCCGCCCGGGTCGGAGCGCAAGGGCGGAAAAAGGCAGAACTCCCGCTGCCGTGCCTCGTATAGAATGAAAACGGAAACACTTAGGTGGACAGGATGGGCGCCTGCGGTCGCCCGGTCTGGGAGAGGTTTCGCAACATGGAATCGATCAGAAGGAACAGGGTTTCGTTGGTGGTGATCGTGGCGGCCGCGGTGGTGCTGGCCCTGTGGGCAGCGCCGGAAGTGTCGCGGCGGTGGGCGTACGGGCAGACGCAGGGGCAGACGCAGGCCCTCCGCGAGGCCCTGCCGGGGATGACGCAGGCGCGGCAACTGAGCGAGCTGTACCGGCAGGTGGCCCGGGCGGTCAGCCCGGCGGTCGTGGAGATCCGGGTGGTCAAGCACGTCGAGGGGCCCGGCATGTCGGAGGACTTCTTCGAGGGGCTGCCGCCTGAGCTTCGCCGGCGGTTTGCCGTGCCCGAGAGCCCCCGCGAGTACCGCCGCCAGGGGCTGGGCAGCGGCGTAATCGTTGATGCCGATCGGGGTTACGTTTTAACCAATAACCACGTCGTAGCCGATGCCGACGAGGTGGAGATTGTTCTGGGCGACGGGCGGGAACTGCGGGCCGGGAACATCCTGCGCGACCCGAAGAGCGACCTGGCGGTCATCCAGATCGACGCCGACGGGCTGGTCGCCGCGGAGCTGGCCGACTCGGACCAGGCCGAGGTGGGCGACCTGGTCCTGGCGATCGGCTCGCCGCAGGGGCTGACGCAGACGGTCACCGCCGGGATCATCTCGGCCAAGGGCCGGCGCACGCAGCGCGGCGCCGTCTACGGGCTGTACGAGAACTACCTCCAGACCGACGCGGCGATCAACATGGGCAACAGCGGCGGCCCGCTGGTGGACATGGAAGGCAGGGTGGTGGGCATCAACACCGCCATCGTCACACCGACCGGGGCCTTCGCGGGCATCGGGCTGGCGATCCCGTCGAGCCTGGCCCGGGACGTGATGACGCAACTGATCGAGACGGGCGAGGTCGCCCGCGGGTACCTGGGCATCAGCTTCGAGCCGGCCGACGAGGGCGTGCGCGTGGTGGCCATGCTGGACGACGCCCCGGCCGCCCAGGCGGGCATGCAGGTGGGCGACGTGATCGTCGCCCTCAACGGCGAGCCCATCGCCGATTCCCAGGACTTCCGCTACGCCATCGGGCAGATGGCCCCCGGCACCGAGGTGACGCTGACGGTGCAGCGCGACGGCCAGAGGCAGGACCTGGCCGTCACGCTGGGCCAGCAGCCGGAGAACCTGGAAGAGGCCTTCGGGATGGGACGGCGCCAGGAGGCGCCGGCGCGTCCGGAGCGAGTCCGCGTGTGGGGCCTGTCCCTGCGGGACCTCACGCCCGAGCTGGCGCGGCGGTTCGGCTTCGACGCCTCGACCCGCGGGCCGGTGATCACCGAGGTGCCCGGCGGCGGCGGGGGGGGGCTGGCGCTGCGGCCGGGGCTGCTGATCGTGGCGGTCAACCAGACCGAGGTCGCCACGGCCCAGGACGTCGTCGAGGCGCTGGAGAAGGCCGACCCGAAGCGCGGCGCCGTGCTGGGGCTGCGCGACGGAGAGGGCCGGACGTTCCGCGTGCTGCTGCGGTTCGCCGGCGACAACCCGCAGCCGTGACGGCGGGGGTGCCCGCCGGGTCGTTGGGCGACAGGAGCAGACCATGGGCGTCGACATGCATAACCCGTGGAGCGGCATGAGGCTGGACGGGGCCGACGGCGCGGATGACCCGCCGCCGGCCGCCGGGGATGACGCGCCGGCCGCCGAACCGGCGGCGGTGCGCATCCCCGAGGTCGTCCCGGTGATCCCGATCCGCAACACGGTGGTCTTCCCGGGGACCGTCATCCCCCTGACCATCGGGCGCGAGCGGAGCCGCCGTCTGCTGGAGGATGTGCTGCCCAAGCAGAAGATCGTCCTGCTGGTCGCCCAGCGCCGTCCCGACGTCGAGGAGCCCCGCCCCGAGGATCTCCACCAGTACGGGACCGCCGCCGTCCTGCTGCGCGCGGTGCGGAACGACGAGGGCCACCAGACCGTCGTCGTCCACGGGCTGATCCGCGCCCGCCTCGACCAGTACGTCCAGTCCGAGCCGTACATGATCGCCCGCATCACCCCGCTGCCCGACCGCGTCAAGCCCTCCACGACGATCGACGCGCTGATGCTGAGCGTCCGCCAGGAGGCGGCGCGGGTCATCGAGCTGTCGCCCAACGTGCCGGACGAGGCCCGGTTCGTCCTGGACAACATCGACGCGCCGGGCGCCCTGGCGGACTTCCTGGCCTCGAACCTGCCGCTGGACACGCGGCAGAAGCAGGGGCTGCTGGAGACGCTGAACGTCGCCGACCGGCTGCGCAAGATCAGCCAGGAACTGGGCCAGCAGCTCCAGGTGCTGGAGCTGTCCAGCAAGATCCAGGAGCAGGTCCGCAGCAGCATCGACAGGAGCCAGCGCGAGTACTTCCTGCACGAACAGCTCAAGGCGATCCAGGAGGAGCTCGGCCAGACCGACGAGCGGACCGAGGAGATCAACGAGCTGAGCGAGAAGATCGCCAAGGCCGACATGCCCCCGCCGGTGCGCAAGACCGCCGAGCGGGAACTGGAGCGCTTCAGGCGGATCCCGCAGGCGTCGCCGGAGCATCACATCGTCCGGACCTACCTGGACTGGCTGACGGAGGTCCCCTGGTCGGTGCAGACCGCCGACACCCTCGACATCGCCGCGGCCCAGCGGATCCTCGAGGCCGACCACTACGGGCTGGAGCGGGTCAAGAAGCGGATCCTGGAGTACCTGGCGGTCCGCAAGCTCGCCCCGCACAGCCGCGGGCCGATCCTATGTTTCGTGGGCCCCCCGGGCGTGGGCAAGACGTCCCTGGGCCAGTCGATCGCCCGGGCGCTGGGGCGCAAGTTCATCCGCATGAGCCTGGGGGGCATCCGCGACGAGGCGGAGCTGCGCGGGCACCGCCGCACCTACATCGGCGCCATGCCCGGGCGGATCGTCCAGGAGATCGCCAAGGCCGGCTCGATCAACCCCGTGTTCATGCTCGACGAAGTCGACAAGGTCGGGCAGGACTTCCGGGGCGACCCATCCAGCGCCCTGCTGGAGGTGCTGGACCCGGCCCAGAACAACAGCTTCCAGGACCATTACCTCAATGTCCCGCTGGACCTGTCGCGGGTGCTGTTCATCGCCACGGCCAACTACATGGGGACTGTCCCGCCGGCCCTGCAGGACCGCATGGAGACCATCGAACTGCCGGGCTACACGCCCGGCGAGAAGCTCATGATCGCCAGGCGCTACCTCGTGCCCCGTCAGCGGCAGGAGAACGGGCTGAAGGCGTCGCAGCTGACGTTCACCGACGCGGCCCTCGATGCGATCATCGACCGCTACACGCGCGAGGCCGGCGTTCGCGAGCTGGAACGCCAGGTCGGCGCCGTCTGCCGCGCCGTTGCGGCGAAGGTCGCCCGGGGGAGCGCCCGGAAGCGCACGGTGGACGTTCGCGGCCTGGGGAAGTTCCTCGGCCCGGCGCAGTACGAGAGCGAGATCGCCCAGCGCACCAGCGTGCCGGGCGTGGCGACGGGCCTGTTCTACACGCCCGCCGGCGGGGGGGTGCTGTTCATCGAGGCGACCCGTTTCGCCGGCCACGGCCGCCTGACGCTGACGGGGCAGATCGGCGAGGTGATGCGCGAAAGCGCCCACGCCGCCTTCAGCCTGGTCCGCAGCCGCGCCGAGCAACTGGGCATCGACGAGAAGCAACTGGGGCGGACCGACGTCCATGTCCACGTACCGGCCGGGGCGGTGCCGAAGGATGGCCCGTCGGCCGGGACCGCGATCGTCACGGCGTTGGTGAGCCTGCTGCGGGGGCGGGCGGTGCGCCCCGAAGTGGCGATGACCGGGGAGATCACCCTGCGCGGGCTCGTCCTGCCGGTGGGGGGCATCAAGCAGAAGATTCTGGCCGCCCGCCAGGCGGGCATCACGACCGTCATCCTGCCGGCCCGCAACCGCAAGGACGTGACACAGCTCCCGCCGGAAGTCAAGAAGGGACTGGAGCTTGTGTTCGCCAGCCAGATCGGGCAGGTCCTCAAAACCGCCCTGGGGCAGTGAGAAGGATTCCCCCTGCAACGACGTGTCCTGTTCGGTATTCGACACTCGGATTGCCGTTCCTGAAGCCCGAAGCCTGAAGAGTGCCGTTGGCCTTCGAACGTGGGCCGGCAGCGGGCACCGGATTCCCGCCTCGCTCGCCGTGCGGGCGCCTTTCAGAAGAACCGTTGTATGTGCTGCTCGGCGCCTGGTATAATCACCCACCAATCGTTGGCGAACCGCCGGCGCCGTGGCACGCAAACGGTGCGGTGCCCGCGGTCTCGACGTAAGTGTTTGTGTTGACGAGGTTATTGAGTCCTTCGGGAAACATCGAGGAGCAGAATATGCTACGGACACCGCTGATTTCGAAGGTCGCCGGCAGGAAGCTGGACCTCAGCACCGGCGATCCCACCAAGGACAAGCTGCTGATGGGGGGGCTGATCGTCGTGATCATCGCCGCGGTCGGCGCGATGGTGTGGTCGCTCACCCGCGGCGACAAGGGCGGGGGCGGCGACGGCGTGATCACCAAGGACGTGGCGCTGATCTGCGTCAACCCGAAGTGCTCTTACACGGATGACATGAACCGGCAGGACTACTACCAGAAGCTCAACGACGAACTGACGTTCGAGGAGCTTCACGGGATGAATCCGCCGCGGACCGCATGCTCCGACTGCAACCATCCCGGCAAGTCGGTCGTGCAGGGGATCTACTGCCCCAACTGCCGCAAGGGGTTCGTGAATCCCGAGGTGCTGTTCAACGTGCGCCGGCAGTTGGGATTCCCCGCCCAGCCGCCCGCTCCGAAGCTGATGTGCCCGCACTGCGGCACGGACGTCCTGGCGTTCAGGGCCGAGCAGGGCAAGAAGAAGTAGGCACGGCCGCCATGCGTGTCACGGTCAACGGGCAGTCCCGCACCGTGGGGGCCGAGGCCACGGTGGCGGACCTGGTGGGCGAGTTGGGTTTCGACCGGCGCCGCGTGGCGGTGGAGCGGAACCGCCTGCTCGTCCGTCGGGCCCAGTTTGATCAGACCGCCCTGGCCGAGGGCGACGTCCTGGAGATCGTCACTCTCGTCGGCGGCGGCTGAGCGGGTCGGAGGACGACCCGCCGATGATCGTCTCCTTCAGCCTGGAACGTCCCCTGCCTTGGCGGGCGCGGGGCGGTCCGGGCTGAAGGCGTTTCCATGGCACGCATCGGCCGGCGCGCCGGTGCAAGGAAGGGCGAAGGACCCATGAACGCGCAGCATACTCCCCTGACCGTCGGATCGTTCACACTGGCCAGCCGTCTGCTGGTGGGCACCGGCAAGTACGCCACCTTTGAACTGATGGCCGAAGCCCTGGCGGCGTCGGGATGCCAGGTGGTGACCGTGGCGGTGCGGCGCGAGCGGCTCCTGGATTCGGGCGGACGGAACATCCTCGATTTCGTGGACCCCGACGCCTACACCCTCCTGCCCAACACCGCCGGCTGCTTCAATGCCGATGACGCCGTCCGCACCGCCCGGTTGGGGCGCGAGCTGCTGGAGGGGCTGGGCAACGCCGGCGCCGGCTGGGTCAAGCTGGAGGTGCTCGGCGACAGGAAGACGCTCCTGCCCGACCCCGTCGGCACGCTGGAGGCACTGCGGACGCTGGTGGCCGAGGGCTTCACGGTGCTGTGCTATACCAGCGACGACCCGATCATGGCGATGCGCCTCAAGGACGCCGGGGCCGCCGCCGTCATGCCTGCCGGCAGTCCGATCGGGTCGGGCCAGGGCGTGCTGAACCCCTGGAGCATCCGCATCATCCTGGAGATGCTCAAGGAGGGCGACGGGGGCTATCCCGTGATCGTCGACGCCGGCGTCGGCACGCCCTCGGACGTGACCATCGCGATGGAGCTCGGCGCCGACGGGGTCCTGCTGAACACCGGCATCGCCGGCGCCGCCGACCCCGTGGCGATGGCCCGCGCGATGAAGCTCGCCGTCGAGGCCGGCTACCTCGGCCGTCGCGCCGGGCGGATCCCGCGCAAGCTCTACGCCACCGCCAGTTCGCCGCTGGAAGGCGTGATCGGCGCCGAAGGCGCGTGAGCAACCCACTTGCCTGGCCTGTCCCTCATGGCGCCCGGCGTGTCAGGTGATTCTCGTATCTGGCGGTTGGCGGTCTACGGTGTTCACCGGCAAACTCCTAACAGCCAAAAATCGGTAACGGATACTTGCCAGCGGCGCCGTTCGCAGTATAATAGGGGGTGAGTCGTTTTCACGCCCAACAATGCATACCGTTTGTGTTACGGGCTCAGAGCGTGGGATGCGATGGGGCGGGCGGATGGATTCCACCGGCTCGGCCGCACCGCGAAGCACCGGGCCCGCCCGCCGGATAAGGGAGTGCCGCCTGGCGGCATGATGAACTGCAGGCCAGCCTAGCAGGCCCCGCATGCGGGCGCCGCCGCCGACGTGGCGGATGGATCGCCAGGATGCGGATGTTCATACCAGCGCCGGCCGCTTACCGGACGGCCCGGCGCGGCCCGGGGACGTTGCGGGAGATGTCCACGGGGTTGACGCCTACCGGGGTAGTGGGAGGAGACGGCGATGATCCGACGAAGGGTGTATCTGGGGCTGCTGGTTGTGATGATGGGGCTGACGCCATGTTTTGCCCAGCGATGGCTCGTACCGGGTTTCGAGGACGAGGGGCTTTCGGAGGCCCTGATCGACGCCGGCGCGGCCTCTTCGGACGGTGGTTCCGTGCCCCCGTGGCGGGCGAAGCCCGGCCAGGTCATCACCCTGGAGGGCACGGGCATCTGGAGCCTGAAGGGCCTGGATCAGGCGGTGAACCTCTGTGCCGTGTCGCTGACGGATGGCACGTTCTCCGACATCTCGACCGTCACTGATCTGACGAAGCTGACCTACGTGGACTTCCGCCGCAACGCCGTCCGCGACATCACGCCGCTGGCCGGCCTGGCCGGCCTGGAGGTGCTCCTGCTGGACGGCAACCGCGTGGTGGACCTGGGGCCCGTGGCGGGACTGGAGCGGCTGTGGTGGCTCCACCTGGCCGACAACAGCCTCCAGGACATCGCGGCCCTGGCGGCGCTGACGGGGCTTCAACGCCTCGACCTGCGGGGCAATCCGCTGAATGCCGAGGCCTATGACACCTGGCTGCCCCTCATCGAGGCTAACAACCCTGGCATCGAACTGCAGTACGACGGGCTGATCCCCCGCGCCGACGCCGACATGGACGGCGACGTCGACCTGGACGACTTCACCGCGCTGAAGAACGCCTTCGGCGGCGAGGGGGACTGGCGCGGCGGCGACTTCGACGGCGACGGTGAGGTCACGCTGGACGATTTCGTCATCCTGAAGCTGAACTACGGCGCCCCCCATGTCCCGATCCCCGAACCGGCGTCGCTGTCACTGCTGATCCTGGGGACGGCCGCCGTCCTGAAGCGCCGGGGCCGCCGAGCGGGGAGGTGACCGCCATGGGCGCACCGGCGAAACACCTGACGCTGGGTCAGGCCGTCGCGGTCCTGGCGGCGGTCTCGTTGATGGCCGCCGTCGCCCCGCCCAGCCTGCAGGCGCTCCGCACGCGCCTCCAGCCGGTGATGTGCGCGAACAACCTGCGCACCTGCGGCCAGGCGTGGAATGTGTACGGCCAGCAGTACGGCGTGTGGATGGCGCCGTGGGATAATGTGAACGACGATGGCGATGGCTATCCGTATGACACGCAGTGGCCGTACACGATGAACGTCTATGCCTCGGGTCATGCCATCCCCAACGGCACGGATGTCTACGACCACGGCTGGTGGACCCCCGAGGGCCGCGGCGCGGTTGACGGCGTCCCGAAGGCGGCATCTCTGAAATGCCCGACGCTGGGGATGCGCCCCGTGCCCAACCCCTGGTGGCCGCCATGGACATCCTACAGCTACGCCATCATGGGCGGACACATGACGGACGAGGGTCAGGTGGCTTACGCCATCGACGACTACCCCGTGCCCGACCAGATGACCCACCCCGCCACGACGGTCCTGCTGCATGACGCCGCGCTGCCGTACCCCGAGAGTTCGGATTGGAGTGCCTGGAGCAGATTCACCGGGATCTACCCCGGAGTGACAGAACTGATCCCCACCGACCCCCACGACGGCAAGTCCAACTGCCTGTTCTGCGACGGCCACGTCGAGCTTCTGGCCTTCGAGGCGTTGAACGAGACGATGTGGCAGAGCCGCTGGGTGCCCCAGCCGCCGGCGGTGCCGTGACGCCGCCCGCGCGAAGAAAGGAAACGTGATGAACGCATCACCGAAACGCATGACGCTGGGCCAGGGCTTCGCGGCCCTGGCGGCCGTGTCCCTCATGGCCGCCGTCGCACCGCCCAGCCTGCAGGCGCTCCGCAGCCGCCTCCAGCCGGTCACCTGCGCCAACAACCTCCGCGCCTGCCACCAGGCGTGGGGCGTGTACGGCCACCAGTACGGCGTGTGGATGGCGCCGTGGGATAACGTCTCGCCTCTGGGCGAGGGGGAGGCCAGTACTATGTGGAGGCAGTGGCCATACACGATGAGTGTCTACGCCGAGGGGTACAGCCTCCCCGACGGCGAGGGGGTCAACTACCCCGGCGGCTGGTGGACGCCGGAGGGGCGCGTCGGGTTGCCTGACAGGATGACTGCCAGGCAACTGCAGTGCCCGACGCTGGCGATGAGGCCGCCGACCAATCCGTGGTGGCATGAGATGACCAATTACAGCTACGCCATCATGGGCGGGCACGAGGCCCTGGACGGCACGCTGCGCTACGATATCTACGACTATCCCATCCCCGACCAGATGACGCATCCGGCGACGACGGTCCTGCTGCACGATCTCGGCGGCTCGGTCCAGGAGTCGGGCACCAATGCCTGGACCTGGTGGTCCCGCAACGGGGGGCTTTCGATATTCGTCCTGGACCCCCACGACGGCAAGTCCAACTACCTCTTCTGTGACGGCCACGTCGAACTGCTGGCCTTCGAGGCGTTGAACGAGACGATGTGGCAGAGCCGCTGGGTGCCCCAGCCGCCGACGGAGCCGTGACGCTGCCGGCCGGAGAAAGAAAGGAGACGTGATGAACGCATCACTGAAACGCATGACACTGGGCCAGAGTCTCGCGGCCCTGGCGGCCGTGTCGCTCATGGCCGCCGTCGCACCGCCCAGCCTGCAGTCGCTCCGCACGCGCCTCCAGTCGGTCACCTGCGCCAACAACCTCCGCGCCTGCCACCAGGCGTGGGGCGTGTACGGCCACCAGTACGGCGTGTGGATGGCGCCCAACGACCAGGGCGACGCGTCGAACGGCTACGATCCTGACGGCGACGGCTACGCCTATGATCAGCAGTGGCCGTACTGCATGAACGTCTACGCCTCGGGGTACACCCTCCCCGACGGCGAGGATGTCTACGTCGGTGGCTGGTGGAGCCCCAGCCGCCGCGGCAGTGTGGAGAACCTGCCGAGGGCCGCGGCCCTGCAGTGCCCGACGCTGGCGATGGGGCCGGAGACCAACCCCTGGTGGTATCACTTCACCACGTACAGCTACGCCGTCATGGGCGGGCGCGAGGGAATCGACGGCCAGGTGACCTACAGGGCCGACGACTACCCCGTCCCCGACCAGATGACGCATCCGTCGACGACAGTCCAACTGCACGATCTCGGCGGCAGCGGATACGAAGGCGGGACCAATGCATGGACCTATTACGTGAATCTCTTCACCCTCGACCCCCACGACGGCCGGTCCAACTACCTGATGTGCGACGGCCACGTGGACCTGCTGGCCTTTGAGGCGTTGAACGAGACGATGTGGCAGAGCCGCTGGGTGCCGAGCGGACCGGCCGGCGGCGCGAATTGAGGAAGCACACCACAGCCGCCCGACGGCTGTCATGAAAGGGAAGGAACGATGAGAACCACAAAGACCATCCTGACGCCTGCGATCGTGATCGTGCTGGCCCTGGCGGCGCCGGCCTTGTCGGCGACCGTGAACTGGGACGGGGGCGGCGGCGACGGGGACTGGGCCAACCCGCTGAACTGGACCGATGACGCCGTCCCGGCTCCCGGCGACGTCGTCTCCACGGACGGCGCCGCGGGCGTGACGGCGCGGTCGGTGGCGGTGGACGCCGGAGGCGAGTATCACCTGCGGGATTTCACCGGCACCCTGGCCGTGCTGGCCGTCGGCGTCGAGGGCAGCGGCTGGGCCGAGGTGGTCAACGCCGCGCTGAACTGCCCCATCCTCCAGGTCGGCCTGTTCGAGGGCTCCGGCGGCGCCATGACGGTCCAGAGCCTCCAGGCCGGCACCGCCTCGGTGGGCGCGTCGGGCCTGGGCTTCCTGCAGCTTGACGGGCAGATGGTCTCCGCCACCGGCACGCTGGGCCTGTTCCACCGCTCCAGCGGCGACATGCTCGTCACCCAGTTCGGCCAGTGGACCTGCGACGACCTCATCGTGGGGTCGTACGGCAACGGCAACCTGACGATGGAGCCCGGCGCCAGGGTGACGGCCCAGACCGCCATCGTCGGCTTCGCCGAGGGCACCATCGGCAGCGTGAGCCTCTCCAACGGCGCCCGCCTCGAAGCGGCCGACGCCCTGGTGGTGGGCTATTCCGGCACCGGCTCGCTGGACGTCGCCAACGCCGGCCAGGTCGCCTGCGGCATGGCCGTCATCGGCGGGATGTGGGAACTGATGGAGCCGGGCAGCGGAAGCGCCACCGTCAGCGGCAACAGCTCCCTCAGCGTGGCCGGCGACCTGTTCGTCGGCGAAAGCGGCGCCGGCGGCCTGACGGTCTCGGGCCGCTCGTGGGTGGGCTTCAACGATGTCTACGTCGGCTTCATGCCCGGCGTCCAGGGCGACGTGACCCTGGACGGCCCGATCTCCACCATTGTCGGCACCAACGCCTTCGTGGGCGGGTACGGCCGGGGAAGCGTCACGATGACGGGGACCAGCGAACTGAATCTCACCGGACGGTGCTATCTCGGCTACCAGCCCGGCGGCGAAGGCGTGCTGGCGATGGGCG